>NZ_DAOMOZ010000088.1:0-18049 GCF_035444585.1 Agriterribacter sp.
AAAGATTATAATGGTATATATGCCGCATTGACCAATGAAAATGTAAACCCCTACTGGAACGGCGACTATGCTACAGTACATTTTACATATAAGCCGCCGGGCAATGCGCCTTATGCCAAAGACCTGTATCTTATCGGACAAATTACCAATTACGGAAGAGACGACAACGCTAAAATGCGCTGGAACCCGCAGCAAAATACCTATGAAACTACCCTGCAACTGAAGCAGGGCTACTATGATTACGCTTACGCCCTGGCAGACGGCAAAAACAACCCCCTCCGGTTCATTACAGATGAAACCGAAGGCAATATTTGGGAAACCGAGAACCAGTATACCATACTGGTATATTACCGTGAATTAGGCGGAAGATATGACCAGTTGATGAATGTAACAGTGATCAATTCAATGATGAACCGCCCGGGGCAGTTTTAGCGATTGCTGATTTGAGATTTGAGATTTAACATTTGAGATTACATGAGCGAATGAGTTGAATTCGCGTCGGGGTCTTCATCAGAAGCCATCGTGGGCAGCTATGAGACCCTGACGCTAAGTAAGTATTCTTCTATTCGCCGGGGTCTGCTCATGGCTCTGACAGCTCTTTTCGGATTTTATTTCTTGTAATTTGTCCTTTAATGCTTCCTTCGTATCTTTGCAGCGGCAAGTCTTATACGACCAGCTCCTGCTGAACTCCCCCAGGACCGGAAGGTAGCAAGGGTAGGCGGTTGTAGCGGTGCGATGTAAGTAACTTGCCTTTTTTTATTCTTATATTCGTTCTATTTATAACATTCAATGAATCAAAGCAAATATTAAGGTTATGAAATTTTTTATTGATACAGCCAACCTGGCACAAATTAAAGAGGCACATGATTTAGGCATATTAGATGGTGTTACCACAAATCCTTCCTTAATGGCCAAAGAAGGCATTAAAGGCGATGAAGCCATAAGAAATCATTATAAAACCATTTGTGAACTGGTAGACGGGGGAGATGTGAGCGCGGAAGTATTTTCTACAGATTTTGAAAGCATTGTTGCCGAAGGAAAGATACTGGCGGCTATTCACCCTAATATAGTAGTAAAAGTGCCTATGATCAAAGATGGCATAAAAGCATTAAAATGGTTTTCCGACAATAGCATTAAAACCAATTGCACACTGGTATTTTCGGCCGGGCAGGCCATCCTGGCCGCCAAGGCGGGCGCCAATTATGTGTCGCCGTTCATTGGCAGGATAGACGACAGCAACTGGGACGGCATGGAACTGATCGGGCAAATTGCACAGATATACGCCTTGCAGGGATTTAAAACAGAAATACTGGCGGCTTCTATCCGCAGTTCACTGCACATTGTAAGAGCAGCCGAATTGGGCGCCAATGTATGCACCTGTCCACTGGACCCCATTTTAGGTTTACTGAAGCATCCTTTAACCGATATCGGTCTGGCCAAGTTTTTGGATGATGCAAAGAAAATGCAGCATTAACAGGATAAGGTGAAGAATGAATGATAAATACAGGGAAAAGTTTAAAGCCCGGGGGACATTCCGGGCTTTTTTTATTGCCGTTTTACTGTAGGTTTGCGCCGCACATATAGTATGTCCGGCAAATCAAACGATATTGATCTCAGGCTAACCGTTCCTTACACGCGGCTGTCTCCGCTGCTGTTTTATTTATACATTCTTATGAGCGCCCTGGCAGAATCGAGGTGCTTATTCAATTGAGGTAAGGCATTGTCAATAAGCGTTTTTACCTCTGCGTTGTTTACCTTCTTTGACGCATGCTCAAACAAACGGATCACTTTTTCATGATCCCCGATCATGATATCAAGGAAAATCCGGTCAAAATCTTTTCCTGCATGATCATTCAATGAACGTAATTTCGTTTGCATCCCTTTATCCGGTGAGGATGGGAGCACAATATGTAATCCTGAAGACACAGCCTTCAACTGGTCGTTGAGGATGCCATGATCGTTCATGATCATACCTGCATAATCCTTTACTTTCCGGCTGATGGTTTTCTCTTTCGCCAGCTTTGCAAGCCGCGCTTCGGCCATACCGTTGTGCAGGGCATTTACCAGGAAATCATTGCTTTCTTTATCAACAGGTACCGCACTTTGTTGGGGGTTATCAGCCTTACCCGGATTACCATTGCAGGAAGCAATGAATACTATAGCAATAGTTATGAATGCCGAAAATTTGTTTTTCATCACATATATTTTGAAAGACAAAGGCCTCTGCCATTGATATCGAAAATCCGTGCCATTGCAATAATCTGTATTAACCTGCCATTACGCGAACGCCCTGCATCGCTTACCAGTCAACAACTGATCAGGCAGCGGATTTTTGGTAAAAACGGGGAAAATCATACCCAGTCAGGCGAATGCTCCCGCATACTATTGCCTGATAAGCAATTTGTTTTACCTTTTAAAACGGATGGCTCATTTATTGACACAGCTTTATTGATTGTTCATCAAAACATAATTATATGAAATATTCAATGCTTAAACGGCTTAATCATTATATTGGAACCCTGTTGTTATTTTCTGTGCTGCCGATGATGATCTTTGCCCAGGACACTGTGCAAATAAGTGAGCAGGAAGTGAGTTCCTGGTTTGGGAGGAACTGGATGTGGATCACCGCCGGTGTTATTTTACTGCTGTTGATCTTTCTTTTCAGCGGAGGCAGCTCCAGGCGCAAAACCACTACTGTTGTAAAAGACGACTATGGAAATGTGAAGGAAGTGACCACAACCGAAGTGCGGGAATAGATAAAGCACACCCGCGACATAAGAAAAAGGGGCTGTCTCGAAATCAGGCTACTAAAGGCTTTTATCACTTTTTCCTGATAGCAGTTTGTTCAGGCGATGACTTTGTAGCAAAAAATTACTTTTTTAGACAGTCCTCTTTTTTTTCAATCAGCCGAAATTATTTTCATTGAAAGTGTATCACAGATCACGGATTATGGCTGTTGCATGATGTTGGCTACCTGGTTCCGTAAGCTGTTGTATCTATATTTCCGCGAAGCGTTCCGCGCAATCTTTTCCAGAAACTCTCCCGCTCTTTAATGGAAATAAAACCGGGCTTAAAGGCTGCCTGTGCGTTGATATCGGGGTCAATCATTGCCGGCTCAATGGCTTTCAGGGTATCTGTTACCATTGGGATAAAGGCAATGTCTGCACTCACCTTTTTACGAACATAGCGCCGTAGCAGCCTGGTTTGAAAAGGGTCGGAAGCAAGCGCTATACGTTCAAAACCCAGTTGCTGTGCTTTTTTATACCCGTAATAAACATTTTCGGTGCTGTGCTCTGCCCTGGTTTCCGTATAAATATTTTTTGCGGGAATGCCGATGGCTTTTGCATACATCGCCATAATTTCCGCTTCATAATAAGCGGTATATACCGCCGAACCGGAATACATGATATTTTTGGTGATCCCTTTATCAAACAGATATTTAGACCAATAGATCCTTCCCTTCATCGTGCGGCTCCATTTGCCGTTCTCAAAAGGAACACCGGGAACAACAATAATATCAAACGGACCGCTGCTTTCAGCTTTCTGCAACAGTTGCCGGGTGGCTTTGGCCGAATAACTACAGGACATCGCACCAAATGCAATTGCGAAGAGAAGTATAAATAAAACAATTTTATGCATACAAAAACAACGGTTAAAGTGCAGCAACAGAAGCCCGTGCGCTGCAAGGGATATTCGTTTTCAAGCCAGGCTAACGGGGGCGGTATTTCCAGCATACCGGCCTGTCCAACCAGATCAACAACCTTTTTATTTTCCATTAATCCCCGGCTGTTTTTGTTTTGGAGCAAAGCATGATCAGTGCATTTTTTGAAAGCCCTGATGTACTTCAACTCTTTAACATGCAAAGCGCCAATGAAAAGAGAAGCAAAAAACGAACAGGCTTCATGACGAAGTAATACATTGCCGCTTAAAATTCCGGTACAGAAAATGCGTATTTAATCTTTCTTTTTCTTACCGCCAAAAAGCCTCCTGAAAAAACCTTTCTTTTTTTGATCTGCCGAATCGGGTTCCACTTTATCGTTCTTCCGGCTTCCGTTCTTTGCCTCTTCCAAAATCTTTCTTTCTTCCTCGTTGAGCTGCGACTCTGTTGTTATTCTTTCCCTGCCATCGCTTACCGGCACGTCAATGTACTGGCTGCCATCGTCACCTGTATTTTCTCCTTCCAGTATAGGCGTATCCGGCAAAGAAGGGTCGACCCAGTCGTACATCATTTCATTTTTAAAACTTTCCGGTTGTACAAACCTTGCATTGCGGTCTATGCCCAGCGTTTTATCTTTATACACTTCCTGGAAAAAATAGGCCCAAATGGGCATGGCCATCTGTGCTCCCTGACCTACGTAATTATTGGCGATACGTAAAATGGGATCGTCCGCACCCACCCATGCGCCGGCCAGCAACTGGGGCGTAAATCCAATAAACCATCCGTCTGCATTATTGTTCGTGGTACCTGTTTTACCGGCTATTTCACTGGTAATTCCATAAGCACTGCGCATTGAACGCCCCGTCCCAAAATCTACCACGCCCTGCATCATTCGTGTCATTATATAAGCATCCGATTCATTGATCACTTCAGTATGCGAAGTGGTGAAAGATTGCAGCACATTGCCGTTACGGTCTTCTATCCGTGAAATGTAAATGGGTTTGGTATTCATTCCTCCCCCGGGGAACATGCTGTACGCGCTCACCATTTCGATCAGTGAGATATCGGCTGACCCGAGTGCAATGGAAGGATAAGGAGGGATCTTACTGGTGATCCCACACTGCTTTGCAAAATCAACCATTCTGTTTACGCCTATCGCATTCATAAGATTTGCTGCAGCAGGATTGATGGAAGCCGCCAGGCAATAATTCAGTGGACGAGTTCCGGAATATTTCTTATCCCCGATCAACTTGCCGCCCAGGTCAACAGGATCCACCGGTACGGGTGTTTCAGGCGTATATCCGTTCATGATAGCCAGGGTATACAACAGCGGTTTAAATGTAGAGCCAACCTGCCGTTTCGTATTGTAATTAACATGGTCGTATTTGTAGGTTTTAAAATCTATACCCCCTACCCATGCTTTCACTTCACCGGTCAGCGGATCGGTTAATATAAAAGAAGCCTGCAGCATTTGCTTGTGGTATTTGATCGAATCCAGCGGCGTCATCGTAGTGTCCTTTTCCCGTTTGTCATTCCATGCAAATACTTTCATGGGCACTTTCACATCAAATGATTTCCGGATCTCAGCTTCTTTTACGTCGTCATCCGATAAATTACGCCAGCGTTCACTATTCTTCATAGCCCTCTCCAGCACAGCCTTTCCGTCTTTCGTTTTCCATACGCTCCCGTCTTTAATATTTTTTTGACCGTTAAATACTTTTTGCAGGTTGGGCATATGCCTTGCCACCGCCATTTCGGCGTATAGCTGCATCCGCGGATCAATAGTGGTATAAATCTTCAACCCGTCTTTATAAATATTATATGCTTCTCCGGTTTTGGGATTTTTATGCTCCTTACACCATTGGCGGATATCATTTCGCAATACGTCAATGAAATAGGGTGCCAGGTTTGTATTGTGGGTCATTTTTTCATAGTCAAGCTTTATAGGTACGAGCTTAATTTTACCGGCTTCCGCCGCAGGCAAATAGTTGTTGCGCACCATTTGATCTATTACGGTATTTCTTCTGTCTAATGCCTGTTTGGGGTTTATCCGCGGATTGTACGTGCCGGTTGCCTTAAGCATCCCTACCAGTACCGCCGACTCGGCAACATTAAGCCGGAAGGCATCTTTCTGGAAAAAAGTTCGGGAGGCATTTCGTATGCCATATACGTGATCACTGTATTCAACCGTATTAAGATACAGGGCAAGGATCTCTTCCTTTGTGAAATTCCGCTCCAGCTTAATAGCCACGATCATCTCTTTTAATTTTTCAATAACCCTCGCTATGGTGTTCTTGCTCCCCTGACCCAGCATATTCTTAGCCAGTTGCTGTGTGATCGTGCTGGCGCCGCCTTCACTGCCAAAAAAGAAAATAGCTCTTGCCAGGCTCCTTGCATCTATACCGGAATGCTTATAAAATCTTTCATCTTCCGTAGCAACCAGCGCATTGATCACATTGGGTGAAATTTCGCTGTATGGCACATTGATCCTGTCTATTATAACATACTTACCCATGAGCCTTCCATCGGCAGCAAATACTTCCGAGGCAGAAAGAATGGAAGGGTTTTCCAGCTCAGATAACGACGGGAGCTTACCAAAAACACCCCATGAGATCAACAGGAGAAATAAAACGGAAAAGCCAAGCCCGATAAAGAAAATTCTCCAGAAATATTTTACTGCCTTTGTCATATTGATGTGCTTATGATGAATAATGTCCGAAAACAGGCTTCTTCAACAAATGTAAAAGCAAATTCCATGCTTAACCTGTTACTATTGTATATATAATTTAAAGATGATTTCTTATAATCAGTCCTGGTAATTGTCCTCCATGAACTTTTTATACCCTTCCAGGTCCTTATTGTTCTTCAGCGCTTCAAGGTTGCCTGCAGAAATAACAATGAACGAATACTTATCTGCGGCCAGCCAGGGTACCACCTGCGCACCAGCCACAGCTTTTGTTCTGTTCAGATACTCCGATGCACCCACGGCATCCGGAAATCCCGACATCAGCATCAGCTTATGCTCATCATCCAGGGGTAATATGGTGATCTCTATGGGCTGATCATTAAATGACTCCCGGTTGTAGCGATTAAAAGCATTTTTGGCCTCGTTACCATATACAATATCCACTTTATTGAGTACCACGGCCACATAATGCCGCTCAGCAGGATCATAGCTGAAGCCCGATTGTGGCGCCGGTTTGGGCCTATTGAATACCGATGAATCTATAGAAGGTCTGATAACGGTTCCTTTTGCAGCAGCTACCCCTGGCGCCTTGGTTTCGCTGTTGACCTTAACCTGTTCCTGCACGCCTGTCCTGGGCCTGGATACATCTTCAACTATCGCAACGGTATCTTCTTTTGCTCTTTCTATGTCCAGGTTGGTGAGGTATTTTTCAATCTCATCACGTCTTTTCAATACATCGATGATGTTCTCTGCTTTTTTAGAGATGCCTGCTTCCCTGTCAATATGTATAAGATTCTGAAGCGCATTGATGGCCGAGTTATCATCTTTTTGTTTGATATAATAGATCGCTTCTATGTACAGCAGTTGTTGCGTCCAGTAAATATTTCCATAGATGCTGTCGGCTTTCGCCTTTTCTATAATAGCCTCTTCAAACTTACCCTCCAGAAAAAGATCATATATTCTTTCATAATTGCGGGTAGCATCGTCCTTCAATTTGGTTTTGCGCTTTTCAACAGCTCCGGGATCATCAATGTATTCGATGTATTTGCTTTGAGGCGCAATTCTTGCCAGTATTTCCCTGTATTGTTTTGCTTTGACAGGCATGTTCAGTTTGGTATAACAATAATGCAGGTCAAAAACTGCTTCTTCCCGGTATCGGGTATCCGGAAAGCGGTTCAGCAATGCTTCATAATTCTTTATGGCTTCGGCATAGTCTTCAAACTGATCTTTAAAAGCCCTGCCCAATCCAAATAAAGCCGATTGAATGCTATCGTTTGAAACCTGTATTGCAGCGGGGGTAAGGGGAAGACTTTTCAAAAGCCCCTCGTAGCTGATATCTTCAGGATTTTCTATATTGTTCAGCCTTCCGTCTGCACCGGGCTCATTACCCGGTTTGGGTTCAGGCACTTTAAACTGTGCCGCAATATCAGCCATGCGCCTCCAGTTGTCTGCATTTGGCCGCGATCCCCAATTGTTGCGAAAAGCGGTAAATCCCCTCGATTTTAATGAATTGTTATCAAAGTACCAGTCACCCTTACCTTCATTTCCCGAAAAAATATCTGTAGTTGCCTTGTTGGCGAACGGATTGTTTGTGTTCGTGTTAAATGATTCTGTTTCCTTTAGTCCCCTTTCTTTGCGCAGGCGCCTGGCAGCCGCTTTTACATATTTTTCCCTTTCAGTTTCCGGCATGGCAGCTACTTTTTGCAGGCTGTCTTCCACCCTGATGGTTTGTAATTTGGCAACCACCCCGCTCAATGCATCCTTCCGATGCGAAACAGTTACCGCATCTTTTACTACCGGGCTGTTGATATCCAGACTGTCGTATGCGCTGTATGCCAGTTCATATTCCTTTTTTTCAAAGGCCAGCCCGGCCAGGTACAAAAATGAACGGTTGCGCTGATCAGGATCGTCATTGTTATACTTAACGCTTTTTAACAGGTAGGCTTTAGCGGCATCATAATTATTACGCTGCATTTCCATTTGTGCAGCCATATAATAAATGATATTGCGATAATTGTAATACTTATCACGCCTTACCATTTTAAGCAACTGCTTTACATTTTCATCAATGATCTTCTCTTCGTTATCGCCACCGGCCAGCTTTATTTTATTCAACCTCGCATATACTTCCATTACCGGGTCAATGGTATGTTTAATGCATTGGTCAAAATACGCATCTGCTTCCGTTGGTTTTTTGCTCAATGCATACAATTGACCTATCAGGTATTCCCACCTGGCCCTTTCCTCCATATTTTCGGCATTGTCCAGTGCAGGTATCAGATGTTGGGCAGTGCTATCCCACATCTTATTCCTGTAAAACAGGTAAGCCTGCATTTCTTCCAGCGCCGGCTTTAACCGCCGGGGGAATATTTCATCGCGTTTCAGGGTTTGTATCATTGCCGAAGCCTCGTTGTAAGCGCTGTCTTCAATATAATTTCTCAATTGCCATACAAGCGCATCATTGCGGCGTGGCGGCTTACTGAACATTTTAGAAGTGATGCCCGTCTTTTCTCTTGTAGAAACAGAATAGATATTGCCTTCATCGTTAAGATTACTGCCTATATATTTTTTAAATCCCAGTTCTTCTTCAGTCTTGGGCTGAAAATAATAATTGAGATATTGAAAAGCGATATGGGCTGAATCGAACTGTTTTTTGAAAAAATAAGCCTTTCCCATCAAAAAATACATATCATCAATCCACTCATTTCTCAGGTCATGCAGTAAAATGCCTGCGTTACATTTTTGCAGCACGGAATCCAGTTCTGTCTTTTGTGATGCGGTAGCGTCAAGCGTATAGTTGTAAAACGGCAACAATTCGGTATAATCATCCATAAAGCCCTGTTTGGCTCCTGTTACCACTTCGGTTAGCTTAACATCTGCATTAAAGAAAAAATTATAATGTGTACTCATGCCCTGCATGATCCTCCGTGGTATTGTGTATTTGGTGGTAAAGGTTTTATCTGATCCCAGTACGCGGTTTTCGTATTTCTCCGGCTTCTTTACATCAAGGGTCGCATCTTTTTGTGCCATTACAGATGAATAATGGCCACAATAAAATAAAATAGTGGGTATAACCGTTAAAAGGAATTTACTATAAGACATGCATGCATAGTTCGATCACGTAATAAACTAAATTTCAGCGAAATTATTTTTAATTGTACATTTTTTCAAGGTTTCGTCCCTACAACCAGGTCAAAGTGGTTATTTTTAACACAAATAACTGATAATGGCAAAGATATTTGATACCGACGGAACCCTGCAGCACCTGCGCAACCGTTACCGGCTGGTGGTGATGAACGACGATACCTATGAAGAAGTGGTTACATTCCGGCTGTCGCGGCTCAGCGTTTACATCACGTTATGTACAATATTTGTAGCTTTGGTTGGTGTAACGGTGGCTTTGCTGGTATTTACGCCGTTGCGTTATTATGTACCGGGCTACGGGAGCGCATCAGACAGAAGGGAGATGATAACGCTAAAAATGCAGGTTGATTCGCTGGAACAGCAAATGAACTACCGTGATAAATATATGGAAAGCATACAAAATGTGCTGAAAGGAAATACAACGGCACTCATGGATACAACCCAGTTAAATGTTCCCGAAGAGGGAAAAAGCGAAGATTAATCATTTAAAACCAATAACTATGTTTTCATCAAAATCCAAATCCGAAATCGAGATACCCGCTTCTTCATCCGGCACAAGTTTGATAGGCGCCGGCACAATCATTAAAGGCGACGTGGTAAGCAGCGGCGATATTCGTATAGACGGAACGCTGAAAGGAAACATTTCCGGTTCTGCAAAAGTGCTGATAGGCGCCGAAGGTGTTGTTGAAGGCGATATTGAAGGACAGCAGGCCGACATACTCGGAAAAGTTAGCGGTAAAATCATCATCAAGGAATTGTTGAACCTCAGGGGTAAAGCGGCTGTAAAAGGCAATATCAGCGCAGGTAAACTGCAGGTTGAACCCACAGTGAGCTTCAATGGCCAATGCCATGTTGGCGAAGGGACCGTGGCCAATGTTGTAGAAATGCCTGCTGATGAAGAGCACGCTATTGCGCAATAATCTTTCCCGTTAAACGGAAACAGTTTTATTTGCCCTGCACGACTCATACGAACCGTGCAGGGATTTTATTGCCTGCTATAGAAAAGGTTGAAGGACTCAATTATGCTTTTATTGCTTATTCCCGAATGAAAAAAGATTCTTCGCTGACGGAAATTTATAAGGATTTTAGAGTCGCGATCTTTGATTTCCCAAACGATGGAATAATCAATGCCAAAATAATGATGAACAATTCGATTTCTGAAGGGTTCTCTTTTAGACATAAACTATTTCTGATTCAATCTGTTGAAAATATTTTGGTTTCAATCCTTTTCTGGAAACCAGAATGCATTTGCTATACAAAAACCGTTTACTTTTAGGTTTTGATATCAAAAGTTTTCCGGTAAAGCAATAATGCAAAAACCCGACAGGCGCAGTATACTATCCGTTATCATTCTTACATGCATAGCATTGGGCATCCGCTTATATGCTTCCAGCCCCGGAATGGTTGAATCATCATATACCTCGGGCATATATCCTTATATCAGCTCTTTTTTAAGGAGACTCTGGGGATCCGTACCTTTTAGCGCGGGAGATATATTGTATGGTTTTCTTTTTGTATTTGCCTTGTGGAAGGCGGCACAAAGAGTAAAAAAACTACGAAGAGAAAAGCGACCTGCGCTTCGTCCAAAAATAGCATGGCTAAAGACCTTTAGCTTTCTTTTACTGCTCTATATCATTTTCAATGCACTGTGGGGATTGAATTACGACCGTAAAGGAATTCATCACCAAATGAACTTCCAGCGGGAAGCATATTCAAAAGAAGAAGTAGTGAACATAAATAATGTATTGCTGCAACAGGTAAATACCTGCAAGGAAGCTTTGCTCCGGCAACGAATATCCTACCCTTCAACCAGGGAGCTGTTCACAAAAGCAGATCATGCCTTTGCTGAAGCGGCAAAAAAATATCCTTTTCTCCGGTATTCATATCCTTCGGTAAAGCCGTCTCTTTTCAATTTCATAGGAAACTATTTTGGGTTTTCGGGTTATTACAACCCCTTTACGGGCGAAGCGCAGGTTAACACCGATGTGCCGCCATTTCTTCAGCCCTACGTTACCTGTCATGAGATATCACACCAGCTGGGTTATGCAAAAGAGAACGAAGCCAATTTTGCCGGGTATATAGTGGCTACGGCTTCAGGAGATACGCTTTTTATGTATTCGGCCTATTTCGATCTTTTCCTGTATGCCAACCGCAACCTGTACAGAACAGACTCCGTTGCCGCAAAGCAGTTTCTGGCATTGCTGCACCCCGGCGTTAAAAAAGATATAGAAACCCTTAAGGCCTATTATAAAAAATACGAAAACCCTGCTGAACCGGTCTTTAGATGGGTGTATGGAAAATACCTTGAAGCCAATAAGCAGCCGCTGGGCATGACCACATATAGCGAAGTAGTAGCCGATGTAATTGCCTGGCATAAAGAATACGGGCAGCCGGGAGGTTAAAATTTGTACTGTTTTTAAGGTTGCGGCAAAACCGCTAACGCACAGAGAAAATGAAACATGAAGATCAGGACTTCGTGTCTTAGTGGCATCTTCTATAGAGTCTTTTTTTAGACAGCTTCAGTAAAGTCGTGCCTCAGCATAATTGTAATGATTCTTTAGGGAAGTGAGTGCCGTCAGGCAGGGTTCATACTCCTGAATCAGATGCCCTAGGGTAAAGCACGAAGCATTTATTTTGATCCCGTGAAGTCATATTTTTCATCCGCAAAGTGCAAGGTCTGCATTTACCCTGAAAGGGTCGTGGGTTTATACCCTGATAATAACAATAGAGACGAATTGTTCGACCCCCTTGGGTCGTAGCTTGCTTGTCTGCGTTTTTTATAAACATTGCATCCCTTTGGGATGCGGAGAACCTATACGAGGCTGATTACAGAAACTTATATTGACCCTGAAGGGGTCTGAACGTTTATAATTACACTATAAAAAGTATTACGACCCTGAAAGGGTCGAACAATAAATATCTCTTTTCAGTTTCATCCGCGATTCTTCTCTTTTTAAGATGAATGTCCGGAACAGCTCTCTTTTTTGCATTGAAAGATGAAGCGCCTACTATGATTTTATATTTTATGCAATACCTTTAGCATACTTCCTGATTATCATGACCGGTGAAGGGCACATCCTATCCTTGAATACATTTTGATAGCTTCTTACTACTACAAAGAATTATTTAAAAACCGTTTAATCTGATCTGTCATGAAAAAGCTGCTTTATTGCTTGTCTGTCTTTCTTTTTGCTGCCACAGCCGGCCACGCTCAAAACAATAAATTCAACGGGCTGAACATGAACATGGGCAACCTCTTTCGTCTGTCGGATGCCAAAACACGTTCCATAAGCCCGGAAAACTTTACAGGGGAAAAAGGAAAAGGCGGCATGGCCGATCCTGCCGCCAAAGACAGGCGGAATACCGCCAATGCGCATAATGCCGCACGTGATCTTGGCCAGGGCTGGAAAGTAAATCCATATATCATTATCAATGCGGGTGAAACCACCACCATTGCCGAAATGGAAGGCCCCGGCGCCATACAGCATATATGGATGACCCCAACAGGCGTTTGGCGCAATTCGATCCTGCGCATTTACTGGGACGATGAAAAAGAAGCATCTGTTGAATGCCCAGTGGGAGATTTCTTCGGCATGGGCTGGGGGGAGTATGCGCCGTTAAAGTCACTTGCTGTTTGCGTAAATCCGGGTAGTGCCTTCAATTGCTACTGGGCAATGCCTTTCCGGAAGAAATGTAAAATTACCATGGAGAATATCAATACAGAAAACATGGTATTATATTACCAGATAGATTATACACTAACCGAAGTACCTGAAGATGCCGGCTATTTTCATGCACAGTTCCGCCGGGCTAATACCAATACCACATCCGATTACACTATCGTGAATGGCATTAAGGGAAAAGGACAATATGTGGGTGTATATATGGCCTGGGGCGTAAACAATAACGGATGGTGGGGCGAAGGCGAAATAAAATTTTTTATGGATGGCGACACCAAATTTCCAACGATTTGCGGCACCGGTACGGAAGATTATTTTTGCGGTTCGTATAATTTTGAGAATAAGGTTAAGCGTGAATATGAAGTATTTACCACACCTTACTCGGGTTTATCGCAGGTGATAAAACCCGATGGGCTATATAAATCGCAGCAGCGTTTTGGACTGTACCGCTGGCATATAATGGATCCGATACGCTTCGAAAAAGACCTGAAAGTAACCATTCAGGACCTGGGCTGGCGCAGTGGCGGGCGTTATTTGCCGCAACGCTCCGATATTGCATCGGTAGCATTCTGGTACCAGCGCGAGCCGCACGCCCATTTTCCAAAGCTGCCGTCAAAAGATAAGCTGGAAGTAAATTAATAAAAGGTGTCGGCAGTCAGGTGTCATTGGTGAGCTTTCAGCTATCAGGTATTTTGTTAACGGCTTATTCCTTTATTGACTATTGACAATTCACTATTGACAACTCACTATTCACCACTCACTATTCACCACTCACTACTCACCAAAAATTGAATATGAAACGGTTCTTTTATTTTTTTTGTTCAATTTCACTTCTGGCATCCGTTAATCTTAACGCCCAGCCTGTACGTGTAGCCGTTGCCGGTATCTCGCACGGACATTCGGGCTGGATACTGGGGCGAAAGCCTCAAAGCGATATTACGCTTGTGGGTGTATGCGAACCCGATAAAGCATTGCTGCAAAAATCCGCAAAAAAATTCGGGTTGAATAGCAGCATGCTGTTCAACGACCTGGATAAAATGCTGGATGCGGTGAAGCCCGAAGCGGTGGTGGCTTTCGGATCTATTTATGATCATCTTGCCGTAGTGCAGGCCTGTGCGCCCAGAGGCATCCATGTGATGGTGGAAAAACCGTTGGCAGTGAGCGTGGAACATGCATTGCAAATGGATTCACTTGCCCGAAAATATAATATTCATCTCCTCACCAATTATGAAACATCGTGGTACCCGGCTACGGCAAAAGCATACCAACTGGTAAACGACAGCAATTATACAGGCGGTTTAAAAAAAGCAGTATTTCATCACGGGCATGAAGGTCCTAAGGAAATTGGCGTAAGCAGTGAGTTTCTCCACTGGCTCACCGATCCGGTGCAAAACGGGGGTGGCGCTATTATAGATTTCGGCTGTTACGGCGCCAACCTCATGACCTGGCTCATGAAAGGACAACAACCCATATCCGTAACCGCCGTTACCCGGCAGTTCAAACCCAACGTATATCCCAGGGTGGATGACGAAGCTACCATTATTGTAAGCTATCCCGATGCACAGGCCATTATACAGGCCTCATGGAACTGGCCCTTTAGCCGGAAAGACATGGAGTTGTATGGTACCACAGGATATGTGATCACGGTAAACAACAGCGATATGCGCATCAAACAAAAAAGCGACAAAGCGGAACAAAGCCGCAAATACACATCGAAGGATATTCCCGTATATGAAAATCCCTTTACTTACCTGGCTGACGTTGTGCGAAAAAAAATTACGGTAACAGACGACGGGCTGTACGCTCTACCGAACAATGTTACTGTGGTGCGCATACTTGAGGCAGCCCGAACCTCTGCTCAAACAGGAAAAACAGTATTTTTGAACAACTAAAATATATCATCAATGAAAAGTAAAATGTACCGACTGGCATTCATGGTCTTCATTGCAACGGCAACTTCCTGCGGTGGAAACAGCGAAAATACCGGTTCAGCAGAGGTTAATCCCGATGCTGCCGCCACAACCGTTCAAACAAAAACACCAGGGGAATGGATAAGCCTCTTTGATGGCAAAACATTAAGCGGCTGGCATGGTTACAATAAAACCGGCGAAGTAAAGAACTGGACCGTTCAGGATAGTGCATTGGTTTGCCTGGGCGCAGCAAAAGATGCCCACGGTGGCGACCTGGTTACTGATAATACCTATGGGAATTTTGAGCTTACCTGGGATTGGAAAGTAGATAAAGGAAGCAACAGCGGGGTAATGTACCATGTAGTAGAAAATGCCAAATACAAAGCGCCTTACGAAACGGGGCCCGAATACCAGGTTATTGACGACATCGGTTTTCCCGAAAAGCTGGAAGACTGGCAGAAAGCGGGCGCCGATTACGCAATGACGCCTGCAAATGATAAAAAACAATTAAATCCCGTTGGACAATGGAACAGCAGCCGTATCATTTACAACAACGGGCATGTGGAACACTGGCTGAACGGAGAGAAAATTGTGGAATTTGAGGCAGGCAGCGATGACTGGAACAAAAAAAGAACAGAAGGGAAGTGGAAAGACTATCCCGATTATGCAAAAGCAAAAACAGGAAAGATCGCTTTACAGGATCATGGCAATAAGGCGTATTACAGGAATATCAAAATAAGGGAACTATAACAGGCATTACCGCAGGGCACCTGCTGTTTGCTTTTTTGCAATGAAAAAGGCTGTACCATATTGGATACAGCCTTTATGGTATCAGGGAAGGGTCTCTCACGTTGGAAGGATTCCTCATGTTGTTTAATACTGGTCCAGCAGATATTTTATTATATCGGTGGTGGTAACAATACCTTTCAATGCTCCATCATCAACTACCGGAAGCGAATGATACTCTGCAGTACTGAAAATTTCCGCCACTTCCCTGACAGGTGTATCGCTGCTTACCACACGTAAATCGGCGGTCATAACCTGCGGAACGGTAAGCATCTGCAATACGGCTTCATCGGCTCCTTCCTGGTTATCGAAAAGCGCGCCGAATGTAAGCCGGTTAATATCGTTGCGACTTATCATGCCGGTTATCTTTCCTCCTTTTTTTACCGGCAAATGCCTTATGCCTTTTTTGCGGAAGATGGCCGCCACTTCACTCAGCCTATCGGTTTCCTCAACACTAATAACATCTTTGGTCATGATATGGGAAACAGGTTCTCTTTTTTTCATTGTTTTTAGATTCAGCCTCAAAAATAAACGACTCCCCTCTTTCCGAATATGACAAAGATCATCCTGCAGCTCAATTTATATCAGGTTGGAGGAATTGATTTTTTTTTAAAAATTTTAACCGGATTGCCATTTGCCATCCATAATATTTTCATCTCCCGCCTGAAGAATCCCTTATGATCAGCTCAGATGGCAATACAAGGTGTACCGGCACATCTTTTTTAGCAGTGTTTGTATAATTCAGGAAGATCCTGGCGGCTTCTTCCCCGATCTGTCTTCCGGGACGGGCCACAGAAGTAAGCGACGGTGATATATAAGGCGATATGGGCGAATTATCAAAGCCCACAACAGCGATATCTTCCGGTACCCGCCGGCCTTTTTCTCTTATTACTTTCATAGCCCCTATAGCCACCTGGTCGTTTACACCAAATATAGCATCGGGGCGCTGCTCCAGCTCCAGCAATTGAGCGGTAGGGTCAAGCGCACTTTCTACTTTAAAATTGGTATTGATGATCAGCTCTTCCTCCACAGGCAATCCATACTTTGCAAGACATTCGGTATATCCCCTGAACCGCTGCTCGGTAACAGCCATTCCATTGGGACCTTTTAAATGAGCAATGCGCCGGCGCCCGGTATTCACCAGGTGCTCCACTGCCGCAAAAGCACCATGATAGTCATCTATAGTTACACTTCCCGCGGAAAATCCTTCATAATCGCGGTCAATAAAGATCAATGGCAAATTTCTTTTACCCACGTTTTCGAGGTGCTCGTAGTGTCCCGAATCATAGGTTTCCTGTGAAACAGAAAGAAAAATGCCTTCCACACGGTTTGATAAAAGTTTTGTCACATATTCCGATTCCAGCAGGTACTGCTCATTGGTTACACATATGTTCAACGTGTAGCCCAATGGGTGCAACACTCCGTCAATACCCTCAATAATGGCCGATTCATAGTAATTATTGATGGTAGGAACGATAACTCCAATGCTTGCCGTTTTGGTATTGAGCAGGTTCAATGAAACCTGGTTGCGCTGGTAACCTACTTTTTGCGCATACTCCTGCAGGTTGCGCCTTGTATCTTCATTGATAGAAGGATGATTGTTCAGCGCCCTCGACACTGTTGACGGCGAGCACCTGAATTTTCGGGCAATGTCCTTTATGGTAACAGGTTTATTCATATTTCATGTTGATCTTATCACAGCCCAAGTTCCGCTTTTTTCTCAACTCAAAAAATTTCAAACGTTTGCAATACCCATAAATCATTTTAATAGAATTATAATGTTAAGTTTACCAGCGTAAAATGTTGCTGATGTCAGATTCAAAATTGCTTGTTAAACCGGAGTCCGGAAACCGTAGGTATCATCACTTCACTGCAGAGGACGCCGGCTGGAACTACCTCAACTTTGAAACCTGGTTATTGGAAGAAAACGAAGCCTTCTCTCAAAATACAGGTGAATATGAATATTGCATTGTACTATTAGCTGGCAATTTTAAAGTATACTCTGATAAAGGTGAATGGGAAACCCGTAACGGCAGAAAAAATGTATTTAGTGGTATTGCCCATACATTATATCTGCCGCGACATACCCATTTTACGCTTACCGCACAATCTGACAATACAGATATAGCCATTTGTTGGGTTGCTACCAATGAAGATCATCCTCCTTATTTAAAGCAGCCCGAAG
>NZ_DAOMOZ010000089.1:0-9685 GCF_035444585.1 Agriterribacter sp.
CGTAGCTTCCTCATCAATCAACTTCAAAACAAAAATACTAACCAGTTATCCACCACGCAAGAGCGCTTTTCCCCATTTTTTTGGTTATGTTTTTTACGGGATCAATACGTAAACCTGCTAAATATTTTTAGGAAATATACCAGTTAACAGGAAAGTATAACTACTAAGCAGCAGCTAAAAAAAAGGAACATAAAGTGATGGAATGTGCTACTGCACTGCATTTGAAAAGAATAAGCAGAAGGTTGTAACAAAAGTTCAAATTCAGCCCCTGGTAAGCGATTGTATTATATCATATTTAGTTATAATGTGTAAATCTCCGGCTTCGTCCCTGCTTAAAATAGCCCCGTTGTCTTTATTGATCAGCTTACCCAATCTTTCCACAGGTGTATCATAAGCCACTATGGGGTAGGCTGGTTCCATTACTTTGCTTACCTGCTCATTTTTAATATCGGGCGAAGCCATCATTTTACCAAATAAACCACTTTCCGATACAGAGCCCTCGGGAGATCCGTTGTTTATAACCGGTATGTTCTCAATATCATATTTTTTCATCAGTTCAAATACTTCAGCCACGGTTTGGTCTGGCTTAACCGCTACAATAGGCTGGTTCCCTTTTCCGCTTATAACATCTTTAAAAGTTTTAACCTCAAGAAAGCCTCTTTCCAGCATCCATTGGTCATTGTAAACTTTGCCTACATACCGGCTGCCGTGGTCGTGGAATATGCATACCACCAGGTCGCCCTTTTTTAAAAGGTGTTTTAACTGCAATAAACCCTGCAAACAACTACCGGCGCTATAACCACAAAAAAGTCCCTCTTCTTTGGCCAGGCGCCTTGCCATTAAGGCTCCGTCTTTATCTGTAACCTGCTCAAAATGATCAATTACGCGCATATCGAAATTTGCCGGTACAAAATCTTCACCAAAGCCTTCTGATATATAAGGATGTACTTCTGTCATATCAATTTCCCCGGTGCGGAAATATTTTGTAAGCAGGGATCCGTAGGCATCAACCGCCCAGATCTTAATTGCCGGATTCTTTTCTTTCAGATACATCGCTGTTCCGGTAACTGTTCCCCCCGTACCGGCCGTACTGACAAGGTGGGTGATTTTGCCGTCTGTTTGTTCCCATATTTCCGGGCCGGTTGTTTCATAATGCGCTATGCGATTGGCAAGATTATCATACTGATTGCACAAAAAAGAATCAGGGATCTCCCTTGCTAACCTTTTTGCAACTGAATAGTAGCTTTTAGGGTCGTCTGGTTCAACGTTGGTAGGGCAAACAATTACTTCGGCCCCTACTGCTTTCAGTATATCAAATTTTTCTTTGGATTGTTTATCGGTAGAAGTGAAGATGCATTTGTATCCCTTTACACTGGCTGCCAGGGCAAGTCCCATACCGGTGTTGCCCGAAGTGCATTCAATAATGGTGCCCCCGGGCTTTAGTTTGCCCTCTTTTTCCGCTATTTCGATCATCTTCAGGGCCATCCGGTCTTTTATAGAATTGCCCGGGTTAAAATAATCCACTTTTGCAGCTACCGTGCAGGGAAGCCCTTTTGTTATTTTGTTCAATCTTATCAAAGGCGTATTGCCAATGGTTTCGAGTATATTGTTTTTAATATCCATGCCGGGGTTTTCTGTTGTAGTAAAGGTAAAATTAAATCCGAAGATGTGGTCGTCACCCAACGGAGAAGCGGCAAACCGTAACGCAAAGCACCAAAAGACGAATTTGAAATTTGAAATCTCAAATTTGAAATCCTTGCACACCCTGTAACCCCCACCCTCACTCTCCCAGCTCTTCCAGCGCTTTTATAACCATAGGATCCCGGGTATTGTTTACTTCATAAAATCCTTCATTCCGCCACTGCTGCCGGGCAAACAGCCCTTTCAGCCTGCGCATTATAAATTGCCTGTCGGTTGCGCTCATGCTGCTTAATTTAATACTGTCACGCAGTGCGAATGCAGTAAATGCGTCCCACACCGAATCGTTAACATCAAATCCTTTCCCGAAATCAGCGGGGTTTGCAAATAATTTAAAATGATCGATATGATCTATGTAGTACCTGTATACAAAATTTCCAACGGTGTTTTTTGTATACAACCGGGCTATTTTATTGTTGATACCCATTGTATCCATAGCAACAAAAACATCCGGCGTTATGCCGCCGCCTCCATATACCAGTTTCCCCATTGGTGTATGATACGGTTCGCCGGTAGCCATTCTGTTGCTGTCGGCATTGAGCAGGGCGCCATTGTGGTACCGGTCATATAATTCTTCATTATAACTTTCAATGCCCTTGTCGTATGGCTTCTGAATAGAACGCCCCAGCGGAGTATAATAACGTGCAATGGTTAACCGTAAAGCCGAGCCATCGTTCAGGTTGTATTGCTCCTGCACCAGGCCCTTCCCAAAGCTTCTCCTGCCGATCACTTCGGCTCTGTCCCAGTCCTGTAAAGCACCGGTAAGCACCTCACTTGCGGAAGCAGATCCTTCATCAATAAGCACAACCAATTTTCCCTTTTCAAAGATACCCTCCCGTCTTGCCCTGAATTCCTGCTTTTTGATGTGGCCTCCCCGTGTATAAACGATGAGTTTATTGCCATCTAAAAACTCATCGGCGATCTCTACAGACTCCTGTAAAATACCGCCACCGTTTCCCCGCAGGTCGAGTATTAATTTCTGAACGCCGTTCTCTTTTAACTTTTGCATGGCTTCCATGAATTCTTCGTAAGTGGTTTCAGAAAATTTATTTAGCCGGATATAGCCTGTTGCAGGGGCGATCATATAGCCTGCATCTAACGAGTAGAGTGGGATAATACCCCTCGTAATCGTAAACTGCTTTATCTCTTTGCCGCGAAGAAGCGTAACCTGCACTTTTGAGCCATGCATGCCCCGAAGCAAGTGTTTTACTTCATCGGCACCGGTATTGTTGCCTGCTACCGTTGAATCGCCTATTTTTAAAAACCTGTCGCCGGGCTGTAAGCCGGCATCTTCCGAAGGGCTGCCTTTAAGTACGCTCAGCACATGAATGGTATCATCAAAAATATTGAACTCAATGCCAATGCCTTCAAATTTACCCGCAAGATCTTCGTTTACCTGTTGCAGGTCACTTGATGGAATAAAGATAGAATGAGGATCCAGGTGGCTTAGCATTTCTTCAATTGCAGCATCGGCAAGCGTATCGGTTTGTATAGGGTCAACATATCTCTTCGAGATGAGATCAAGTACCTCCTGTACTGTTCCTTTCCGCTCGGTAGAAAAAAAACGGGCTGTAGCCGGCATTTTTTCTTTCATCTTATATCCCAGGAACATTCCGCCAATCATTACCAGGGAAAAGATCAGTGGCAGCCAGAGCTTTAATTTATTATTACCCATTAGTCTGTATTTGTATATTATCTTTGAGAGCACGAATTTCACGAAATAAGTTCAATTAAAGATGTCGTCAGTAAAATTGATAGCTGATAGCGGGGCAACCAAGGCCGAATGGTGTTTATTGCAGGGGAAAAAGAAAAAAACCATATTTACCCAGGGGATCAGCCCCTATTTTTTTGGTACTGCTCAAATAACGAACATACTGCAAACAGAATTGCTTCCTTCGCTTAAAGGGGTAAAGGTTGATGAAGTATATTACTACGGAACAGGATGCATTAACCCCAACAACAACCGTATTGTAAAGCAGTCTGTTAAAAATGTTTTTAAAGACCTGACGGTCGTGGAGGTTACCCATGATGTGATGGCAGCGGCGAGGGCCCTGTATGGCGATACCAGGGGTGTGGCCTGCATCCTGGGAACCGGTTCCAGCTCCTGCTATTACAACGGGGAAAAAATAGTTGTAAATAAACCCGGGCTCGGTTATGTGCTGGGTGATGAGGGCAGCGGCGCCTGTCTGGGTAAAAAAGTACTGCAATATTATTTGTACAACACTTTCGATGAAGAGCTTGCAGGGCGCTTTAATGCAAAATACGGAACAAGCCATACAGAGATACTGGAAAATGTATATAAAAAACCGCTGGCCAACCGCTACCTCGCTTCATTTACCCCTTTTTTATCAGAAAACCGGGGGCATTATATGATTGAAAACATCATAGAAGATGCATTAAATGATTTCTTCTTTCATCATGTTTGCAAGTTTAAAGAAAGCTGGACCTTACCTGTAAGTTTTGTTGGTGGCGTGTCGTATCATTTCCGGGATGTGCTTACAGAACTTTGCCGGTCGTACGAATTTGCAATGGGAAAAATATTAAAAAACCCGATGGAAGGGCTTGCAGTGTATCATCTGTGACCCGGATGTAGAAAAATTATTTTTATCTCTTTATCAATATATCCACTGTAATTAATCAAGACAGCTTATGACCTCTTTTGTAAAGATCACGGAGCAACCCTCTGCTTATCGCCATCTCGAAAAAATGCCTGTTGCCGAAATCCTTACCCATATCAACAATGAAGACAAAACAGTTCCCTATGCTATAGAAAAGATGATCCCGCAAATTGAAAAGCTGGTGATGGTTGCTGTGGACAAAATGCTGGCAGGCGGGAGATTGTTTTATATTGGTGCGGGAACCAGCGGACGGCTGGCAATAGTAGATGCCAGCGAATGCCCGCCCACATACGGCGTATCGCCTAATCTGGTTATTGGCATCATTGCCGGTGGCAAAAAAGCGATGACGCAGCCCGTTGAGTTTGCAGAAGACAGCCTTACCCGGGGATGGGAAGATTTGCAAAAGCACCATGTGAATAAAAAAGATGTGGTGATAGGCATAGCGGCAAGCGGTACCACACCCTATGTAATAGCCGCATTAAAGAAATGCCGTGAAAGTGGAATTATAACGGGTTGCATAACCAACAATCCCGGATCACCCTTAACGAAGCAGGCCGATCACCCTATAGAACTGGCTGTAGGCCCCGAATTTGTAACAGGCAGCACCCGCATGAAAAGCGGCACTTCCCAAAAGCTGGTGCTCAATATGATCTCCACTGCCATTATGATTCAATTGGGGAGGGTAGAAGACAATAAAATGGTGAACATGCAATTGAGCAATCAAAAGCTGTTGGACCGGGGTACTAAAATGCTGATGGAAAAATTGCCGGATACAGATTATACCAAAGCCAAAGCCCTGCTGGTAAAATTCGGAAGCGTGAAAAGGGCTATGGAATCGGCAGGGTAGATAAAAGCAACAAGAAACAAATAAACAGCAAATTTCAAATCCGAAGCCTGAATTTCGAAATCCGGAGGAATACACCATAAACTAAAAAATCAGAAATCAACAAATCAGAAATCAGCAATAACCGACTGACCGCCTCCTGATACCAATCTCAAACCTCAGATTTTAAATCTCAAATCAACTCCTGTATCATGTTTAAACAAAAAACTACCATCTGCGCCATTGGCTTATGCTTGTTATGTGTGGTTGCTCTTGAGTCACTGTCACAAACAGCCGGCAGCGATGTAAAATTCAAAAAATACCATTTGTGGGATGAGTTTTATACGGAAGCCGCTACCGTGGCCGACGTGAACAGGGATGGTAAAATGGATATAATCGCCGGCGCAAGATGGTTTGAAGCCCCCGGCTGGAAGGCCCATGACATATGGAAGCACAAAAAGTTTGACTATACCAAAGGATACAGCGATTCCTTCCTCAATTTTGCCATAGATGTAAACGAAGACGGCTGGACGGACCTGATCTGTTTCGACTTCCCCGGCAAAGAAGTGTATTGGTTCGAAAACCCTAAAAGTGCTGATGTGCTTTGGAAAAGATACCTGATTGACTCCGTCGCGTCTAACGAATCGCCGATGGCCGTTGACATAAATAATGATGGCAAAACCGACCTGGTTTTCGGGAATGAAAAGCTGGCGCAAATGGCATGGTTCAGCGCCGTGGTAAAAAACAATAAAGTAAGCTGGCAACGGCATCCCATAAGCGAAACCAATGCCAGCGGTGTTGGCATGTTCTCGCACGGACTGGGTTGGGGAGATATTAACGGCGATGGCATTAAAGACGTAATGATCCGCGGTGGTTGGTGGGAAGCACCGAAAGACATGAAAACCTCTCCGTGGACATTTCATGAGGCCAACCTGGGGGAGTCCTGTGCGCAAATGATCACGTATGATTTCGACGGCGATGGCGACAACGATGTGCTTACCAGCTCGGCGCATGATTACGGTGTATGGTGGCACGAACAAATACGTGATGACCAGGGGCGAATAGCCTTTAAAACGCATGCCATTGACACCACTTTTTCCGAGGCCCATAGCATCGTACTGCAGGATGTTAACGGCGACGGGCTGCCCGATTTTATTACCGGCAAGCGGTTTTTCTCCCACCAGGGCAAAGGCCCGGGAGGGCAGGAGCCGGCGGTATTGTACTGGTTTGAACTATTGAAGGATGGGAACAACAGACCCGTATGGAAGCGACATCTTATTGATGATAATTCGGGCGTTGGCATACAATTCGTTACGGAAGATATGAATAAGGATGGCCGGCCGGATATTGTTATCGGTAATAAAAACGGCGTGTATTATTTTGAGCAGGAATAGCGTATTCCGGGATGTGGCCGCACGCAACAGGGGAGTGTTAGACCGCATGTTCAATTCGTTGGGAAATGCTACAACGCTAAACCACAAACAATAAATTACAAATTATACCCTCATCTTTTCTTTGACCCCGTAGCCGCCTTGTATTTCTCCCGCATTATTTCCTGCACCGGCACATTTCTGATCTTGCTTTCCAGCCAGGAAATAATATCCAGGTACATAAAGGAACGGCTTTCCAGCGGATTATCTTTGTATTTTTCCAACTTTCCTTTTAGCACAATGAATGCGGCTTTTACCTGTTTTTTATCGAGGTGAAACGATTTTCTAAGGAAGCGGAAGATCTCTTCCTCCACCACGCTCAGATTTTGCATTTTTGCCATAAAGCGGTATACCGACTTTACCAAATATTCTAAAAGGTCGTAGTTACCCAGTTCATAGTGCGCAATAAGATGCAACAGCCTGGAATAACATTGCAGGTCGGTACGCAGGTCTACCTTCCAGTTGATAATGCGGTTGAGGTATTCAATGGCTTTTTCATTATCACCGCTGCCAAAGTACAGGCAGGCTATTTTATAGTAGAATACCAGGATGCGGTGCCTGTCCATTTTTAATCTGAATTCCCCGATCTTCTCTTCGATTTCGGGAATGATCTTTAAGCCCGCTGTAAAGCTGCCTTCCAGGAAATGCCTGTTGAGCTTGGCGGTATACAGGTATATAAACGACTGCACCCGGTTATTGTCGTTGCTGTTGGCCTGTTTGGAATGATAAAAGTGTTCAAATTTATCAAGCACTGCATTGAACTTTTCGTAGTTCTGCAGCACAAAATGTGCGTTCAGCAAATTGTGCAGGCCTTTAATATATAAAGGAGTGTCTACTTTTTTCATCAAAGGTTCCTGTTCAAAAGCGTCTACCCATTTCTGACAATAGCGGTAATACATGAGCAGGTCCTGCAAAATAAACCCGTACCAGCAATAGCTCTCATAACGGTAATGTTTTTCGTAAAAACCATTATAATGGGTTGCAATTGCCGGCAGATTGGATTCAAAAAAAGCTTTGATCGCCATCCTGTCTTTATCATCGCGGGCATGTCCAAGGTTAATATACCAACTGTACAACTGAAGGGAAAGATTGGATAATTTGTTTACCATTGTAAGCTTATCACCGGCTTCTTCTACATCTTTTGCCAGTGTTTCCGCCCTGTTTTTCATGCTGCGGGTAATGTACAGGGCCTCAATTTTTTTTTCAAAGATCAATGCCTGCAGCCTGTAGGTAAGCTGGTGCTGCTCTTTGGCGTATTCTTTTACGCGGTCCAGGGTTTTCAAACTCTGGAGGTAAAGTCCCTTATCATACAGGATCCGGGAATAATCCATGAGCTCATGCAACTGGAGCTGAATGTTATTGTCGTCTTTCAGTATCCGGAGGCTGGCCAGTATTTGCCGGTAAAGGTGTGATTTAAGATTGGAGAGTTGCTGTTTCTTAATATCTGTATTGCGTTTTAAGAGCGATTCCTCGTCGTAATCCTCCAATTTGTCCAGCGCATCAAACAATTGAACGGTTTTCATATCCGGGCTGGTGGCATTTCTTTGCACAAAAAGCTTAAAATTCCGCTTTTCAGCCTTTTCAAGGGATTTAATCAACTGGAACAGTTCGTCTGTAGATCGTTTGGGCATCGTAATCAAATTTCTTTAAAACCCTTAACCATAAAGGATCTTAACAAAAAAACACGGGCTTGCACAGCGTAATATAATGTTTAATTTGGTTTTATTCCTTTGTTATCAACCTGTACATTTGTGACCGGATTAGCAAATATCCGATTTTTAATAAAACAGTTATATGAAGTAATTGCCTTTAGGGTAGCCGATTTGATCATCTAAAATCAATCCATGTCTCAAAACAAGATTTATATTTTTGATACAACGCTGCGCGATGGTGAGCAGGTTCCGGGATGCAAACTGAATGCTGAGGAAAAGATAGAGCTGGCGCTTGCGCTTGAAGATCTTGGGGTGGATATTATTGAAGCAGGATTTCCGGTTTCCAGTCCCGGCGATTTTGAATCTGTGCATAATATTTCTGCCGTTATTAAAAATGCAACCGTTTGTGGATTGACCCGTGCCATAAAAAAAGACATTGAAGTGGCAGCAGAGGCGCTTCGGGGGGCCAAACGTCCCCGCATCCATACCGGTATCGGAGTTTCTGATCTGCACATTGCTACCAAGTTCAATTCCAATAAGGAGGATATACTCGCGCGCGCTGTGGAAGCTGTAAAGTTTGCCCGTAAATTTGTAGATGATGTGGAGTTTTACGGGGAAGATGCCGGCCGCGCTGAATTGGATTTCCTGGCCAGAGTGGTGGAAGCCGTTATTGATGCCGGTGCAACGGTTGTAAATATTCCCGATACTACAGGCTATTGCCTTCCACATCAGTATGGCGAAAAGATTGCTTACCTGGTGAATAATGTGCCCAATATTGACAAAGCCATTCTTTCCTGCCATTGCCATAATGACCTTGGCCTGGCAACAGCCAACTCTATAGCAGGAGTAATAAATGGTGCAAGGCAAATTGAATGCACCATTAACGGCTTGGGCGAAAGAGCCGGCAACACTTCTCTTGAAGAAGTGGTGATGATCATTAAGCAGCACGAATCACTGGGCTTATATACAAATGTTAAAGCCGAACAGCTTAACCCGATGAGCCGGTTGGTGGCCGATACCATGCGCATGCCGGTGCAGCCTAACAAAGCCATTGTGGGCAGCAATGCCTTTGCGCATTCCTCGGGTATACACCAGGACGGGTTTCTGAAGAATGCAGAAAATTACGAGATCATCCGCCCGGAAGAAGTAGGAGCAGACAGTTCAAAGATCGTTTTAACAGCCAGGAGCGGGCGGTCGGCCCTGGCTCACCGTTTTCAAAAGCTGGGGTACAATTTTAACCGCAATGATATTGATACGTTGTACCAGGCTTTTCTTAAAGTTGCCGATGTGAAAAAAGAAGTGGGAGACGAGGATTTGAAGGCATTGGCAGCCAATAATCATCCGGAAGTAGCCATTGCATAATAAGCAGATGTTTTCTCATGTTGCGTTAAGCACTCTGGTTAGCGTGACGCTCAGGCGTCCCGCTTCTTTAAAAAAGAAAGATGGGTAAGACTTTATTTGATA
>NZ_DAOMOZ010000089.1:9730-17945 GCF_035444585.1 Agriterribacter sp.
GTGTTGTATATTGATAAACATTTTATTCATGAAGTAACCAGCCCGCAGGCGTTTAAAGGACTTCAGCAAAGAGGGCTCAAAGTATTTCGGCCCGGCCAGGTGGTGGCCACGGCAGATCACAATGTACCTACTTTAGATCAGCACCTGCCTATTAAAGAAGAATTATCGCGCATACAGGTTGAGCAGCTAAAAAAGAACTGTGCCGATTTTGGCATTGAACTGTATGGATTGGGACATCCCTACCAGGGGATTGTTCATGTAATTGGTCCTGAACTGGGCATTACGCAGCCGGGGATGACCATAGTATGCGGCGACAGTCATACCTCCACGCATGGTGCCTTCGGCACAATTGCTTTCGGTATCGGCACCAGCGAAGTAGAAATGGTGCTGGCTACACAATGCCTGATGCAGACCAGGCCTAAGCTCATGCGTATTAACGTGGAAGGGAAGTTGAACAGCGGGGTGGTTTCAAAAGATATCATCCTTTATATTATTGCCCGGATCTCGGCCAGCGGAGCCACGGGTTATGCTGTGGAATATGCCGGATCGGCTATACGGGACTTATCTATGGAAGCCCGCATGACCATTTGCAATATGAGCATTGAAATGGGCGCCCGTTGCGGTATGATAGCTCCCGATGAAACGACCTTTGCTTATATGAAAGGCAGAGCGTTTGCCCCGGAGGGCGATGCATGGGAGAAAGCAATAAATGACTGGAGCACTTTATACAGCGATGCGGATGCAGTATTTGATAAAGAACTGCATATAAAAGCTGAAGATATAGAGCCCATGATCACCTATGGTACCAACCCCGGTATGGGAATAGGCATTACGGGTCATGTGCCGACTTTGGGTGAGATTGATGAAAGGGAAAAGCCGTCGTTTGAAAAATCGCTGCTGTATATGGGATTAACTCCCGGCGAAAATATTAAAGGTAAAAAGGTTGATTACGTATTTATAGGAAGCTGCACCAATAGCCGGATTGAAGATCTGAGGATGGTGGCTGCCTTTGTAAAAGGGAAAAAGAAAGCAGATAACGTGGAGGTATGGGTGGTGCCCGGAAGCAAGCAGGTAGAAAAACAGGCCCTAGATGAAGGGATCCATAGAGTGTTTGAAGATGCCGGGTTTGTATTAAGACAGCCGGGATGTTCGGCATGCCTGGGCATGAATGAAGATAAAATACCTGCCGGTAAATACTGTATCTCAACTTCCAACAGGAATTTTGAAGGAAGGCAGGGGCCCAAAGCGAGAACGTTGCTTGCAAGTCCGCTAACTGCCGCCGCGGCTGCTATAACGGGTGAAGTAACAGATGTGCGGGAACTGATTTAGATTTGAAATTTCAAATCTTAAATCTTAAATATCAAATTTAAACATGAGCAAATCCATCAATATAGTAAAAAGCAGAGCTGTTCCTTTGGCAATAGAAAATATTGATACAGACCAGATCATTCCCGCCCGCTTTTTGAAGGCCACCAGCAGGGAAGGCTTCGGTAAAAATTTGTTCCGCGACTGGCGCTATGAGAATGGCGATGAGCAAAAACCCAAAGAAGCGTTTCCGTTAAATAACCCTGCATTCAGCGGTAAGATCCTGGTGGCTGCAAAAAATTTTGGGTGCGGTTCCAGCAGGGAACACGCAGCATGGGCTATTAAAGATTATGGATTTGATGTGGTAGTGAGCAGTTTTTTTGCAGACATATTCAGGAACAACGCTTTGAATAATTTTCTACTGCCTGTGCTGGTGTCGGAAAATTTTCTTCAGCAGATATTTGATGAAATATATAAGGATCCTTCGGTGATGCTGGAAGTAAGTCTTGAAGATCAGTATATAAAAATTGCATCAACCGGGGCAAAAGAGTCATTTGATATCAACAGCTATAAAAAAACCTGCCTGTTGAACGGTTACGATGATATAGATTATCTGTTGAACATGAGATCTGAGATTGAGCAGTTTGAAAAGCAGGATGCGTAATTGATTGTTTCCGTAATCCTGAATTAATTCGGATGAAAAAGAAGATAGCAGTAATTTTTGGAGATGGCATTGGGCCGGAAGTGACGCAGCAGTCCATTAATATTCTGGATGCTGTTGCTAAAACATACGCGCATGAGTTTGAATATACGCATTGCCTGATGGGAGCGGATGCTATTGATAAAACGGGTAACCCGCTGCCTGATGAAACAATAGAAGTCTGCCTCAATAGCGATGCTGTACTGTTCGGGGCAATTGGCCATCCCAGGTACGACAATGACCCGGCGGCGGAAGTGCGTCCAGAGCAGGGCTTATTAAAGCTGCGGAAAGCTTTGCAGTTGTATGCCAATATCCGGCCGGTTACTGCCTACCCGTCTTTACAGCATTTATCGCCTTTGAAATCAAAAAATATTGAGGGTACCGATTTTGTTATTTTCCGTGAGCTCACCGGCGGTATTTATTTCGGTAAAAAGGAAATGAATGAAGAGCAAACAGAGGCATCAGACAATTGCATATATACCCGTAGTGAAATTGAACGCATAAGCCATCTTGCTTTTCAATATGCACGGCAGCGTCGTAAAAAGCTAACACTTGTTGACAAAGCCAATGTGCTCGAAACTTCAAGATTATGGCGGAAGGTTGTGCAGGATCTGGCAGGGCAGTACAACGATGTGGCGGTAGATTATATGTTTGTTGATAATGCGGCTATGCAGATCGTCATCAACCCCAAACAATTCGATGTAATATTAACTGAAAATATGTTTGGCGATATCATCAGCGATGAGTCCAGTGTAATTGCCGGATCTCTCGGGTTATTGCCTTCGGCCTCGGTTGGCAGTGGTGTGGCTTTGTTTGAACCTATTCATGGTTCTTATCCGCAGGCAGCAGGCAAGGACATTGCCAATCCTATAGGGTCTGTTTTATCGGCGGCCATGTTGCTGGAATACTTTAATATGAAAGCTGAAGCTGCAATAGTACGGGAAGCTGTAGACTGGACACTCAAGCACAATTTTGTGACGAGGGATATTGACCCGGTAAGTTTTTATTTAACCAGTACCATTGGCGAGCTGATCTGCGAATATGTAAACAATAAAGTGCCGGGAGAGGAACATGAATCAGATGGAGAATTAAGGAAGTCAACGATAATATAATTTGAGATTTCAGATAAAATAAGCACAACAGATGAATAAAAATATAGAGCTGAACAAATTTTCAAAAACAATTACACAGGACCCTACGCAGCCCGCCGCACAGGCTATGCTGTATGGCATCGGCCTTACTGATGAGGATCTGAAAAAAGCACAGGTAGGCGTTGTGAGCATGGGATGGGATGGCAACACCTGCAATATGCATTTGAATGACCTGGCGAAGATCGTAAAGCAGGGCGTATGGGATAATGATATGGTGGGGCTTATCTTCAATACAATTGGCGTTAGTGACGGCATCAGCAATGGTACAGATGGCATGCGCTATTCACTGGTTAGCCGCGATATTATCGCGGATAGCATTGAAGCGGTTTGCGGAGCGCAATATTATGACGGACTGATCGCCCTGCCGGGTTGCGATAAAAACATGCCGGGGAGTGTTATGGCCATGGGCCGTTTGAACCGGCCGGCTATAATGGTATATGGCGGTACCATTGCCCCGGGCCATTATAAAGGCCAGGACCTCAATATTGTTTCCTCGTTTGAAGCATTGGGGCAAAAGATCGCAGGTAACCTGAGTGAAGCAGATTTTAAAGGTATTGTAATGAACAGTTGCCCCGGCGCAGGTGCCTGTGGCGGCATGTATACAGCAAATACCATGGCTTCGGCAATTGAGGCTTTGGGCATGAGTCTGCCTTATTCCTCTTCCAACCCTGCATTGAGTGAAGAAAAGAAAGCGGAGTGTCTTGCCGCAGGCAAAGCGATCCGTCTGCTGCTGGAAAAAGACATTAAACCTACGGATATCATGACCCGTAAAGCATTTGAAAATGCAATCACTGTGATCATGGTAACGGGTGGAAGCACGAATGCGGTATTGCATTTTATTGCCATTGCAAAAAGTGTGGGTATTGAAATAACGCAGGATGATTTTCAGCGCATCAGTGATAAAACCCCTGTGCTGGCTGATTTTAAACCTTCAGGGAAATACCTCATGCAGGATCTGCATGAACATGGCGGTATTCCTGCGGTAATGAAATATTTGCTTGATAAAGGTTTGCTGTACGGCGATTGCTTAACGGTGACCGGTAAAACCATAGCAGAAAATTTAGCAGGTGTTAAAAGCATAGATTTTGAAACCCAGGATATTATTTATCCACTTGAAAAGCCCGTTAAAAAAACAGGGCATCTTCAGATCCTTTATGGCAACCTGGCCGAAAAAGGCAGTGTAGCCAAGATCAGCGGTAAAGAGGGTGAACGGTTTGAGGGACCGGCAAGGGTATTTGACGGAGAAAAAAACCTGATTGCCGGACTTTCCAACGGACGTGTTAAGTCCGGTGATGTTGTTGTTATTAAAAATGAGGGGCCGAAAGGCGCCCCGGGCATGCCCGAAATGCTAAAGCCAACCGGGGCTATCATCGGCGCCGGTCTGGGCAAGTCGGTGGCATTGATTACCGATGGAAGATTTAGTGGCGGCACCCATGGGTTTGTAGTAGGACATATTACACCGGAGGCTTACGAAGGCGGATTAATAGGTTTGGTGCAGGATGATGATATCATTGAGATAGATGCAACAAAAAACCTGCTTATCTTAAAAGTAAGCGACAGCGAAATTGCACGCCGCAAAGCAGCCTGGAAAAAACCTGCTTTGAAAGCAACCAAAGGTGTTTTATATAAATATGCTGTTAGTGTTAAGGATGCCAGCGAAGGTTGTGTAACGGATGAATAGTGGGGTGAAGAGTGTGAATGCCGTTCGGAAGGGCGAACAGTTAATTGTGAATAATGAATAGTGAATGGTTTTTCGCCTTAAGTCCTGCGCTTTTTTGCAGGTAGATGATCATATATATCCGCCTGTGGAACCTGCTGAACCATGAAAAATAAACACCCATGCAACTACAGGTCATTCAGAACAAAATATATGAAATACGCGGCCAGAAGGTGATGCTGGATTTTGATTTGGCCGGATTGTATAATGTAGAGACGAAAGCATTTAATCAGGCAGTTAAAAGAAATATCGGGAGCTTTCCAGCCGAATTTATGTTTCAGTTAACAAGGACTGAATGGAGAGGGATGAGGTCACAATTTGTGACCTCATATACAGAATATGCTGACAACCAACAAGATGCGCTTCCTGAAAATATAGGGAGTTCACAAAAGAAGAGAAGAAGAGACTTGCTGCCATATGCTTTTACCGAACATGGTGTAACCATGTTGGCCAGTGTGTTGAAAAGCCCTACGGCGAGAAAAATGAACATTGCCATAGTGAAAGCTTTTATCGCCATGCGAAAATTGGTGATACAATACGCAGAGGTTTTAAAAGCAGTTGATGATTTGAGGGAACGGATAGATGGACATGATGCTCAATTGAACCAAATTTATGACGCTTTGGAAAACATGCTGGATAAAAAAGCAGTAGAAGAAAACAGACAGAGAGAATGGGATGAGCGGGAGAGAATTGGGTTTAAAAAATAATAATAGTAATTATTGTAATTCAAAATTGAAAATACCATGAGTACCACAACTGAAATAATGAAAAAGAAGAAATCAGAGAGCGAAGCGATCGCAAAACAGCCACAGGGTAAGGCTAAAACCGGAACCGCAGTAAGTGGAAGTGTGGCTGTGCTGGAAGCACTGGTTGCTGAAGGAGTTACTGATTTTTTTGGTTATCCCGGTGGTGCGATAATGCCTATTTATGATGCTTTATATGACTATAACGATATTTTAAACCATATTCTGGTACGCCATGAGCAGGGTGGTATACATGCAGCGCAGGGCTATGCCCGCACATCGGGAAAAGTGGGGGTGGTGTTTGCAACCAGTGGCCCGGGCGCTACCAATCTGGTAACGGGGCTGGCTGATGCACAGATCGACAGCACACCGCTGGTATGTGTTACCGGCCAGGTATTCGCACACTTATTGGGTACCGATGCATTCCAGGAAACGGATGTAATTAATATTACAACACCCGTAACCAAATGGAACTACCAGATAACGGATGCTACTGAGATCCCCGGGGTGCTGGCCAAGGCATTTTATATTGCACGTACCGGAAGACCGGGACCCGTATTAATAGACATTACCAAAAATGCACAGGTTCAAAAATTCAATTATCCCGGGTATGCACCTTGTAATCATGTACGCAGCTACAGGCCCAAACCCAATGTGCGCAAAGAGTATATTTCAGAAGCAGCAGCATTGATCAACGCCGCGGAAAGGCCTTTTGTGCTGTTTGGACAGGGTGTTATTTTGGGGAAGGCTGAAAAAGAGTTCAGGGCGTTTATCGAAAAAGCAGGGATACCCTCTGCATGGACGGTATTGGGCTTAAGCGCTTTGCCTACGGATCATCCGCTCAATGTGGGTATGTTGGGTATGCACGGTAACTATGGTCCTAATGTACTGACCAATGAATGTGATGTGCTGATAGCCGTAGGCATGCGTTTTGATGACCGGGTTACGGGCAGGCTCGATAAATATGCCCGGCAGGCCAAGGTCATTCATTTAGACATTGATCCGGCAGAAATTGATAAAAATGTACAAACTACAGTGCCTGTATGGGGCGATTGTAAAGAAACCCTGCCTTTATTAACTGCATTAATTAAGCAAAAGCAATATCCCGAATGGCTGCAGAAATTTAAGGATATGAAAAAGCAGGAAGAGGAAATTGTTATTCACGATGAGCTTAATCCTACAGGTGAGGTTATGACAATGGGGGAAGTAATAAAAGTATTGAATGAGTTTACAGAAGGCAAAGCCATTCTGGTAACGGATGTGGGACAGCACCAGATGGTAACCTGCCGCTACGCGAATTTCAATGAAAGCAAAAGCAATGTTACTTCCGGCGGACTGGGAACAATGGGATTTGCATTACCCGCTGCAATAGGAGCCAAATTCGGCGCTCCTCACCGGAGCGTGATCGCTATAATCGGAGATGGCGGTTTTCAAATGACGCTTCAGGAACTGGGTACTATTATGCAATTCAATGTGGATGTAAAGATCATCGTTCTCAACAACAATTTTCTGGGGATGGTTCGCCAGTGGCAGCAATTATTTAATGATAAAAGATACTCTTTTGTAAACATCACCAGTCCCGATTTTGTGATGGTGGCCAAAGGATATGACATTGCCGGTAAAAGCATTTCAAAGCGGGAAGATTTAAAAAGCTCCCTTGATGAAATGCTGAATCATAAAGGGGCCTATTTGCTGGAAGTTATGGTAGGCAAGGAGAATAATGTGTTCCCTATGGTGGCCCAGGGTTGCGGGGTGTCGGAGATACGATTGAAGTAGGGAGGGGTGAGAATGAGAAGTGAAAGGTGAGCGAAAAGGAGCTGTAAAAATATTTTATTACTGAAAATCAAATTTCCCGCTGTTGCGGGATGGAGGTTATATATGAAACAGGAATATACCATTACGGTTTACACCGAAAATCATATTGGCTTGCTGAACCGCATTGCCATTATGTTTTCAAGGCGCAAGATCAATATTGAAAGTTTAAATACTTCTCCGTCTGAGATAGAAGGGATCCACCGGTTCACTATTGTTATCAATGAAGTGGAGGAGGTAGTTAAAAAATTAGTGCGTCAGATTGAGAAGCAGGTGGAAGTGCTAAAGGCCTACTACAATAACAATGATGAAATTGTGTGGCAGGAGATGGCTTTGTATAAACTGTCTACCGATAAGGTAATTGAAGATGTAAAAGTAGAAAGATTATTGCGTAAGTATGGTGCAAGGGCCGTAGTGATCAGGAAGGATTATACTGTTTTTGAAACTTCGGGTCACCGCGAAGAGATCAATAATCTTATAGAAGTGCTCGGTCCCCTGGGATTGATAGAGTTTGTGCGCAGCGCAAGAGTTGCGATTATCAATGAGAGCAATGGTTTTTATGAAAAGCTCAGGGAATTTGAAGAGGAGAAGCCCGGCGAAGAAATAGTGGAGAATGAGTTTTTAGATAAGCAGGACGAAGTGTTCAGTATGTAAATATCAGCGTTAGCTGAACAGCATTAATGTAAAACTTCAGAAGGATCATAATTCAATAATTTTCAAATCATCAAATCATCAAATTAAAAAGATGGCAAAATTAAATTTCGGCGGCGTGGAAGAAAATGTAGTA
>NZ_DAOMOZ010000090.1:0-17852 GCF_035444585.1 Agriterribacter sp.
GTATGGGACCCATCTGTGCTAAAGAACATCTTGCTGCTTATCTTCCGTCGCATTAGTTCAGTGATACCAAAGAAATGGGAGCGCGTACATTTCCCGGATCCGGCGGAGCCGTGAGCGCCGCACCTTATGGCTCGGCGTCCATATTGCTGATCAGCTATGCTTACATCAGGCTGCTGGGTGCTGCAGGAGTGAAAGCCGCAACGCAATACGCCATCCTGAACGCCAATTATATGCGGGCAAAACTTGAAAAATATTTTGACATCCTGTATCTCGGGGCTAATGGCACATGCGCCCACGAATTTATCGTTGACCTCCGTCCTTTTAAACCCACCTCCGGCACAGAAGCAGAAGATGTAGCCAAGCGGTTGATGGATTATGGTTTTCATGCACCCACAATGAGCTTTCCTGTTCCGGGAACCATTATGATCGAACCAACCGAGAGCGAGGATAAAGCAGAGTTAGACCGCTTCTGCGAAGCGCTGATCAGTATATATCATGAAATAAAGGCTATTGAGGAAGGAAAAATGAGCAAAACGGATAATCCCCTGAAAAATGCACCGCATACTATGCAGGTTGTATGCGCGGATGAATGGACCCACCCCTATAGCAGGCAGGAAGCCGCTTTCCCGCTTTCCTATATCACCCATAATAAATTTTGGCCGGGCGTTTCGAGGATCAACAATACTTATGGTGACAGGAACCTGGTTTGCACCTGTGAGCCTTTGGAAAGTTATATAGAAGCAGAGAAAAGCTAAGGATAAGGGTAAAGAAAAGTACAACATAAAGGAAGAAATTACGCTCCCTTTTTCTTCGCTTAATTTATTTGCTTTGCTTCCATCTTTCGAATATTCATCCCTTCTCCTCCCAGATCATCGCCAGGTGTACAATGGTTTCAACGCTTTTTTGCATATCCTGCACGCTCACGTATTCGTGTTTGCCGTGAAAAGCCATTTCCCCGGTAAAAATATTGGGGCAGGGCAATCCCATAAATGAAAGGCGTGAGCCGTCTGTACCTCCCCTTGCGCTGCTCAATACAGGTTGTATCCCTGCTCTTTGTATTGCTTGAACAGCATACCGGCTTACCTGCGGATGCTTGTCCAGCACTTCTTTCATGTTGCGGTACTGCTCTTTTACTTCAAATGCTGCCGTAACACCCGGGAATTTTTTAAGGGTTTCATTTACTATTTGCTGCAATAAAGCTTCATATTCCTTAAGCTTTGCGGTATTAAAGTCACGTATAATGAACGCTACACTTACTTTTTCGGCAATGCCACTGATATGTACAGGATGAACAAAACCTTCTCTCTCTTCCGTGGTTTCGGGGGAAAGCTCATTTTGGGGGAGCGACTCAATAAAAGCGGATGCTGCTTTTATTGCGTTCACCAGCTTGTCTTTTGCATAACCCGGGTGTGCACTTATGCCATTAAAAGCAATCGTAACACTGTCTGCCGAAAAAGTTTCGTCTTCAAATACGCCACGCTCACCCGCATCCAGCGTATACCCGAAATCGGCACCCAGTTTTTCCAGGTCTGCTTTGTCTACCCCCCTTCCGATCTCTTCATCTGGGGTAAACAATATTTTAATTGTTCCGTGCTCAATTTGAGGATGTGTTACAAAAAAATGAACCATATCCATTATTACGGCAATGCCTGCTTTATCATCGGCTCCCAGCAATGTGGTTCCCGAAGCAGTTATGATATCTTCTCCTGTTTTTTTGAGCAGGTAGGGATGCGCAGCCGGGCTGATTATCTGTGCGGGGTCATCCGGTAAAACAATATCATTTCCCTTGTAATTCCGGTGCAGAACAGGCTTCACTCCTTCACCCGTGCAGTCTGGCGATGTATCTACGTGCGAGCAAAAGCAAATGACGGGTGTTTTTTTCCCCGTATTGGACAAAAGCGTAGCATATACATAGCCGTGCTCATCCAGTTCAGCATCGCCAATGCCCATTTCCCGTAATTCTTTCACCAGGATACGCGAAAGATCCTTTTGCTTTTCGGTGGAAGGAAATGATGTTGAATGGGGATCCGATTGCGTATTGATTTGAACATAACGCATAAACCTTTCCGTTACTGTAAAATTATAATCGCTGAACATCTCAAAAATCTTTAGTCATTAATGTTTCCCGTATCTTAAAAGTACAGCATCGCATAAAAATCCGATAAACCAGTTATTCAGTTTCTATACTATCCCACAGCGTTCGTGCTTCTTATGCTGTTAAATGCACTACTGAATATTTGCTGTATACCATAAACGGGATAAGCAGCAATACAACCCAAAGAGCAATAATAATGATCTTTTCCCGTACGCTGATTTCATTTTGCAAAGGAGGGATCAATACTTTATTAAGATATGCAAGAATATCGCCCTCATCGGGAGACAGCATCTCGGGGTCATGTTGTTTCAATGTCCTAACATGTTTTATCATTATTCTCCTTATGGTCATATATTCTTCATCGGTAAGGTCATCGTAGTTCCTGCTGTAATCCAGGTTGCCTTTATCCAGCGCATTCCGCACTTTATATATAATACTGAGCTTCCGGTAACGGATAACAATGAACCATACAATAAATACAATAAAATAGCTATTCATATATACAGCCAGGCAAAACAGGAGTACAGCCGATGCAACAAGAAAAGCAAGCTGCATTTTCCCGGACAAACGAAAAAAAAGATTCTCAAGCAGTTGTCCTCCGTCCAATGGTGTAACCGGCAAAAGATTGAATGCATTGAGCATAACCAGCGCAAACGACAATTGATAATAGATGGGTTGGTGAACCTGAAGGAACAGTATAAAAAACAGCAGGCCGGCGAGTATGCCGGGGAGTGGTCCTGCAAGAAGGGTTACAATGCGTTGCCGCTGCGATACGATATTTGGTTCTCCTGAAACAAAAGCGCCCAAAAAAGGAATAAAAAAAAGCCGTACGTCTTTGTAACCAAAACCTTTCATGGCAATAAAGTGGCCGGCTTCATGCACAAGAATAACGCCGGTGAGAATTACGAGCCATTTTAAATTACCCTGAAAAAAATAATAATATACACCTATATACAGGAGGAAACTGACTATTGTTTTCAGTAAAGTGTGGCCGGACCGGTCAAATGCGGCTTGCATAGATTTTTTTCTATGTACTGCAGGGTCATGCGCTGAGGTGCCACTTGTCATTCGGATATGTTTCTGTGCATATGCGTGTTAAATCAAAAAATAAGTTATTATTTTGAATAATTAATAACAAAATTTCAGGCGGTGATGTTTGCCGTAAATTAATTGTATGAAAGGACGCCCTCTATCAACTATCCAGGCTGTAATATTCTTTCTCATTTTATCATTGATCTGGATACTCAGCACCGATTATCTGCTGCTCCAGGCTTTTGGCGATAACATAAGGCTGTACCATTACGTGCAAAGCTTTAAGGGGGTGGCTTTTGTTGGCTTAACAGCAATAATCATCTACCTTATTATCCGGCGGAACAGCAACTATTTTGATCAAAAATACAATGCTCTTGTTTTTAACCATACAGAACTTGAAACCATTCTTGCTGAAACAGACCTGGGCATTGCACGTTTAAACAGCCAGGGAAAATTTCTTTACGTAAATCCTTTTTTTTGTACGTTAACAGGTTATACCGGTTCTGAGCTTACACAACAACACTATAGCTTAATTATAAAAGCTGAAGATAATGTTGAACAGGAATACTGGGACATGCTGTTAAAGCAGGGCAAACTCAACAGGATGAAAAACCTTGCAGTGGTTACCACTAAAAGCCAGGTTAAGCTGATTTGCAATATATCGGTTAATGAAGTAAAAGCCAAAACCGGTACTTCTGTTTATATTCTTATTTTGGAAAACATTACAAATAAAAGAAATGAAAAGAAAATGCTGGAGGAAAGCCTGAAACGGTATAATATTCTAAGCATGGCTACTATGGAAGGGTTATGGGACTGGAATATGCTGACCGGGCAGATCTATTACAACTCAAATATCAAACTGCTGTTTGGGTATGATGATGCCGAATTGCAGCAGGGTTATAGCTGGTGGAAAAACAATATCCATCCGGATGACAAGGAGAAAATACTTGATAAAATGAATGCGGCACTTCAGATATCCCATGTTTCAACACTCAATAATGAATACCGGTTTGCGTGTAAAGACGGATCGTATAAGATCATAACAGACTGTTTTTCTATTTTGCGCAGCAGTGAAGGAAGGGCTTTCAGGCTCATTGTATCCATGCACGATGTTACAGAACAACGTAACCTGCAGCGGCAGTTGGCCGAAAAGGAGATCATATACCGCCGGCAGCTGGCACGGACAGTTATGGATACCCAGGAAAGTGAACGCAGGAAATTGGCCGAAGAGCTCCATGATAATGTAAACCAGTTGCTGGGGGTAGTAAAACTATATATTGAACACTCTATTGTTAATGATAAGATCAGGGATGGCTTGCTTAAAAAGAGCAATGAATATATTGATAAGGTAATTGAGGAGCTGAGAAACCTTTCCAAAAACCTGGCGCCTCCGCTGCTTGCCGAGCTGGGACTTGAACATTCGCTGATAAGTTTGGGTGAAGCCATAGAAGAAGTTCAGCCTGTTAATATCCGTGTAGACATAGAACACCTTGATGAAGCAAAGCTTACCGAAAGTCATAAACTGATGTTGTACCGCATTGTACAGGAACAACTGAACAATATTGTTAAACATGCACATGCACAAAATGTAACGGTGCATATAGAACAAACAGACGGGAAAGTACTGCTTGTAATTACCGATGATGGTGTTGGCGCAGACCTTACTCTCGATAACGGACAGGGCCTGGGACTGAGAAATATCCGCAACAGAATTGAATTATACCAGGGTAAAATAAATATGGATACTGCGCCGGGCAAAGGATTTGTGCTAAACGTGGAGTTTGAGGTATAGATCCTGAGCTTCTGAGATCCATTTGAAATCCTCAAATGTCCTCCATTATTTCGCTTAACTGGAGCCAGCGCATTTCCTTTTGATCCAGTAGTTGTGAAACCTCACCTATCCGGGTCGAAAATTGTTGCAATTGTTCATAAGATAAGCTGCTGCTGAGCATGTCCGTAATGTCTTTTTTCTCTTTTTCCAGATCCTCTATTTCCTTTTGCAACAGTTCGAACTCTCTTTTTTCTTTGAAGGAAGGCTTCTTTTTTTTAGCACCCGGATCCTGTTCTTTTACAATGGCATCCTGAAGCGTTTTGCCTGTTTGCTGCAATTCGCTTTCGGTAAATTGCAACCTGCTCTCTTCCTCCTGTTCTTTTTTCCATAACCTGTACCGGGTATAATTTCCGGGGAAGTCTTTTATTTCACCATATCCTTCAAAAACGAATAAATGATCTGTAAGTCTGTCCATAAAATAACGGTCGTGTGAAACAATGAGCAGGCAGCCCTGGTATTCACTTAAAAAATTTTCGAGCACACCCAATGTAGGAAGGTCAAGATCATTGGTGGGTTCATCCAATATTAAAAAATTGGGGTTCCGGAAGAGTATGGAAAGCAGCAGCAGCCTTTTCTTTTCTCCGCCACTTAACTTCGATATAAAAGTATACTGCTGATCGGGTTCAAACAAAAAGAGTTGAAGGAACTGTGCGGCGCTGAGTGATCCGCCATTTGCCAGCGGAAAGTTTTCCGCTATATTTTTTACATATTCTATTACCCTCACATCTTCCTTTATTTGAAGACCATGCTGTGAGTAATAACCAAAAACAACGGTTTCACCAATGTTTATTTTTCCGCTGTCGGCTTTTTCAATGCCCTGCAGGATATTCAGAAAAGTAGATTTACCAGCTCCGTTTTTCCCTACAATGCCAATTCGTTCACCCTTTGCAAATGTATAATCAAAGCCTTTTAGTATAACATGGCTTCCATAGGCCTTATATACTTTTTTCAGTTCGGCTACTTTGCCGCCCAGACGGCTCATTTTTACCTGTAATTGCACGCGGTTATCTGCCATCCTTTGCCTGGCTTTGGCTTCCACCGCGCCGAATGCATCTATGCGGCTTTTCGATTTAGTGGTTCTGGCTTTTGGTTGCTTTCGCATCCATTCTAATTCTTTGCGGTATAAGTTTTTCGCTTTATCGATACCGGATGCCTGCTGCTCAAGCCGTGCAGCCTTTTTTTCTATATAGTTCTCATAATTTCCCCTGTATACAAATAATTCACTGCCATCCATTTCCCAGATCTCGTTGCATACACCATCTAAAAAATAACGGTCATGCGTAACCAGCAGCAAGGTTATCTTTTCCTGGTTGAGGTAATGCTCCAGCCATTCCACTGTTTCAACATCCAGGTGGTTGGTGGGCTCGTCCATGATAAGGAGCACATGCTTGTGCTCAAAGCCAATATCAATTAAAGTTCGGGCAAGCGCCACCCTTTTGCGTTGTCCTCCCGAAAGCGTGCCGGCTCTTTGCTGATACTGGTGGATATTAAGCTTACCCAGGATCTGCTTTACCTTACTGTCGAAATTCCAGGCATTGAGCTCATCCATTTTTATAATGGCATTGCCCAATAAAGCCTCGTCTTCACTTTCGCTTGCCGCTTCATACGCTTTAATGGCATCAATAACCGGGTGATCGTGGTGGAAGATATTGTCGAGCACAGACAAATCATCAATAAATGACGGTTCCTGTTCAAAAAGAGCCACCGTTACGTCTTTGTGTACCCACAGCTTTCCGTCTTCCGGTGTTTCTTTGCCGGCAACGATTTTAAGTAATGTAGATTTTCCCGAACCGTTGCGGGCAATCAATGCGATCTTATCGCCTTCTTCAATATGAAAATCCAGGTTTTTAAAAAGGGGCTTTATTCCGTACGACTTTCCCAATCCTTCGGCAGATACATAATGCATGCGGCAAAGATAAAAAAGAGTTCAAAGATTCTCGCAACGAAGGGTATTGTCTTTGTATTTAAACCTATAGGCTTTAATGCAAAAAATTCCATTGTAGAGGAAGGATGTTCACACAACCAAAAGCCCGCACCGGCGGAAATTTTAAAATTGTGTTACGCCGTTTACCACATTCCTGGGTTTGCCTTGTAAGAAGGCTTTTATGTTTTCTGCAGCTTCTTTCAATAACCTTTCCCGGGCCTCCTTCGTAGCCCATGCAATATGTGGTGTAATGATACAGCGGGGAGCTTTTAAAAGAGGATTCTCTGCAGGGGGCGGCTCTGTCGATAACACATCAAGCGCTGCCCCGGCAATCCGGTTATCATGTAAGGCCGCGGCCAGATCTGTTTCATTTATCAATGCCCCGCGCGCAGTATTTATCATATACGCCGAAGGTTTCATAAGGGTTAACAGATCCTTGTTTACCATTTGGCGTGTAGCTTCGGTAAGCGGACAATGCAGGCTGATAAAATCCGATCGCCTGAAACAATCTTCTGTCCCCGCAAAGCTTACACCGGCAATATCATATTTATCAGGATGACGAACGGAAGCAATGATCTTCATTCCGAAGGCCATAGCTATTCTGGCTACTGCCGAACCAATCTGCCCTAACCCGATAAGGCCAAGGGTCTTTCCCTGCAGCTCAAATAACCCTTCATGACCAAAACAAAAATCCTTACTCCTGGTCCACGCACCGTTCTGCACTTCGGCAGAGCGGCGGTTAACGTTATAAGTAAGCTCCAGTATTAAAGCCCAGGTTAATTGCGCAACAGATTGCGTGCTGTAGCCGGGCACATTACACACCGGGATATTTCGTCCGGCGGCAGCCCGGATATCTACGTTGTCGTAACCTGTTGCCAGTTCTCCAATATACTTCAATTGAGGCAATGCCCTGATCACATCGCCCGGGATCTTCGATTTGTTGGTGAGTACAATTTCTGCACCAGCCGATCGTTTCAACACTTCATCTGGCGCTGTTCTGTCGTGAATGGTTAAGGTGCCAAATGTTTCGAGCAACGACCAGCTTAAGTCGCCGGGATTGATCGAATAGCCGTCAAGTATTACAATATCCATGCTTATAATTAATTGTATCTTAGTAAACCCGAAAGTAAGCAGGATTATCCTAACCTCTTCATCACAATGAAAAAAAATAAACAACGCCCGGCAAAATTCATTCTTATTGCAGCACTTGTCATTTTGATATTACCTGTGTTAACGGGCAAAACCTATTTGTATAAGGCTGTGGTATATAATTTTGCCGGCATTGATGACTATACCATTTTTGATAACCATACCATACCGGCAACACAACCTGTTCCCTGGCGTTTTTCTGCCGGTTACGGCAAAGCAAAAATACCGGATACGCTGGAGCAATACCTCAGAACATTAAAATCAATTGGTTTGCTGGTTGTGCAAAACAGGCAGATCGTTGTTGAAAAATACTGGGAGGGATACAGCGACAGTTCCCTGTCCAATTCCTTTTCGGTTGCAAAGAGTATTTCCGGCCTGCTTACAGGAGCGGCTATACATGAGGGTAAGATCGGTTCGGTTAACGATCCTGTAGGTAAATACCTGCCTGAGTTTGCTGAAGGAGAAAAAGCCAAAGTAAAAATAGTTGACCTCTTAACAATGAGCAGCGGCAGCGACTGGAATGAAAGCTATGCCAACCCGTTCTCGGTAACCACAGAATTGTATTATGGCTCTGATGTATATAAAACAGCAACCGGCGTAAACATTGTCAAAGCCCCGGGCACCTGCCATTCCTATAAAAGCGGCGATACGCAATTGCTGGGCCTGGTCGTTGAAAAAGCAACGGGAAAATCTTTAAGCGCCTACGCTGCTGAAAAACTATGGCTACCGCTTGGCGCAGAGCACGATGCTTTGTGGAGTACAGATAAACAGGGAGGCCATGAAAAAGCCTATTGCTGCTTTAACAGCAATGCCCGCGATTTTGCGCGTATAGGTCAACTGATGCTGGATAGCGGAAAAATAAACGGCGTTCCTGTTATTGACAGCGCTTATTTTCACAACTCTGTTACGCCGTGCCTGATCCCGGATGAGGACAACAAACCGTGCAATTACTATGGCTATCAGTGGTGGATCATACCCGATCAGCAAAGCATCTTTTACGCAAGAGGCATATTGGGCCAGTATATCATTTGCATACCTGCTCTTGATATGGTTGTGGTTCGTTTAGGAAAAAAAAGAGATGAAAAAATAAACAATGTTCCTATAGAAGTTAATAAATTGATAGCCTGGGCACAGACGCTTAAATAAGGGGCCGGAGTAACATACAAAGCATTCTGTTCAGTTCCTGCAACGTCTTTTCTTTTTTCACTTTACCTTTGCCGCTCACCTACTGGTTATTCGGATGAACAAAATTGTTTTTATTACCGGCGCTACTTCAGGATTTGGCGAAGCATGCGCTTTACGGTTCGCAGAAGCAGGATACGATATTATTATTAACGGGCGGAGAGCGGATAGATTAAAGGCGCTTGAAAAAGATATCGAAAAAAGATTTTTTGTGAGGGTGCTGCCTCTTCCTTTTGATGTGAGCAAACGCGATGCTGTTTTTAATGCCATAAATGGCATTACCGGCGACTGGCGGAATATTGATGTTCTTATTAACAATGCGGGACTTGCACTCGGACGTGATTTTTTTGATGAAGCAGATCTGGATGAATGGGATACCATGATGGACACCAATGTAAAAGGCTTGCTATACGTTTCAAGGGCTGTTCTGCCGTTAATGATTTCACAAAATAAAGGGCATGTCATCAACCTGGGTTCCGTAGCAGCAAAGGAAGTATATGAAAAAGGCAACGTGTACTGTGCCAGTAAGTTTGCGGTAGATGCCCTGAGTAAAAGCATGCGCATTGACCTGCTCAGGCATAACATAAAAGTAACGGCTATTCATCCCGGCGCAGCAGAAACAGAATTTTCATTGGTGCGGTTTAAAGGTGATGCTGCAAAAGCCAATGCGGTATACAGGGGGTTTAAGCCACTGACAGCTAAGGATGTTGCAGATGTTATTTTCTATTGTACCACGGTTCCCGAGCATGTTTGCATCAACGATCTTGTTATATGTCCTTCACAGCAGGCAGATGCCATTTATTTTCACAAAAAATAATTTAGGCAGCATATTTGCGTTGAATACTTTACAGGTAAAATTAAAAATGATTGCCCGTTAATGTAGTTCGTTCAACACCGGATACAAGCCGGTCCACAACCCTGTAAAAACATTCAAAATGAAAAAGCCGTTCCTTTCAGTCGTATGCTCCCTGCTATTTTTTTGTTTTTCTTCATTTGCCCAGTCCAACGATGTCATCCGCGTCAGTCCCTGTGACAATCAATCTGTTCAGAAACAGGCCGACAGTATAAAACACCTGCTCGAGAATGGCGGGTTTTCCGTATTGCGCGAGGCATCCATTACCATGGAAAGCGAATATGAGATCCCTATTATAGTACCGATGAATGAGGGTATATCGTACCAGTTTGTTTTTATAGGTGACACAAAATCTAATTTGTATGAGGTGAGGATGTACGACTATAATGAGAAACAGGTAGTATATCAGAAAAAAAGAGGCAACGTGAATGATAACATTATCAGTTATTCTTATATCCCTAAGATGTCTGAATACCATATGATAAAACCCCTGCAGGTAAACAGCAAACAAAAAAAAGATCTGTGCGGTTATGTAATGCTGTTCAGCAAGAGCGAAGCACGCGACAAAAAAGCCAGGTAGTACGTTTTAATTACTCTTTCTTCAGGGTGTTGCGATATACAAAAAGAGGCTGTATTTTGCCACAGCCCCTTTAACTTTAGTTCCCGGAATTCTTTTACTTTTAATTTTATCCTTTTTTTGATTTTTTTATTTTGGATTTTGGCAATGCAGGCTGATCTGATTCTTTATTTTGTCCGGAGATTGATTCGGCCAGCTTTACCGCTTCATACGCATTTACTATGCCGGCAGATTTGCTAAGCTCCGACATGCTTACTTTTTCGCCGGTTCCCGGCTTCTGTACTTCAATACCTTCAAGTTGGGTAGAAGACTTTTCAATAACCGATTTAATTTGCTGCACGGTAAGATCCGGATAATAAGACATCAGCAAAGCTGCCAGTCCGGCCACCACAGGACTGGCCATACTGGTACCTTGCAAATTCCCGTATTGATTTCCACCTGGTAATGTGGAATATATTTTTACACCTGGTGCAAAGACATCTACTTTTTTCCTGCCGTAGTTTGAGAACGAGCCAATGATGCCGCCCGCTGCAGGATCGCCGCTGGCGCCTACAGTTATCCAGTTGCCGGCTACTGCTGTTGTATCGTCTTTGAAATCGGGGCTTGGAAAATTATCATTGCTGTCAATATCTTTTGCGTCATTTCCTGCAGCATGTACCAGCAGCACACCTTTGGATTCTGCGTAACGCACTGCATCATCTACCCATTGTTTCTGTGGAGATATGCTTTTACCGAAGCTCATATTTATTACTTTAGCGCCATTGTCTACGGCATAGCGGATGGCATTTGCCACATCCTTATCGTGCTCATCTCCGTCCGGAACGGCTCTTACTGTCATAATGCGCACATTATCAGCAATGCCGTTAACTCCAAGACCATTATTGCGTGACGCCGCAATGATACCGGATACATGGGTTCCATGCATAGGTGTGCCGGCCATTACATCATTGTTACCGTAGTCGCGGTCATTGATATCATCATAATTGTCCTGAACTATTTCTCCACGATAATCTTTTGGCTCTTTTACAATGGCTTCGGCTTTTGATTTTTCACCATTGTAAAACTCTTCCGTCATTTCAAGAAGCCTTTTATTGGTCATTTCGGTGGCCTGGAAACCAAGGAACAAAGCCATGATGGTGCTTTTTGCCTTGCTTTCGTCTGCTGAAGCCGGCTTGAACTTTTGTAAGTCATCGCCCTTGTATTCGCTCCTGCTTAAGCTGCTTTGAAGGATGCTGTCGGCCCAGGGCATTTTTTCTACTATGTTTTTCAGGAACATTACATTCAGCGAAGCTTCCTTGGCATCACCTTCTATCAGGTTCCTTACTTTTTTATACATCTTTATTTCATCCAGTTCTTCAGGGCTCGCTGTGGCTTCATCGGGTACAGTGTCGCCAAATTTCTTTTTTAATTTATAATACACCCTGGCAGCCTCATATGAATCTTTATTTACATTTCTCCCGTCTTTTCCGCCTAAAAAATTCCAGCCGTATATATCATCAATATATCCGTTGTTATCATCATCAATGCCGTTGCCCGGAATTTCGCCGGGGTTATGCCATAAAACAGGCTTAAGGTCTTCATGGGTTGTATCCACTCCTGAATCAATAACAGCCACCACTACCGGCACACTCTTTTTGTCCTTTAACAACTCACCGTAAGCTTTTTCCACATCTATACCATAATAACCGTCCTTTTGCCTGTCGAGCATATGCCACCCCTTCGGAATATCTTTTACAGCGGTTTGTGCCAATCCGGATTGATATAGCATCAATCCCACGAATGCGAGTACTAAAGTTTTCTTCATGTAATTTGTTTGTTTAGCAAATTTGGACAAAAAATATCAATTATAGCTTCAGTTAACACAATTTAAAGAGACAGAGACGATAAAAAAAAATGTCAGGGTTGCGTTCCCTGACATTTTATATGAATCTTAACGATTTAATGCCTGAGCTGAAGTCCCACGCCGCCGTTCAAAACATTTGTTCCTGCATCTTTTGTTGTAATACTCATTTGTGAATCCTTTACACCCAGATCTCTCAAATAGCTTAAAACTGTATCAGCCTGTAAGGTAGAATTATTATCAGTTGACTTTACCACATCAACTTTCACTCCCGGGTTATTCATTATTTGATCTGCCAACTGTAAAATAATATTGAAATCTTTATTTGATAAAACACCGGCCTCTTTTTCAAATTTTACTACCGCTAAATAATCTGCCGCTGCCGGTTGGTCATTATTAAAATCATTTGAAGCTAAACTACCTTCAATGTTTCCGGTTTCTGCACAGCCTCCGTTTGCAATACTGCCTACCACAAAAGGACACCTGTCTTCTTCATCGTTCACACCATCTGCATCACTGTCCGGAACGGGGCAGCCTTCAAATCGTGCAACGCCGGCAACAGCAGGACATTTGTCTTCAAAATTGAACATACCGTCCGCATCAGTATCGGCAAATTGCATATTACCCTCATTCAACTGATCTTTAACTTCGAGGTTCTCTAAACTGCTTAATGCAACAAAGGAAGATGAAACGCTTGCTACAGACAAAGTTGAAGCCGTTTCTTCAGCGATCGCAGATGAAAATGATTCAGAAAGAGCCATATCTGCGGCAGAAGGATCGGGCATACTGATATGTACCGCATCAACACTATTATATTGCGACTCTGCTGCAACAGTTTCAGCAGCGGAATTGATTTTTGCTAACGCATGATAAGAAATGGTCTTTTCTGCAGTTACAGATGAAATGAGCGGGTTTAATTCCGTATTGTCTGCCTGAATAACATTCTCATTACCAGTTAAAAACAAAGGGTCAGCCTGTTCAGCTTCCGGGAAATTGTTTTCCTGCAAGCCAACCCTTTCTATCACAAAAGAGTTACCCAGGCCTAAAATGTCACTATCTACCAGGGATTGGGCACTGTAATCATACAGTATCAGCGCCGACAGGAGTACCGCATCTATCTTTCTCATAAAAATCATTTTTTTGTTTATAAAGGGCGGATAGGATTTCTGAACTATATAACGAAAAAACACTTAGGTGGATTGTAAAACTACTTAGTCTTTCATCGGGGATATTGTGCAGCTCATCGAAAGTATCTGGTGCGGCGCTAAATGTGCATGGTGGTGAATAGTGAGTTGTGAATGATAAATTCACTATTACCTGTTCACTTTTATCTGTTCCCACTTTCTGCAATAACATGCAGATAATTTGCTTGGACTTAACACCGGAAAGAGCTTTTAAGAACGGCCTGCCGGAATATGTAAAGCGCGGCCGGAGTTGATCACAGGAGTGATTGGTAACACAAAACTATAATAAGTTGCTGTTAAATGCAACCTGCGTAAAACGATATTATCACATGATAAAACGCTAACGATATGCTTAAAAAAATAAACATCTTTCCGTGGTGGAAAGATGTTTATTAAAATAGGTTATCCGTTTCCGTTAGTATTTTATTTTAAATGCAACACGTCTGTTCTTCGACCTGCCCTCCTCGGTATTGTTATCGGCTATAGGATGTTCAGATCCGAAGCCGGAGGCAGTTAACCGTTCGGGTGCGATACCTTTTTTAACCAGGTAGGTTTTTATGGCAAGAGCCCGGCGGCCGGAAAGCACCTGGTTATGCCGTATAGAGCCGGTGTTGTCTGTGTGTCCTTCAATATCCAATTTAAGCTCGGTATCACTTCGCATAATTTCTGCCATCTTATCCAGGGCGGTAAAAGAAGTTAGCTTGATATTGTCGCTGTTCACATCAAACAGGATACTGCGCGCTGCTTTATTGATATCGTCGAGCATATCTTTGGCAATATGCGGACAGCCATTGTTTTCTTTTGCTCCGGCTTTAAGAGGGCATTTATCCGCATCATCATCAATACCGTCGCCATCGGTGTCGGGCGCGGGACAGCCGTTGTATTTGACCGTTCCGGCAATGGCGGGGCAGTTATCGCTGTCGTCATTTATGCCGTCGGCATCGGTATCGGGCACAGGACAGCCATTGTATTTGGCCGTTCCGGCCACATCGGGACATTTATCTGCTTCATCTGAAATGCCATCATTGTCTTTATCCGGGGCGGGACACCCCAGGAGTTTACTGATGCCCGCAATGCCTGGGCATTTGTCTTCGTTGTCCGGTACGCTGTCGCCGTCTGTGTCCGGGCAGCCGCTTGTTGCAGCCGTCCCCATTTCGGCAGGACATTTATCCAGTTTATCGGGTACGCCATCTCCGTCACTGTCTTTTTGATCTGCTTTGATTTTAGCTGTTTTAGATGGCGTAAGCCATATTACCGCAGTTCCTCCCCAAAGCTCATGCCTGAATGACCCCGGGTATTGAGCCGTATAAAAGTCAGACATGCTTCTGCTGTAATTTGCAGTGAGCATGAGCCGGTCATTAAAATCGAATCCTGCCAATGCATTTATGCCCCAGTTCAGCTTATCGTATTTGTTAACTGCATCGCCGGAAGCGAGTTTGTCGGTGAAAATATTGCGCTCGCCGGAAGCATTTATAATTTCATATGCAGCTTTATCTGTGAGCTGTAAAGCAATGTATGGACCTCCACCCACTATAAATCTAACTTTTGAGGTAAGCGGAAGCCGGTAAATAAAATTTACCGGAAGTTCGAGGTAGCTGGTTTTCCAGGAAGCATTGATAGCAGAAGTATCGTTCAGAAAGGATTTTGCTGAATCATATGTTTTGGAGAATTTCCTGCCTTTACTGGTGTACAACAGCGCCGGTTGAACAGCCCAGTTCCCTTTTTTATCTAAGTTTATCTCCGAAAAAAAACCTGCATGAAAACTCCCAAGCGGAGAAAAATTCCCTTTGTATTGCTGATTCCAGTTTTGAAGACTGTTTGTTTCAATAACAGAAGCATTATGCGCCCCTCCGCCAATACCCCATTTGACCTGGGCATAAATCAGGTTAAAAGAAAACAGACTGAAGGCTAACAGTAAATATGTTTTTTTCATATTAACGGGTTATTTCCAAAGGATGAATGGTATATATGATGATTATAACGTGTAATACGTTATAATATTATTGGGATTCAGGTGGTTCCGTTTTCCATGGAGAAAGCTGCCGTGGTTGTGCTCATCTGTTTTCCACCGCGTATCCGGGGGCAGATACTTTCAGTAAATTCCCTCTTGAAAGCAGCAAAGGAATATGAATAACTAAAAAAACAAATTTTTCAAAAAAAAGATATGCACGTTTCACGGGAAACATGTGGATAAGTACCTCATTTATAGGATCTTTAACAAAAAGCTTAAATATTAAACCGAATACCCTGGGCCAGCGGAAGTTGGGATGACCAGTTGATGGTATTGGTTTGCCGGCGCATATAATTTTTCCATGCATCGCTGCCGCTTTCCCTGCCTCCGCCTGTTTCTTTTTCGCCCCCGAAAGCCCCGCCGATCTCTGCGCCGCTGGTGCCTATGTTCACGTTGGCAATACCGCAATCGCTCCCTGCAGCCGACAAAAACAATTCAGCTTCCCTCAGGTTGAGGGTCATAACAGAAGATGACAGCCCCTGGGGAACGCTGTTTTGAATAGCAATGGCTTCTTCCATGCTCCTGTATTTCATTAAGTAAAGTATTGGAGCAAAGGTTTCCTGGTGAACAATTGCGTAATGCGGCAATACTTCGGCAATGCAGGGCCTTACATAGCACCCGCTTTTGTATTCCGGTCCTTCCAGTACAGCGCCATCAACAATAAAATTGCCGCCCTCCTTTTTACAGCTTTCTATAGCCGCCAGGTAGTTTTTTACGGCATCGGTATCGATCAGGGGCCCTACATGATTTTCCGCGTTCATGGGGTCGCCAATCCTTAACTGCCGGTATGCGTTTACCAGTTTTTCTTTAAAAACGTCGTAAATATCTTCATGAACGATCAGTCGCCGGCTGCTGGTACAGCGTTGCCCGGCGGTGCCCACTGCCCCAAACACACTGGCCACTACGGCTATATCCATATCGGCATCTTTTGATACAATTATGGCATTATTGCCTCCCAGTTCCAATAAGCTTTTTCCCAGCCTGGAAGCTACTGCAGCAGCCACCGCTTTCCCCATACGGGTAGATCCCGTTGCAGAGATCAAAGGGATCCTTACGTCGTTTGCCATTTTTTCTCCAATGTATTTGTCTCCAATTAAAATGCAACTAACTCCTTCAGGAACATTATTTTGTACCAGTATATCTGAAATTAAATTCTGACAGGCGATCGCACATAAAGGCGTTTTCTCGGACGGCTTCCATATACAGGCATTGCCGCATACCCAGGAAAGCATTGCATTCCAGCTCCATACGGCCACAGGAAAATTAAAGGCGGATATTATGCCGGTAACACCCAGGGGATGCCATTGTTCGTACATGCGATGGCCCGGGCGTTCGCTATGCATGGTTAACCCATACAACTGGCGCGAGAGGCCCACGGCAAAATCGCAGATGTCTATCATTTCCTGCACTTCGCCCAGGCCCTCCTGCAGGCTTTTCCCCATTTCGTAAGAAACCAGTTTTCCGAGAGGATCTTTATATTCCCGCAGCTTCTCTCCGATTTGCCTGACCACCTCTCCTCGCTTTGGAGCCGGCCAGTTCCTCCATTCTACAAACGCTTCATTTGCTTTTCTAACCGCAGTTTCGTAACCATTATCATCGGCGAGATATACGCTTGCTATCAGGGCGCCGTTTACCGGCGAATAAGAAGGCCGGATCGCACCCGACGATCCGATATAGAATTGGCCCGTAGAAACGCCCTGGTTTACAGAGCTGATCCGGAGCTGTTCAATAAAATTACTCATGGCATTTTATTTTACCGCAATATACATATTGCCGGCGCAGTTTACATTCATTAATATAAAAATGCGGGGTGCAACCATTTTAACTTTTTGAAAATTACGGGGCAGGCAAGGTTATGCGAAGCCTGAAGCTTCCTGCGGTACCGGCTTTTTCAAATTTCAACCCGCTTCATCCAGCGGCCGGGATCATCATCCGCAGCTTTCTTTGATGTATGTTATTAAATCGGGTACAGTTATTGATTTAACGGTTAAATGTTATGAGGTTTCAAAATTATTGGTCTTCTTTGCATACTGTTACGCTTTTTTGTATCCGCAATGAGAAACCTGTAAAGTGCAGGTTTTTTTATTTACTGCACTCCTGCTTATCCCCATATCACTTGAAAGCCTGGCGATTTTAATCGGGTTCCAACTGTGTGAAACCGTGTATTGTTAACT
>NZ_DAOMOZ010000091.1:0-17609 GCF_035444585.1 Agriterribacter sp.
ACCCGTTCCGCAAAATGTTCCAGGATAAAAGAAACATCAGGTTCAGGATGGGCGAATTGCTGAAAGTGGTCCCCGAACAAAACAAAGTGGTGCTGTCATCGGGTGAGCTTGAATACGATTACCTGGTATTGGCTACCGGCACCGAAAGCAATTATTTCGGACTGGAAAATGTGAAGAGGAATGCTATCCCCATGAAAACAGTTAATGATGCGCTGGAAATGCGCAACTACCTGTTGCAGCAATTGGAAATAGCTACGGTTACCGCCGATAAAGCAGAAAGAGAGAAATTGCTTACCATTGTTATTGCCGGCGGCGGACCAACCGGGGTGGAAGTATCAGGTATGCTGGCCGAGATGAGAAAATTTATTATCCGGAAAGATTATCCCGAATTCAGGGGGGCCAAAGATCAAAGCCATATTTATCTGATAGACGGGAGCGCCCAGTTGTTATCGCCTATGAGTCAACAATCTCAAAAAGATACCTATAGCGCTTTATCAAAATTAGGAGTAGAGATCAAGCTGAACATACAGGTAAAAGATTATGCGGATGATACGGTTATCCTGTCGAACGGGGAGCATATTCAAACCAAAACGCTGATCTGGGCCGCAGGCGTTTCCGCTAAAACCGTGGATGGCATTCCTGCCAGCGCTTACGGAAGAGGCAAACGGCTTTTAACCGATGAATTCAACAAGGTACAGGACACAGCTAATATATATGCCATTGGCGATACATGCCTGCAAACCAGCGACCCGGGTTTCCCGCAGGGACATCCCCAGGTAGCTCAGGTAGCTTTGCAACAGGGGAAAAACGTAGCCCTTAATTTTATAAGAATGGCAGAACAAAAAGAACTCCGTTCATTCCGCTATGCCGACAAAGGCACGATGGCTATTATAGGCCGAAATAAAGCAGTTGCGGATATACCCGGGCCCGGGCTGCATTTTAAAGGATTTATAGCCTGGTTCCTGTGGTTGTTCATTCACCTCACCTCGTTGATAACGTACCGCAATAAAATAACCACCCTCTATAACTGGATGATAGCCTATTTTACAAAAGACCAGGCGTTGAGGATGATCATAAGACCGTTGAAAAAAGAATAACCGGCTTTAATCCATTAAATGAGGGATCCTTTCCCGCTCTTCGTCATACTCAAATTGCAACATGAGTGAAAACTGCAGGAAGTTTTTGCCGCCCCGCTTGTTGAGGGTATAATTATACTGGTTTACATACCCTGCCTGAACAGTGGTTACAGGAGTTAAGATATAGCCTGCCCCCGCAAAAAACCTGTTGCGTTCAAAATGAGGCACCTTGTTATTGAGAAAAACCTCATCGTATGCATTCAAATACAATGTTCCGGGCACCAGCCTGGCGCCATTCAGAGGCAGCATGGCATTCAACCGGTAACGGAAACGATTACGGTAACCGTCGGTCATCCATTTTTGTTCTGCACGGTAGCGGTGTTCAATTTTCAGGCGGTCAAGGTACTGGTTCATGGTAAGCTGCTGCCATATCCGGAATTCCTCATTACCGAAAGGTTTAACAAAATTACCCTCTCCGGCATAAGTGGCGTACCTGCCCACGCCCACCAGCACTGAAAAATTACTGTTGATGCTATAGCTAACGCCACCTTTGATCTCGTAATAAAAAAAATCGTCAAAAAACCTGTTCGATCTCGTCTGCAATTCTGTAAAAGCCTCCCACTTATCGTTTAAGCTCAATTGCGCATTTACCACATGCCAGGAACCCAGATCTTTATCCTGAGCAAAAACAAATTGAGAGAGAAGCAAGACAACTATTGTGACCTTTAATTTCATACCGGGAAATTTACAAAACCGCGATGCGTGGTATAGAGAAATAAATAAAAACCCTGCCGCAAAATGAACAGCAGGGCATAAAATTATTAAAAATGATCTTATATTCTGAAATGGGCGAATGCTTTGTTGGCATCGGCCATGCGGTGTGTATCTTCTTTCTTTTTAAAAGCAGCGCCCTCACCTTTGCTTGCGGCTATGATCTCATTGGCCAGTTTATCTGCCATTGTTTTCCCGTTCCTGTCGCGGCTATAGCGGATAAGCCACTTGATGCTAAGTGATATTTTACGGTCGGGGCGAACTTCTGCCGGAATCTGAAAAGTTGCGCCACCAATTCTGCGGCTGCGCACTTCCACACCAGGCGTAACATTATTCAATGCACGTTTCCATATTTCATACCCGTTTTCGCCCGAGATCTTTGAAACGCGGTCAATGGCGTTATAGAAAATATCGTAAGCAGTGCTTTTTTTTCCACCCCACATCAGGTTATTTACAAAACGGGTAACCAGTTTGTCGTTAAACCTGGGGTCGGGTGCTAATGGTAATTTTTTGGCTTGTGCTTTACGCATCTTGGTTAAATATTATTGCTCAATTAATTTATTGCCTGCGGCTATTTTTTGGTTTTTTCTCTTTTGGTACCATACTTGGAGCGGCTTTGTTTGCGATCCTTCACACCCGCAGTATCCAGGCTGCCTCTTACGATATGGTAACGAACACCGGGTAAATCCTTTACACGACCTCCCCTGATCAATACAATAGAGTGCTCCTGTAAATTATGCCCTTCGCCGGGGATGTAGGCAATCACTTCCACCTTATTGGTTAACCGCACTTTGGCAACTTTACGCAAAGCGGAATTGGGTTTTTTGGGAGTAGTGGTATATACACGCGTACAAACACCACGACGCTGCGGACAGCTATCCAAAGCCCTTGACTTGCTCTTTGCCCTGATGATTTCTCTACCTTTTCTAACTAATTGTTGTATTGTAGGCATTCTAACCTTTGATTTTTGGGAGGGCAAAGGTAAGCGGCTTGTTGGGAAATACCAAAATTTATAAGTTCAAATTATTAAAAACTCCGCCGGCTATTTGATTTCGCCGGTTGCCTGCACATTGGCGCCGTTCATTACTTTTACATAAAACCCCGATTTGTTGATCAGGTCGCTGTATTTTACCGGGAGATTAGACCCGCTGCTCATAACCGGGTTTATAACCAGTTTACCCGATTTTCCGTCAACAGTACCCAGATACGCAAACACCAGCTCATTATCGGCTTCATCCCTGGTGTTGATCACAGCATCAAAAGAAATTCCTTCCTGCCGGTAAGATTCGTTCAAAGAAATCGTTAATCTGGCATTCCCGTCCCTTAGCTGGTCAATGCGAAAACTACCCGCTTCCGCCTCACCGCCACTGGAATAATTAAATAGCTTATACTCCCTGAAGTCGAGCTGCGGGTCAGGGTCATTGTCGCTATCTTTAGCACATCCCCAAAACAGCCCCGCCAAAGAAATAAAAAACAGTACCCAAACTTTCCGGCCAGTGAATTGCTTTATCATAATATGTCGTTTGGCACCTATAGCTACAATTTCGTACCAGACTCATTATTTATATCATAATTAACTGTAAAAGAAAGCACTGACCTGGATATGCTGCATAAAAAAAAGCCATTCGTTACATGGCTTTTGTATGTTGCGGGGCTTTTTTTCCTCAGCTTTACACAGGGAACATCCAGTGATGGGTATCGGGCGATTTTCCCTGGCGGATGGCATCAAGCTTTTTCTTTATTTCCGCACTCAGCGTCCAGTCCTTTTCACTGAATTCCATCACATCATCCTTATATTTTACCTTTTGTATCATAGCTATGGTGGCGGCCGTTCCGGTACCAAATACTTCCTGTAATCTTCCCTCCCTATGTGCTTTAATTACCTCGTCAATATTAATGCGCCGCTCCTCCACCGGAACACCCATTTCTTTTAAAATAACAATTACACTTTTACGTGTTACGCCATCCAGTATTGTCTCTTCTTCCAGGGAAGGCGTTACCGCGGTATGGTCAATAACAAAAAATACATTCATCATGCCTACTTCCTGCAACCATTTGTGTTCAAAAGCATCTGTCCATAATACCTGATCATAGCCCTGCTTCTGTGCTTCTGTTGCAGCAATCAGGCTGCCGCCATAATTCCCGGCATTTTTTGCAAAGCCAACGCCGCCCGGGGCTGCCCGGGTGTACTTTTCTTCTACCAGTATGTTCATGGGTTTGGGGAAATAGGGCCCGGCGGGACTTAAAATAATCAGGAACTTGTATGTTTGGGAAGGGCGCACTCCCAGCATAGCATCGGTAGAAAACATAAAGGGCCTGATATACAGGGAATGATCCTTTTTAGCAGGTATCCATTTTTGATCCAGTTCAATGAGGCGGCGCATGCCTTCAATAAAAATCTCTTCAGGCACTTCAGGCATATTCATCCTCTCAGCAGATATATTAAATCGCCTGAAATTGTCAAAAGGCCTGAATATGAATGCATTGCCTTCCTCGTCTTTATAGGCTTTAATGCCTTCAAAAATAGCCTGCCCGTAATGCAATGCCGCCAATGAAGGCTCCAGCAATAAAGGCTGGTAAGGCCTGACCTCTACATTTGTCCACTTACCGTTCTCATATTCTGCTTCCAGCATATGATCCGTAAAATATTTTCCAAAAGGCAGGTTTTCCAGATCAATATCCTGCAGCTTGCTTCTTTCTGTTTTTGTAACCTGAATATCCATAGCGGCAATCATAAAACACTATTTTTGTTGCAAAGAAACGAAAAAACTTCGTGGCCGGAAGACCACTTGTAAATTTGTATGAGCCTGAAAAATGTAAAATTACCGGAAACCCTGATAGCAAACCTGTATACAGCCCCGCTTGCCGGTTTACAAAATACAGCAGGTGCTCCCACCTCAACTACAACCGGTTTAAAATTCCTGGGCTCCAATCAAAAACAAATCACCATCCTGGTTAACGTGAGTGATGCCACTTATCTTTCCGACAGATCATTTGCCTTTTTAACCGGCGTATTAAATGCCTGTAAATTGAACATGGCGGACGTAGCAGTTATTAACATAAATCAATATACAAACCATAATTACATTGAACTCAACAGCATAACCCAACCCAGGATCCAGCTTCTTTTTGGTGTATCACCCCGGGAAATAGGTTTACCCATTCATTTTCCTCATTTCCAGGTGCAGCCATATAACAACGTTGTTTATTTATGCGCGCCGGATTTAAACAGTATTGAGGAAGACAAGTCGCTTAAAACCCGGTTATGGGCAGGGTTAAAGTCCATTTTTCAACTTTAAATGCAATTCCAATGCAAAAACTTATTTTCGCTACCAATAACACCCATAAGGCAGAAGAGATCCGTTCTGTACTTGAAGGGCGGTTCACTATAACAACCCTTAAAGAGGCAGGCATAGATATGGATATTCCGGAACCCTTTGATACACTGGAAGAGAATGCACGCAAGAAAGCTGCTACTGTTTATCATTTAACCGGGATAAGCTGTTTTGGGGAAGATACAGGACTGGAAACCAATACGCTGAATGGTGAACCGGGCGTTAAAAGTGCAAGATATGCAGGAGAGGAAAGAGATTTTGCGGCAAACATTGAAAAGCTGCTGGATCAATTAAAAGGCAAAACAGACAGAACTGCCAGGTTCAGAACTGTTATTTCGTTAATACTCAATGGTGCTGAGCACCAGTTTGAAGGCATTTGCGAAGGCAGCATTACCGTTCAACCGCGTGGAGAAAAAGGCTTCGGCTATGACCCCGTATTTATACCGCATAATGCCAGCCGCACCTTTGCCGAAATGTCTTTACCGGAAAAGAACCAGTACAGCCATAGAAAGAAGGCAATGGAACAATTGATTCAGTTTTTAATTACGCAATAACCGCACTACCAGGTTGAACACATTAAAACAAAACAGGATAGGAGCAAATCGATCTTTATACGATTAAATGTCTGTGCAAAGCAACCATACCATGAGTGAAAGCGACTTAATTAAAGGTTGCCTGGAGGGAGATCGCCGGGCTCAGGAGTTCTTGTATCAAAGGTTTTCACCCAAAATGTACGGCGTTTGCCTTCGTTATGCCGGCAAAGCAGAAGATGCCCAGGATATTTTACAGGATGGATTTGTGAAAATTTTCAAAAATTTTCGTATGTACAGGGGCGAGGGTTCGTTTGAAGGCTGGGTAAGAAGGATCTTTGTAAATACGGCAATTGAACATTATCGCAGGCAGGCTAACCTGTACCCGGTTACAGAAAATCATGAGAACATGCTGGAGACAAAAGAGTTGTCTGCGTTTGACAGTTTAAGCGTAAAGGACCTGATGAAGATCATCCAGCAGTTGTCTCCGGGCTACAGAACAGTGTTTAACCTGTATGTAATTGAAGGCTATTCGCACAAAGAGATAGCGGAAATGATTGGCATCAGCGAGGGAACGAGCAAATCGCAACTGGCAAGAGCGAAGGGGGTGCTGCAGAATATCATTAAAACAAAAAAAACATCACCATAGTATTATCCTGACCCTGATCATGAAATGGAAAAATGAACTATACAATCATGAAGTCAACCCACCGGATCAAGTGTGGGCAAGGGTAGTGCATGACCTCGATAATGAATTCTTAGAATTTAAAAACAGGCTATACCATGCGGAAATTGATCCGCCGGATAACAGTTGGAAACTCATTCAACATTCCCTTGATGTCCCGTCTGCTGCAAACCGAAAAAGCTTCAACATAAAAAAAGTATTTCGCATAGCCGCAGCAGCAGCGCTTATCGGGATATCCTTTTTTACCGTTAATTACTTTATAGCCGGCAGCGATAATAGCAAAACTACAGCGGATAAAAAAACAGCCCCTGATACAACTTCAACTTATAATAATCAAACTAACCAGCCTGTTGCCAAAAACGAAGATAACACCAGTGTTCCGGTAACCGTTAAGTCTATGATCGCTTCGCACATTACACGCAAAAAACACGAAACCAATGCCAATGCTGTAACCGGGTTTTACAGCGAAGACAAAACCTATAGTGCTCCGCCTGTTTCATCAGTACCGGATGACAATACGGCTATCACCGACCGTTACGATCTGTACCAGACTGCAGCCAAACGCATCCGTAATTTAAAAGGAGAGGTAAAGGAAGATGTAAGCTTGCTCGATTTACCCAACAGTTATTTTTTAATGACAGGGCCCAATGGACAATCGGTAAGGGTTTCTTCCAAATTCAGAAATACCATTCAATACCTGAACGGCAGCAGCAATGAAGAATTGCTCGATGTTATTCTCAGGGAAAGCCGGTACTGGCGAAATCAGTTTAAAGAATGGAAGGAAGAAGTAGGTCATTCCACTTTCATTCCCTCCGCTGAAAACTTTATGGATATAGCCGAGCTGATGAAGCTGCTGCAACAGCACGATAACAAATAGGCCTGCTTCATTTCCGTGTTTATATTTGTTCAAAAAATAAAACATGCCGAGGATAAAGCTTGAACTGCCGGGGCACTTTTCTTTTTCCACTAAAATACCCGTTCGCATAACCGATATCAATTACGGCGGGCATGCCGGCAATGACAGCATCCTTGCAATGATCCATGAAGCGAGGATACAATTTTTGCAACAGTATGCTTACAATGAAAAGGATTTTGCAGGCGTTGGTCTTATTATGAATGATGTGGCTATTGAATTTAAAAAGGAATTGTTTTATGGAGATGTGGCAGATGTAGCCGTAACAGCAACGGCGTTTGAAAGAGTGAGTTTCGACATCGTTTACAAACTAAATACCCACAGAAACGGGAAGGATATCACAGTTGCCGCCGCTAAAACAGGTATGGTATGTTTTGATTACAACAGTAAAAAAATAACATCTGTTCCGGAAGAAGCAAGAAAAAAGCTATTGACAATTGAATTGAGGGAGCTACAGTAAAAAATAAAGTATTTAATTTAACTTATACAACCGGGCGCATTCCAAAATCAATGATCAAATTCATTTCTCCAGCCCTCCCCTTTTAATTTCCCTGCTTTTTTAAGCACTTCGGCTTCCATATTCTTTTTATATGCCGCCACTTTAACGCCAATTGCATGATCAAAGGCGCCGAGTATAGTGGCGGCAAGTATGCCGGCATTTTTAGAAGCGTTCAAAGCTACTGTAGCCACCGGTATACCGTTGGGCATTTGTAAAATAGACAAAACGGAATCCCACCCGTCAATAGAATTGGAAGACTTGACCGGAACGCCAATAACCGGCAACGTTGTAAGGGATGCCACCATGCCGGGCAGGTGTGCAGCACCGCCTGCCCCCGCAATAATAACTTTCAGCCCTCTTTCTTTTGCCTTTGAAGCATAATCCATCATGCGCACAGGGGTGCGGTGTGCCGATACCACCGTAAGCTCAAATGGTATATCAAAATCTTTTAAAATGGTAGCAGCATCCTGCATTACAGCCAGGTCGCTGTTGCTGCCCATAATAATACCTACAAGTGGTTGTATGGATGACATATTGCTCAGATTTTTTAGGCTTGAGGTATGAGCTGTCAGCATTCAGCGGTCAGCTATCAGCTCAGGTACGCTAACGATAAGCCGGCTTCTCACTTCTCACTTCTCACTACTCACTATTCACATTTCACTTCTCACTTCTCACTTCTCACTACTCACTACTCACTACTCACTTACCACCTTCAACACCTGCCTGATCCGGCTTTGCTTATAGGTGAGGTCGTTTCTGTCGGTACTTAAAACAGTAACATGCCCCATCTTTCTGCCGGGCTTTGTTTCTTTTTTTCCATAGATATGCACGAATACATTGTCCATTTGCAGCACATCTTCCAATCCTTCGTACTTTGCTATCCCGCGGTGGTTTTCTTCACCCAGCACATTTACAATAGCTGCGGGAAGGATCGGCGCGGTATTGCCCAGGGGATAATCTAAAATAATACGCCAGAGCATATCAAACTGTGAACTGTAATTTCCTTCTATGGTATGATGCCCGCTGTTGTGCACTCTCGGCGCCGTTTCATTTACATAAACATCCCCCGCTTTATCAATAAACAGCTCTACAGCAAAAATACCTGCGCTTTTTAATTCTTTCACTACTTTAAGCGCAATAGCTTCCACCTTCCACAAAATAGTTTCGGTAAGCTCGGCAGGGCTTATCTGGTAATCCAGCAGGTTCAGCTGAGGATTGAAAACCATATCCACCGGCGGATACAGGGCTGTTTGGCCTTTGTTGTTAACGGCAACGATCTGTGCAATTTCTTTATGGATATTGATTTTTTTTTCCAGTACGGCAGGCGCATCAAATCCCTTACCCATATCTTCTCCGGATGCAATAACCTGAACACCCCTGCCATCATAGCCTCCTGCGCTCAGCTTATGCACAGCCGGCAAAAAATCCGTATGCTGTGCCAGGTCCTTCAAAGATTGTGTAACAACAAATGCTGCCGAAGAAATATCATGCGATGCGTAAAATTGCTTTTGCCTGATCTTACTTTTTATGATCCGCAGCGCCGCCGTGCGGGGATAAACTTTTACGCCCTCCGTTTCAAGAGCCGCCAGGGCATCGTCATTAACGGATTCAATTTCAATGGTAACAGCATCCAAACCTTTCCCGAATTGATACACATCCTCATACTCCCGTATATCTCCTTTAACAAAATGATGACAGAGATGAGCCGCAGGACAACCTTCATCGCTCTCCATCACATAGGTTTCAACAGGATAGTTAGCGGCCGCCTGCAACAACATTCTGCCCAACTGGCCGCCGCCTAAAATTCCAACTTTCAGCATATGTGTTATTCAAATAAGGCGTGAAGATAATAAACAGATGGAAATGAAGGCTGAAATGAATCAGAGACTGGCATATTACAGCAATTTTTTCATAAAAATATGCCGGATCCTTAACAATCATTTCAGTTTTTCACCATTAAGTTTTAACAGGCGGCAGTAAAATAGATGACTGCATTTTACCGTTAAAGAAGGCTGGTGTTTTTAAACAGGTAAACAGTCACAGGAAAATGACTTATGCTTTTAAACAAGTCTGCAAACAACATACACCGGCAATTGGAAAGATATCAAAAACGAAGAACATCAAAAGAGAAATTTATAGTATCGTATTGTAATAAGCATGATATTTGCAAATAACAAGGGATGACCGGAAAATTATCATGGGATAACAGTCTCTCTTACGCTACAATCAATATTAAATGAATAAACTGAAATCCATTCTTGCAATATTCATTGTGTTCTTTTTTTTCGGCCCGGTAAGCGGGCAAAATTCATTCGTTGATTACCAAAAATCGTTTGCCAAGGTTGCCGATGTATTCCGCCGGAAAGAAGATACCCTGCGCAAACAATTTGAAGCAAAGGGACTGAAATGGCCTGCAAAATATATTTATATCCGCTCATTCAAATACGACAGCCAGTTGGAAGTGTGGGTAAAAAACAGCACCAGCGAATCGTTCAAGCTGTTTAAAACCTTTAAAATATGCGCAATGGCAGGCTCCCTGGGCCCCAAAAGAATGTCGGGCGACTACCAGGTACCGGAAGGATTTTATTACATCAATGAATTTAAACCCAACAGTACCTACCACCTGTCGCTGGGACTGAATTATCCCAATTCGTCAGACAGGATGCTGAGTGACTCCCTGTATCCGGGTGGTGATATTTATATTCACGGATCATGTGTAACGGAAGGCTGTATACCCATTACCAACGATCAAATTGAAGATTTATATGTAATTACCAGCTATGCCCGCGCCATGGGACAGGACTATATACCCGTACACATATTTCCCATACAATTCAACAATCCGCGAAGCGTAAGCTATCTGGAACGGTTCCTGAAAATTTACCGCAATTACAAAACGCTTACCGATAACCTGGAAGCGGCTTATAATTATTTTGAAAAATACAAACAGGTACCTGTAGTGATGGTTAATGCTAAGGGAGATTATCTTGTAGAAAACGTAGCGCCTGCTGAAAAAAAGGTTGATAAGGTACAAAGGACCTTACCGGAAAAGAAGATACCGATACCCGAAAGTGAACTGGCAAAAGTGGTGAATAATCAACCTGTCTATCCGGGGGGGCTTAAGGCCTTTCAAAGTTTTCTTGATGAAACGGGAAGAGAGCTTGCATCGCTTTTAGATGAAGGGCAAAGAGCCGCGTATCTTGTTGTTGATTATATCATTGATAAAGAAGGTAAACCTGTATATGCCCGTGTGGTAAAAGGTGGCAACTACGACATAAACGAAGTGGTTGAGAAAAAATTTGAAAATATGCCAACCTGGAAACCCGCCATACGCCAGGAACAACCCGTAGCTTTCCGATTAAAGCAAACCATGGTTATTGAGGCCACCCCGGGGTCGTAACCTGTTACAAGGCAGGACACGTACTGACCTCGGACCTGCGCAACTTCAACCCTGTAACCCGAAACTGTAACCTGCAACCTTTAGCCCTCCTGTATCATAATCATACTTCAGGTGTATCAAAACCGTACAGCTACCGCATGCCGATGCTTTGCAATAAGTTGATTTTCAACCTCTTTAATTCATGGCATTAATTTTATGCACTCAGGAGTTGAGTGTGGTGAGTAAATGCGCAATCAGAAGCGTACAGGCATATCTATATATAGGCAGTTTATCCATTACACCCGGTTCATTAAAAAATGATACGATGATAGAACTTACAAACATTGCAAAATCGGTTAATGCCGGTGGTCAGAAAACTTATATTCTCAAAGACATCAACCTTAAAGTAAACCAGGGCGAATTTATTTCCATAATGGGTCCTTCGGGCTCCGGCAAGTCTACCCTGCTGAATATTATAGGCATGCTTGATGACCCTTCCGAAGGTTACCACTATTTTATGGGGGATGCAGTGCATCTGCTGAAAGAAAAGCAACGGTCGCAGCTTTATAAAAAATACATTGGTTTTGTTTTCCAGGCTTATCATCTCATTGATGAGCTGACGGTTTATGAAAACATTGAAACACCACTCATTTACCAGAACATGAAATCATCTGAACGCAAAGCCATCGTTGCTGATGTGCTGGATCGTTTCCGGATAGTGGGCAAAAAAGATCTTTTCCCCACACAGCTTTCGGGAGGTCAGCAACAACTGGTAGGCATTGCCCGGGCATTGGTGGCCAACCCAAGCCTGCTGCTGGCCGATGAACCCACCGGCAACCTCAATTCCAAACAGGGTGAAGAAATAATGGATCTGTTCAAAAAGCTGAACGAGGAGGAAGGCGTAACCATTATACAGGTAACCCATTCCGAAAAAAATGCAGGATACGGCTCCCGGATCATCAACCTATTGGATGGAAGAATAGTTTGATTTGAGATTTGAGATTTAAGATCATAAAGAAATACCAACACATTAAACAGCAGGGATAAAAGCCGCTGAAATAAAAAACAATTGTGCAATGCGGAAGCTCGTATATATAGCAGGTACAGGATTATTGACATGCATTACGTGGATAAACGTTCATTCCCAGAACGGATCATTTTCATTGAAACAATGTGTGGAAACTGCACTGAACAATAATATACCCGTAAAACAAAATGAGCTGCTTATGCAATCGGCAAGAGCCGACTGGCAAAAGTCCAAAGCCAATTTGCTTCCCGATCTGAACGGGAACTGGGGTTATGGCTGGAACCAGGGACGCGCTATTGATCCTTTTACCAACGGCTATATTGATCAGCGCTTCTCTTCTTCGGGTGCCGGTTTAAACGCAGGGCTCACTTTGTTCGGCGGCCTGCAGTTACAAAACCTTATCCGTCAAACCGGATATGCCTATCATGCCAGCGAAATGGAATGGCAGCAATCCAAAGACAAACTTACACTGGATGTAATACTTGCCTATTTAACAGCGCTGAACAATGAAGACACCTGGAAGATCATGTCGGAACAGGCCGAAATAACCCGTAAACAGGTAGAACGGCTAACGGTTATGGTAAACGAAGGCGCCGTGGGCAGCTATATGCTGTCTGACATGAAGGGTCAGCTATCGGGCGATGAACTGGCTGCCATCAATAACTACAATGCATTGCAGGCTGCCAAACTGGAGCTCAGTCAGCTTATGAATATTCCCTATAACAAAGACATGCAACTGGAGAGGCTGCCTGAAGGAGAATTGCTGGAAATGTATCCAAACACCCCCGCCGAAATATACGCTGCTTCCCTGCAAAACCTTGCGCAGGTCAAAGCGGCCGACCTCAGAGTAAAAAGCACGGCAAAAGGCGTGCAGGTGGCAAAAGGGGGATACTATCCTTACTTAAGGCTCAATGGTAATCTCAATACGAACTTTTCCAGCGTCTCTGCGCGGTCGGTACCAACCACGGTTTCTGAAGTAAATACAGGACAATATGTACTCATTGACAATATCAAAAATCCGGTACTGGAGCAACAACAAAATTATACAGCGCAAAAAATATCGTACAACAGCCAGTTCAAAAACAACCTCGGAAGTTATATCGGACTTAGCCTCAGCATTCCCATCTTTAATAACCTGCAGGTAGCCACCAGTGTAAAAAAAGCAAAGCTCAGCGCAAAAAATGCCGTATACCAAGCCGAGAACACCAAACTTATCCTGAAACAAAGTATAGAAAAAGCATACCAGGACATGGCATCTGCCTATGAACGTTACAAAGTGCTGCAGGAGCAGGTTATCCAGTACAAAGAATCATTCCGTTCGGCAGAGATCCGTTTCAACCTGGGTACTATTGTTTCCACGGAATACCTGCTCACTAAAAACAATTACGACAGGGCCAGACTCAATCTCACACAAACCTGGTACGAATATATTTTCCGCACCCGGATACTGGATTTTTATCAGGGCAGGCTGGCATTATAGCTGGCAGTATGTTCCTCCCATGGTGAAATATGCTGAATTTTGAGATACGGACGGGGACTCCCATAAAATTTTCCCTTCATCCTTTGTGTACCCGCTTGCCGGAACGGGCAGGTTTTATGAATGAAAAATTTCACGTACGTTTGTTAAGAAATATACCTGCACGGAAGAAGTTATCTTTATGGTAGAGGAGAGCCCTGAAGGAGGTTATACAGCCGGGGGATTGGGCGTATCTGTTTATACACAAGGGTAATACGATGGAAGCCTTAAGAAGTGCTGTGGCAGCGTGCTGTACGCTACCATTATGAGAATGGAAAGAAAAGGATTATCCGCTTACATATTGTTAAAGAAGAAGTTATTGCTGCATGAAAATTTCCCGCGACCTTAGCAGGCCGGACCTCGTGAAGTACTTTAAAACCATAGTGATACCCCATAAGCAGGCAAACCGCCAGTCATATACGCTTAACGACCGGCAAAAATGGTGAGCTCCATATTACTATCCCCAATCATGATCCACTCAAAATCCTTCCATTATCAACGACGTAGTGCAGCATTTCGATAAAACAAAAGGAGAAATCCTGCAGCACCTCTTTGGCTAAGGCTAAGCCAAAAACTTTCTCTTATTTATTATACATTTACAGCAAATAATACAATTGTTATGCACAACAACACTATAGTGAAAAACACTTTCCTGTTTTTTCTACTTTCTATAAACATTGTATTTGTTCAGGCCCAGATTAGCCCTTCGGCCAGGCTTCCGGTTGACACGGCCGTTACCATTGGCAAACTGGCGAACGGGCTAACCTATTATATCCGCCCCAATAACAAGCCCGAACAAAAAGTAGAGCTCAGGCTGGTGCTTAATGCAGGTTCCATTAATGAAGACGATGACCAGCTCGGACTGGCGCATATGGCTGAGCATATGGCTTTTAACGGCACCAAAAATTTTAAAAAAAATGAGATCATCTCCTTTCTCCAGGAAATAGGCGTTGGCTTCGGAAGCGATCTTAACGCGTCCACCTATTTTGACCAGACGATATACATTTTACCCATTCCTACCGATAAGCCCGGGAACCTGGAGAAAGGATTCAGCGTGCTGGAAGACTGGGCGCATAATGTAACCTACTTAGACGAAGACATAGACAATGAACGTGCGATCATTCTGGAAGAAAGCCGTTTGGGAAAAGGAGCCGGAGAAAGGATGTTCAAAAAGATATTGCCCAAGCTACTGATCGGGTCGTTATACGCTGAACGTTTGCCCATAGGCAAAGACAGCATTATTAAAAATTTTAAACACGATGCCATACGCCGGTTTTATAAGGAATGGTACCGGCCCGAACTGATGGCTGTAATTGTTGTAGGGGACATTACAAAAGAAAATGCCCTGGCGCTGATAAAAAAACATTTCGGCGGACTGACCAATCCCCCCGGAACACGCCCGCGTGTGCAACCCCCTCTGCCTGCATATACAAAAGATGATGCAATAGTAGTTACCGATAAAGAAGCTACCAGTTTCCAGGCGATCGTTGAATATCCCGCTTACAAATCAGACACAACCGTTACTTACAACGACTATAAAAAAGAGCTGGTAAAAGACCTGTTCGTGACCATGCTGAACAAACGCATGCAGGAGCTTACCCAACAGGCGAATCCGCCCTTTGTATACGGTGGGGGTTCGTTCAGTGGCATTGCCAGAGGATATGAAAATTTTGAGCTGTATGCAGTTTCGGGCGACAGGGAACCTACCAGCGCTTTGCAGGCAGCCCTGGAAGAGCTGGAGAAAGTTAAACGATTTGGGTTTACGGCGCCGGAACTGGAAAGAGCAAAAAAAAATATGCTGGCTGCTTATGAAAAAAGCTATAACGACCGGGACAAAAGAGAATCATCCGATTTTGTAGAAGAATATATTCAGCATTACCTGCAGGGCGCCCCCATTCCCGGTATTGCTGCAGAATATAAGATGGCGAAGGATTTTTTACCGGCCATCGGTCTTGAAGATGTGAATGCTGTTGCCAACATTTTAAAGGGGGATCAGAATGTATTTGCGTTTATTATGGGACCGCAGAAGGAAGGAGTACAATTGCCTTCTCCCGACGCACTTTTACAAACAGTAGCGCTTGCAGAAAAAGCGGAGGTAAAACCTTACGAAGAAAAGGTGATAGCCACTGAATTGCTGGCTGTATTACCTAAAGCAGGAAAAGTAACCGGCAAAAAAAACAATGCGCTTACGGGCACAATCGAACTCACCTTATCAAACGGTGTTAGCGTTACCCTCAAGCCTACCGATTTCAAAAATGACGAGATACTGATGACGGCATCCCGGTACGGAGGAACAAGTAACTATGGACGGACCGATAAATACAATGCTGCTTATGCTTTGCAGGTAGTAAATGCCATGGGTTATGGCAGCTTCTCACCCACAGACCTGCAAAAGGCATTATCCGGTAAACCCGTATCGGCAAACCCGTTCATTGGCGCCACTACCGAAGGCATCAATGGCAGCTCAACAGTAAAAGACCTGGAAACGATGTTTCAACTGGCATACCTCAAATTAACGGAACCCCGCAAAGACAGCGGGTTGTTCAGGTCTTTTATACAAAAAAACAAATCGCAGCTGGCTCTATTAAGCGCCAATCCCCAGGCTTCGTTTATTGATACAGCCTTCAGGGTTTTTTATAACAATAACCCGCTGGCGCCTATTCATGTGCCAAAGGCAGCTTATTTCGACAGCATACAGGCAGACAGGGCTTTGGCTATTTACAAGCAACGCCTGGGAGACGCCGGGGGCTTACACTTCGTTTTTACCGGTAATTTTAAGGAAGAGCAGATCATTCCGCTAATTGAAACCTATATCGCAGGCTTGCCGGCAACTGGCAGAAAAAACAATTATGTTGATCAGAAAGTAAGACCGATAAGAGGAAAGAAAGAACTAACGGTTTATAAGGGCGAAGAGCAAAAAAGCCTGATCCTGTCTTTTTATTACGGCGACATTCCGTACAATGAAGATCTTGCGCTAAAAGCCAGCGCCCTCACTGAAGTGCTCAATATCCGCATTATCGAAGAGTTAAGAGAAAAGGTACAGGGTATTTATGGCGGTGGTATTTATGGAGGACTGAACAAAGCGCCTTATCCTTCTTTTCAGTTGGTGGTGCAGTTGCCCTGCGGCCCGGAAAAGGCAGACACACTCCTGAAAGCCATGCAAAACGAAATAAATGCCATTATTAAGAACGGGCCGAGCGAGCAAAACCTCAATAAAGTGAAGCAGCAATGGCGTGAATCGCACAAGCAGGAGATGAAAGAGAACGGTCCCTGGTCCAGCCACCTGTTAGCGGCAAAAACAGAAGGCAAAAACATTGACCGCTTTATTCATTTTGAGCAGTATATCGATAAATTAACCACCAAAGATGTACAGGAAGCTGCACGACTGTTACTGAACGGCAAAAATCATTATACAGCCATCCTTATGCCCGCTGATGCAAAAATGAAGTAAGACATTTGCCCGGAGGAGGAAAAGTATTTGGGGCTGTCTCAAAAGTTATGTTATGTTTTGCCACTAAGACCCGCCTTTTGAGACAGCTTCTTCTTTAAAGCCAAATGAAGCTACGGTAGTTTTGTTCCTTCATAAATATCCTGCAGGGGTATGGTAAGATCAACTACGGGGATTGCCAGTACTTCATTTACTGATCTGTATTCCTCCAGTTCCCAGTGACCGGAAGCATTTATGCGAAAAGCTTCAATGGCAATGCTTTCCGAATCAATAAGGATATATGCTTTAAGCGTAAGAATATCACGGTAAAGCCGGAACTTTTCACCACGGTCATAGCCTTTGGTGGAAGGCGACAGTATTTCAATGATCACCGTTGGTTCAATGGCATAATCATCGTTTTCTTCTTCGATTATATCGCGACAGATAATTG
>NZ_DAOMOZ010000092.1:0-17533 GCF_035444585.1 Agriterribacter sp.
CGGCTAACCTCCGGTTGTCAGATCATTGTAGCGACTAAGTTTTCATTACTATTTTCAATTTTCACTATTTAAATTTAAGTTACAATGAACCTGTACGTAGGCAACCTCTCCTGGACAATGACAGAGGACGACCTTAGAAATCTATTTGAACAGTATGGTACCGTTAGTTCCATCAAAATTGTTAAAGACCGCGAAACCGGAAGAAGCAAAGGATTTGGATTTGTAGAAATGGAAAACGATACGGAAGCCCAGAATGCACTCAGCAGCCTGTACGACAAGGAGATCATGGGAAGAAAAATCGTTATCAATGAAGCTCAGGAAAGACCAGCCAAGCCAGGTGGTGGCGGCGGTTTTAAAAAGAGAAGCTTTGGTGGCGGCGGTGGCGGCTACAACAAAGGTGGCGGCGGGTACCGTGATCGCGACCGTGGTGGCTATAACAAAAGAGATTACAATAACGAATACTGATAATTAACTGTTCATCTTATTTTAAAATCCCGAAAACTTCGGGATTTTTTATTTTACATCAATTTAAAGCTAAGCCCGGCTGCAATACCCGGGATTTACACTTACAAGCTGTTTTGACACATGTAAAATAATAAGAAACCCGTATTTTGGGGTATGCCTTTTGATTTACATTGCTGTTGAGTAACTTGCCTGGCGTGCCCGGTGGTTTATATTTTACTTTAAACAACAATAAAACAAAGAAAAATTTAATGGTTACCGTCATCATACCAACACTAAATGAAGCAAAAACGATCGGCAATATTGTGCGTTTCTGCCTTGAAAACTCGCTCGTAAGCGAAGTTATTGTGGTAGATGATAATTCGGAGGACGGAACGGCTTCGGCTGCCCTGGCAGCGGGAGCTAAAATCATCAATAGCAAAATACGGGGCAAAGGAATATCTATGAAAGAAGGTATCCAATTGTCCCGTAATGCAATACTGCTCTTCCTCGACGGCGATATTGACCCCTATCCTCCCGACACCATTAACCTCCTTGCTGCTCCCTTAATTGAGGATGAAGCAGATTTTGTAAAAGCTACCTTTGCCAGGAACGCCGGCCGGGTAACGGAACTGGTTGCCAAACCATTGCTTAATATATATTATCCCGGGTTGTCGGGCTTCTCACAACCATTGAGCGGAATGATCGCAGGCCGCAAAAATTTTTTTAGGAGAATTGATTTTTTTAATGATTACGGTGTAGATATAGGCATTCTTATAGATATGTACCTGATGAAAGCAAGGATCAGGGAAGTGAATATTGGTTATATAGAAAACAACAGCAAACCCTGGGAAAGCCTTGGAAAAATGAGTAAAGAAGTGTCGCGCGCCATCATTGCCAAAGCACAGCCCCAATCGGAATTTAATCTGCCGGAGGAAGAAATATCTTCTATAGAAACCATCCAGCGGGAAATGCACAATACCCTAAAGGAAAATCTTTCCAAATACCATAAGCTCATCGTTTTTGACCTGGATGATACCGTTTTTAACGGCCGTTTTATTGATGAGTGCGCGGTTGCTTTTGGCTTCAACCGTGAATTGGAAGACCTGAGGTTCAATGAAAAAGATCCCATTATCTTAACCAAGCGAATCGGCTTACTGCTGAAAGGGAAAACAATGGATGACCTGCTGAATATCGTTTCGCGCATTGAAATGGTAAAAGACATACAGACTGTAGTACAGGCATTAAAAGAAAAAGAATACCTGGTTGGTATCATCAGCCATAGTTATCTGCTGATCGCAAATTATGTACGTCAAAATATCGGCGGCGATTTTGCATACGCCAACCAGCTTGATATCTATGAAGGCAGGGCAACCGGCGAAGTAAATATGCCCTCTTACTTCTTTGCTTCGCCCGAAAGCATTTGCGGGCATTCCTATTGTAAAACCAATGCGTTGCAATACGCATGCGATAAATACAATGTATCGCTCCGGAACTGCATTGTGGTAGGCGACGACCGGGACGACCGGTGTATTATGGCACATGCCGGCAAGGGGGTTGCTTTTTGCACAGGGGATGAATTACTGGAAAAAATTGCCTATATTTCCATAAAGGAAAAATCCTTTAAACCCCTGCTTGATATAGCATGATCATATCATATCCGAATGAAAACTTTTATTAACCAAAAAAACCTTTTCTATGCAAAACAAACTGTACAATATCCTGGTTCCGGTTGATTTTACAGCCAAAAACAAATGGGCTATAGCCAAAGCCATAGAGATGGCCAATAACTTTAATTGCAATATTCACCTGGTGCATGTTGTATTTAAGCCGGTTTTTCCTTTTTTTCCGATAGATGCCAGCCGGTTCACACCTTACGCATCCCACATTAACATGCAGGCATGCCGCGAAAAGCTTACCCGCCTTAAGGCAGCATATAAAAATCAATTGTGCGGAGAAGGAGAAATTGAGATCAGCCTGTTACAGGGACAGCCGCAGGAGCAACTCAGGCAATACATTGAGTTGTACAATATGGACATGGTGGTATTAGGGCTGTCTAAATTCAACCTGTTGCAACGCATCATTTCTTCTATTTCTATCAGCATGTTGGCCCGCAAGACCAATATCCCCATTCTGGCTGTCAGGTCCGGCGGCCTGGTAAGCCATTTCAAAAAGATCGTATTACCCCTGTACAATGATATCCCGGTAGAACGGATCAAACTGGCCACAATGCTTGCGCGCTCTTTCAGATCAACCGTTTACCTGGTTTCATTGAGAAGTCATTTGAGCAATGGAAAAAATATAGCAGATAAAACACTCGAACTGGTGCAAAGCGTTTCTACCATACCGGTTCAATGTTTTTTGCTGGAAGGAAAGAACCTTGCCAAGAGCACACTTGATTTTTCGAAACGGATCAACGCAGATCTTATTCTCGGGCAGTCAATCAAAGAATCTCGCCTGCCGGGCTTATGGAACAGGATCACCAATAAATTATTGTCGTACGCTTCAAAAATCCCGGTATTAACGTTTGATAAAACTACCGAACAGGCATAGCCATCATTACATTACAGCCTGCTGCTGTTCTTTCCCAGCTCAATCACCTCGCAATCCTTCATTGAATTGCCATCAATTACCAGCCGTACTATCGTTCTTACCTTATGCCATCCCTGCCTGCCCGCAGCCCCGGGGTTAATATGCAGACAATTGAGCTGATCATCGTATATTATTTTTAAAATATGCGAATGACCGCTGATGAATAATGCCGGCTGGTTGTTTATGATCTCCTTCTTTACTCCGGGTGCATATCTTCCGGGGTAACCACCGATATGCTGCATAAAAACACCTGCCTGTTCCGTTACAAAATGAAGCTTTTCGGGGTAAATGCTTCTTATATCGTTCGAATCTATATTGCCATACACAGCTTTTAGCGGCTTAAAGGCTTTGAGCGCATCTGCAACGGCAAAACCGCCAAAATCGCCCGCGTGCCATATTTCATCACAATGCTCAAAATGCCTGAAAACATTTTCATCCAGGTATCCATGGGTATCGGATATTAAACCAATTTTTGTCATCCGGGCAATAAATTATTCCGTAAATGTAGGAGGCATTATTTAATATTACCACCAACGCTCAGCCCGCTGGGTACCGCATCCGGTATTTTCCTGTCGTACTTGTCGTCATTGAGCGTATTCAAAAATTCTACAATACGGGGTATATTTTTGAATGCTACCCGGGTTTGAATAGCAAGGGTATCCAGTAGTTCCTTTTTAATATTTGTATTGGGCAACGGCTTGCCGTGCAGATCTTCATAAAAAGTCAATACCTGTTCCAGTGTTTTTAATTTGCCACTGTGCATATAGGGCGCCGAAAATCGTAAATTCCTCAAGGTTGGTGTACGAAAAGCAAAGCTGTTGTTAACCCCGGAATCAATTATTCCCAGTTTTTCATTGTCGGCTACACCCAATACATGGGGCTTAAAATCGGAAAGCATAGGTCCGTTATGGCACCGGGCACATCCCGATTCCATGAACAGTTGCATCCCATTTTTTTCCGACTGGGTTAATGCACTGGCATTACCGCGCATAAATTCATCAAACCTGGAGTTATTGGCTACCAAAGAACGCTGGAAGCTGGCCAATGCCTTCCCCAGGTTCGTTTCAGTTATGGATTCCTCCTCATTGAAAGCTGCCTTAAATAGCTGCCTGTATTCAGGAATAGCCCTTAATCTTTTTATAACTATTTGCAAAACATCGTGTTCTCCAATATTCCGGCCCCGCATTTCCTCCAACTGCTTGATAGGTTGTAATGCCTGCATTTCCAAACTTTTCACTCTTGAATCCCAAAACATAGGCGCTTCTTCAGGCTTATAATCGCCATTTACATCAATACCGTTAAATGCAGTATTTACCAAAGCAGGAGCATTTCTTTTTGAAAAGGGAATATCGTTAGGCTGAACAAAATGCCGTGCAGACCCAAAGCCCTTTCCATTCACTCCGATAGGCAGCTCAAGGCTTTCAGCATAACCAAATTCCGGATGATGGCAGGAAGCACAGGAAACATCTTTGTTCCCCGAAAGGATAGGGTCATAAAAAAGCAAACGGCCGAGCTCAATTTTTTCTTCGGTCACAGGATTGTTTTCGGGTGCTGTATATGTTAGTGGCAACGCAGATATAGTTCCCAGATCGGCCGGCTTTTCTCTGGGTACAGGCACAATTTTATTTTCTTCATCGCGCTGCGTGCAGCTTTGTATAAACAATACACCCAACCCAATAGCCACCAGAATAATAAAAATGATATTGCGCTGCACCAGTTCGGATAATTTAAATTATAAAGCTACTTATAATAAAGGACAAATATATCCTCTATTCTTTAAAAAAGCGGCTTAAAACATTTATTGTATTGGATCTTATGCAGGTACAATAAAAAAACCCCTGAAATTCAGAGGTTTTTTTTTAATTTAGGAAACATTTATTTTACTTCTTCAAATTCGGCGTCGGTTACATTGTCGCCATCAGGCTGAGCATTTTGCTGTTCATGCTGGGTTGCTCCATTATTAGCGGAAGCGGTTGATCCTGTTTGCTGCTGAGCTTTGTATATCTCTTCCGAGGCTGCTGTCCAGGCTGTATTCAATTCAGCCATGGCTGTGTCAATGCCCGCAATATCCTGCTGCTTATGTGCGTCTTTCAGTTTATTGAGTCCTGATTCTATAGGTCCCTTTTTATCTGCGGGGATCTTATCGCCGAATTCCTTCAGTTGCTTTTCTGTTTGAAAGATAAGGCTATCGGCCTGGTTCACTTTCTCCACCTTTTCATGCGCTTCTCTATCCGAAGATTCATTGGCTTTGGCTTCGGCTTTCATTCGTTCTACTTCTTCTTTACTCAATCCGCTACCTGCCTCAATGCGTATATTTTGCTCCTTGCCGGTTCCTTTATCCTTTGCTGTAACATTTAAAATACCGTTGGCATCAATGTCAAATATTACTTCAACCTGCGGAACACCGCGAGGGGCCGGCGGTATACCATCAAGATTAAACATACCCAGGCTCTTATTCTGGGAAGCCATCGGCCTTTCGCCCTGCAGTACATGAATCTGCACACCGGGCTGGTTATCGGAGGCGGTTGAAAACACTTCCGATTTTTTTGTAGGGATCGTGGTATTGGAGTCAATCAGGCGTGTCATTACGCCACCCATCGTTTCAATGCCCAGCGAAAGCGGGGTAACATCCAGCAACAATACATCTTTTACCTCACCGGTCAATACTGCCCCCTGAATGGCTGCGCCCAGCGCTACAACTTCATCAGGATTTACTCCTTTATTTGGCTTCTTACCGAAAAATTTTTCAACAATTTCCTGAACTTTGGGGATACGCGTACTTCCTCCTACCAGTATCACTTCATCTATCTGACTGGTATTTAAGCCGGCATCTTTCAACGCCTGCTCACATGGCTTCAGGCATCTTTCGAGTAAATTATCTGCTAACTGCTCAAATTTGGCCCTGCTCAGTTTTTTTACCAGGTGTTTGGGAACGCCATCTGCAGCAGTAATGTAAGGGAGGTTTATCTCCGTTTCACTGGAAGAAGACAATTCAACTTTAGCTTTTTCAGACGCTTCCTTTAAACGCTGTAAAGCCATGGGATCCTTCCTCAGATCAATATTCTCGTCTTTCTTAAACTCATCGGCTAACCAGTCTATAACTACTTTATCAAAGTCATCGCCTCCCAGGTGAGTGTCTCCGTTTGTAGATTTTACCTCAAACACGCCATCTCCCAATTCCAGAATGGAGATATCGAAAGTACCGCCACCCAGGTCGAACACTGCTATTTTTTCATCTTTATGCTTTTTATCTAATCCGTAAGCCAGGGCGGCAGCGGTGGGTTCGTTTACAATACGGCGAACATTTAATCCCGCAATTTCTCCTGCCTCTTTGGTTGCCTGCCGCTGAGAATCATTAAAATAAGCCGGAACCGTAATAACTGCTTCACTTACTTCCTGTCCTAAATAATCCTCGGCCGTTTTTTTCATTTTCTGCAGTGTCATTGCAGAAATTTCCTGGGGTGTATATAATCTGCCATCTATGTCTATCCGAACAGTATTATTGTCACCTTTTACTACTTTATAACTCCAATGCTTAATTTCTTCTCCTACTTCATCGTACCGGCGCCCCATAAATCGTTTAACCGACATTATGGTATTAACAGGGTTGGTAATTGCCTGCCGTTTAGCCGGATCGCCCACTTTGCGTTCTCCGTTTTTCATAAAAGCAATAACAGAAGGCGTGGTACGGCGGCCTTCATCATTAGCTATAACCACAGGTTCATTGCCTTCCATAACGGCAACGCAGCTATTGGTTGTACCCAAATCTATTCCTATTATTTTTCCCATATTATTAGGTCCTCCTTTTAAATGTTAAAAGTCATGAGTTAACAGGCAAGCATTATGCCATCAACCATAAAATGAAAAAATGGCAGTCTCTTTCTCTCTTTAAATGTGCAATTCTGCATTTACTCAACAGGCGTGAAAGATATGGTAAGGATATATCTATATTTCGAATATCCCGTTTTTTATGGCATACATCACCAATCCAACCCTCGACCGGATCTTCAGCTTTTCAAACAATGCATTGCGGTAATCTTCTACGCGGCGTATACCAACAAACATTTTTTCGGCAATTTCTCTATACGACAATTCGGAACAGGTGAGCTTTAAAAATTCCATTTCTTTATCGGTAAGGACTGCGTGCTCATCGGATTGATCCATATTTTTATTGAGTCCCCCTACTATTTTCCCGGTAATATATTCCGAGAGATAAAAATTTTTCTGCATAACCGATTTTAATGCAAGATGAAGCTCTTCCGGCTCAGCCGTCTTCATAATATAGCCTTTAGCCCCCAGTTTCAGCATACGTATTATGGTGTTTTCATCGCTGAACATAGACAAAGCCAGGATCCTGATCTGAGGATAATTTTTAAACAGCCATTCTGCTGTTTCGAATCCGTCCATACCGGGCATATTTACATCAAGCAGTATTATTTCAGGAATACACTTTTTTTGCAATTTTTCTTTCAGTTCCTCCCCGTTTTGCGCCTCAAAAAATACAGAGAAGCTTTCAAACGAATCAATAAGCTTGGCTAATGCATTGCGTAAAAGGGTGTGATCGTCTACTACCGCTACCTGTATTTTTTTTATGCTGTTGGACATAACTGATTAATCATTTTCCTTGTTCCTGAGTAACGGCAATTCCATCTGCACAAAGGTACCTTTTCCAGGCTCTGAAGTAAACAGCATAGCAGCTCCTATCAGTTTAGCCCTGTTGCGCATGCTTTTTAACCCAACACCGTTTAACGGAGAAAGTGAATTCTTTTTTTCCTGCATATCAAATCCCACTCCATTGTCCCTTACTGAAAAAGCAAAAGCCTCCTCAGATAAGTAATCCAGTGAGATCGCTATCTCAGTAGCTTTGGCATGTTTCAGAATATTGTTAACCAACTCCTGAAAAATACGAAAAATAAAAATTTCCTTTTGCTCACCCAGGCGATATTCTTCCCCATGAACATCCAGGTTAACTTTCATCAACCCCGTTTTGCGGAGCGTTTCCAGGTCAAAGCGGATAGACTCTACCAATCCGATCTGGGCTATACGGTCGGTATGTAAACTCTTGGTAAGGTCGGCAAGGTCATAAACAGCCTTGTTCAGTACTTCCCGTATGTGTTGAAGAGGTGCATAAGCCTGGTGTTCTTTTTCGATCGGCAAAACGGCTAAAGACAATTTTACAACCGACAGTACCTGCCCGATGTTGTCGTGCAGCTCCTGGGCTATGGACTTTAAGGTAGTTTCCTGGATCTCCAACTGCGATTTCAGCACTTCCTGGTCATATTCTTCTTTTACTCTTGCCAGTTCCTGCTCCTGCCGGTATTGTTTGCGCTGGTATAAAAAAAGAATGGTAACAATAAACCCCACCAGTAACAGGGCCAGCAGCCCACCTATAACAACTAAGAAAAGGATTTCCTGATTCTGATCCTGCATAATGAGGCTATGATAAAGGATGAATATAACAAAATATTCACGATGGCGAAAATGAAGGCTATGTTTTTAACGATAATGTTGGAAGGATCCTGGAAGAAATTGATAAGTGCATACAAAGGGAAAGTGCAGGCGTAAAAAAACAACAATCCCGAACATATCCAAAAGGAAGGCTCACGGATAAGGTTAACCGGTTTGTTTAGCTGGAACAACTCAAAGAAATAAATTATAGCGGCCATTACCACCAGTAAACAACCCAGACAAACTGTAATGGTATGAAACTGCGGCCCTTTCTGCAGAAAAAGCTTGTTTAAGATCACCAGTACCGGGTAAAGCCATAAGCTGTGAAGCAAAACCCTTTTCGCAAGCCGGTTGCTGATCATATAGCGAAGCATCCAGAAATAAAAAACAAATTCAATGGTAGTAAATACATTGTAAAGCGTTACGGTTATTAAACCTTCATCGCTTCGCCACCCCCCGATGAATTCAATTATAAACGTTGTTAACAGATAGACCGGGAAAGCCTTCAGAAAGACCGGTGTTCCTTTCTTAAAATATACCAATGCCCCAGTAATACTTCCCAGCAAAATAAGCCATATATAAATATTCCAGTTCATTTTGCTGCAAGGTAACTGGCAGCGTTGAAAAAATATAAAAGAAAAACCCCTTTTGTTAAAGGGGTTTAATTAAGTGATACATGTTAATATATCTATATAACTGTCAGTCCCTGTTCTCCCCTGTCTACGATCGTAACGCCAATGCCACCCCAGTCGTCACCTGCGATATCGCCTGGTTTTGGTGGTTTTCCGCAAACGGGAGGGCAAATGCTTCCGGAATTGTAAGCCAGGATTTGCGGGCCGTCTTCACCCTTAATATAGATATCCTTATTGGTAACGCCTGTTTCCAGTTCTTTTGTTTTGGTAGCTACCAGCACAAGCGTTTGGCGACCGGCAAATTCAGGACGTTCGGCAAAGTTTTCGGGGTAAGCCGAAAAATAGAATTTAATACCATCGCCCCCGTGAGATTTGGAGCGTGAAATAAATTCTTCCAATTCTTCAATGCTGTACCAAACACTCAATGAATCTTCCTTTCCAAGGCGTTCCGAATTGTGTGCCCATCTTTCCTGTTTGTAGGTGCGGATTACGGTGTCTACATGTTCTGTACTAACGTACTTTCCAACTTTTAGTGATTTCTTCTCAATTGTAAGCATGATTTAAATGGTTTAAAGTGAATGAATAATTAATTCACAGTAAAGCTACCAGAAGAAGAAATACAAACACACCTACAAATATGTGCAATTCAATCAATTACAAATTAAAATTATTTATATCGTTAAGAGAGCCAATAACAAATGATAATTCCCGGTTAAAAAAACCGCTTATTATAGGAAAAAATACCGTTAAAAAACGGTAGCAAAATACCGCTAAAAAACGGTAGCAAAGATACCGTTAAAAAACGGTAGCAAAATACCGTTTAAAATTCATATCAAATGTTTCATATTTTTTAGATATTTAACGCGGCTTGTTTAAGATTGAATTGTACAATCAGTTTGTATAATTCTTCAATATTAGTTAAAATCAAGCCAAAAGAATAAAAACCCAGACCGCATTTATGCAATTCTATAAATAAACCTTATCCTTTTTTCTGTTCTGGCTGTTGCTATCCTAACACCAACTTCCTGTGACTAAACCTATTCTAAGGAATAATTTACTTAGGCCGGGGTACAAATAAATAAGCCAAGCAAAACCTCCGCTCCTTATTTTCTCTTTTACCCCGAAAAAAGTAAAAGATGACGGCTTAAGTATTTTATTCCGTTTTCTGCCCTACTTTAACCTTCTGCGATATCTTAAACGTAAAATTCCGTTGTGTCAGATAACTGAATGAAATTACAATAGCCGTAGTACATATTTTGGCTATGGTTGGGTAAAAATGGAATACTTCTACAAATAGTTTTATGAAGACATAGTTCAGGAACACACATATCACTACGAGCATAAAATACCTGAACAATTGTACCCTTCCTCTCAAGGAAGAGCCCGTAAACACAACGTTCCTCATTAAAAAAAAACCGGTAGGAAAAGTTATCAGGAATGATATGATAAATGCAGCAATATACGGGCTGATACTAATAAGCGGTGTATGAACGATTTGTTTTTGGAGAATAAAATTGTAGGCAACAAAATAAATCACGATATCCAGCACAGTATTACCGCCGCCACAGGCAATATACCGGAAGGTTTGCCTATCTATTAGCTTTTGGAAGGGAACATAAAAAAAGTCGAGAACGGCAATGATAAATTTCTTCAAAACACTTCTATTATTCTTAACTGGCGGGTATAAAATTAACCAAAAAACCCCACCCGGCTGCTAAATTCCCAATCACCTGAAATCATTAAAAAAGCATACCCGTTCCCCTTGCAAATGTCCTGGCTTTTGGCCCGGGATAATTAAAACAATGTAGCATCCGGGCTGTAACCCCACCCCAAAAACCCGCGTTTATAACAACGGTTGCTGCACAGGTGGGCGTTACGGTTATAAACCCTTACTGCTTAATGTATTGTGCTTCAACGACCATTCTCACTTCATCACTCACCACTATGCCACCGGCCTCAGTTACCCCGCTCCAGTTCAGTCCAAAATCCTTACGGTTTATCTTGCCCGACACGGAAAAGCCTGCCTTCGTTTGCCCATACGCGTCTACCACTATCCCGCCGGCTTCCACATTTAATTTTACAGCTTTGGTTACATCACGGATCGTAAGATTGCCTTCCAGCTCATATTCGTTATCGCCTTTTTTCTTCAGACCTGTTGATTCGAACCTAATCCGGGGATACTTTTCAGCATTAAAAAAATCATCGCTTTTCAGGTGTGCATCTCTTTGGTCGTTATCTGTTGTAACAGAAGCCGTTTCTACAGTAAAAATCACTTTGGCTTTGCTAAAGTCATCGTCGCCGGTTTCGGCTTCCGAATTAAACTTTTTAAAACTTCCCGTCACATTTGTGATCATCAGGTGTCTTACTTTAAAGGTCACTTCAGTATGAGCCGGGTCCAGTGCCCATTTTGTAACAGCCATAATATTTAAATTTAATTGTTTACTTGTCTTTTAAATTCCGGTCACGATACATCTTCGCCACAGAGCTTGATGTTTAAACATTAAATGACAACAAATATGCCATTCTTATAGCTGACAGATTGACGGCACAAAGATAGTTTATCTTCAACATTCAATCTGCATTCTTTATACAGTGCGGAAGGACAAAAATGATTATCTTGTATAATTAACCATAAAAGCGAATGCTATGATCAAGTTGCAAGTAATTGGAAATTTAGGTAAAGATTGTATTACCAACTCGGTAAACGGTAAATCCGTTATCAATTTCAGCGTTGCTCATACCGAAAAGTTCCGCGACTCCTCGGGTCAGCAAAAAGAAAAAACAACATGGGTAGAATGTGCTTACTGGACCGATAAAACCGGTATTGCACCTTATCTAAAGAAAGGCACACAGGTATATGCAGAAGGCACACCGGAAGTAAGGAATTTTACGCGGAATGATGGAACCGCAGGTGCCTCGCTTACCATGCGTGTACTGTCGGTTCAGCTTTTGGGCAGTGCCAACCGCAATGAAACAAGCGGAAGCGCCGGCAATGCCTATAATGAGCCTGTTTCCAACCAGGCAGCATCTTCCGGGGAGGTTCCTACAGCAGTAGATGACCTGCCCTTTTGATCATTTTAATTCTAACCGGTGAAACATGAACAAGCAAGCGCTTACATGTTTCACCTTTTTGTTTATTGAGGTGTCAGCTATCAGGGGATATTGCCTTATAGCCCGGACCATCGTTTACGATTGCACATCATTTCGGAATTGGAGTTTATGGTTTTTTGTTTGTTGTATTCTTCGGATTTGTCCTTGTGATTTGGTTCTTGTTATTCATCTCCCGGTACTTTGCGTTCAGATGCGGTGCTGACCCTCCTGCCTTGGGTGCCGACCGCATCTCCGGATCTTTAATGTCTATGGTTTTTTGTTTGTTTCTTCTTGCAGGGGTTCTTAGTGCTTTATATTTCCCATTATCTTTGCACGCTAAATAAAAAAATAAGGGCAGATCATGAAAATCATGAAGTTTGGCGGCACCTCCGTAGGCAAGCCGGAAAGGATGCAGCAGGTAGCGAAACTGATCACATCGGACAATGAACCAAAGATCGTAGTACTTAGCGCGTTAAGCGGAACCACCAATGCATTGGTTACCATTGGTGAGTCATTGTCTAAAGGCGATAAGCAGCACGCCAAAGAAATAATAGATACGCTGGAAGCGCATTATCAGGTTTTTATTAAAGATCTGTTGAAAAAAGAAGCTACCCTCAAAAAAGGAGAAGCCATTCTTACGGAGCACTTTGATTTTTTGAATATCATTCTCAAAATATCTTTTAACGAAGCGCTGAACAAAGATATACTGGCCCAGGGAGAATTGATGAGCACAAAATTATTCAGCATATACCTTGAGGAAAACAACATTGATCATGCATTACTGCCGGCCCTGGATTTTATGCAGATTGATACAAACGATGAACCTTATTTTGATGCGATCCGGGTTAAACTCAACCGCGTTCTTCAGCAGCACCCGACCACGAAATTATTTGTGACCCAGGGTTATATCTGTCGCAATTCAAAAGGAGAAGTAGATAACCTGAAGCGCGGCGGAAGCGATTATACTGCCTCTTTAATAGCCGCTGCCGTTAATGCCACCGTATGCGAAATATGGACCGACATCGATGGCATGCAGAACAGTGACCCCCGCATTGTAAATAAAACAAAACCAATAGTGCAGCTGAGCTTCGATGAAGCGGCGGAGCTGGCCTATTTTGGCGCTAAGATCCTGCACCCCACCTGTATCTGGCCTGCCCAGCAGGAAAAAGTTCCCGTAAAGCTTCTCAATACCATGCAACCCGACGCGCCGGGTACCACTATTATGCAGGAAGCGGGATCGGTAGGTGTAAAAGCAGTAGCTGCAAAAGACGGTATCATTGCCATTAAAATTAAAAGCAGCCGCATGCTGCTCGCATATGGATTTTTAAGGAAAATATTTGAGGTATTCGAAAAATATAAAACCCCGATTGATATGGTTACCACGTCGGAAGTTGCCGTATCGGTTACCATAGATAATGATGCTCATCTTGCACAGATATCAAAAGAGCTGGAGCCATTTGGTACAGTGGTAATAGATAAGGATCAAACGATTGTTTCCATTGTAGGTAACCAGATAGCGCAAACGCCGCATGTATTAAGCAAGCTATTTGATTCCCTGTCGGAGGTACCGGTTCGTATGGTAAGCTACGGCGGAAGCAGCCACAATGTTTCGGTACTGGTTCCCTCTGCCTATAAAAACCAAACCCTGCAATCGCTCAATAAAGGGGTGTTCGGGCTGGAATGATCATTTTGCGCAATAATCATTAAATACAAACGGCTCCCAATCCGGAAGCCGTTTATTATATGCGGACATGATGCGTATTATTCCAAAACCCTTTCTATTATTTTACCTGATTTCTTTTCCTTGAGTATCAGTTTTTTTGCGCCGTAATGGGTCATTTCTTCTTTTACGAGGTAATGATCTTTATCATATTCTACCAAATGGCTGTCTTTCGTTACACCTGTTTTGCCCCGCCATATTTCCAATTGTACAGGTTCCCACAATTTGGTTTTGGCCGAACGGTAAGCAGCATCTAAAATACAATTCACCACGTATCCGTCATAAAAAGTTTCTTTAGGATCTGTACCCTGCTCCAGGGAATTGAACATATCCATGAACATATGGTTATACCCCAGTTCATTGAGTTCATCTCCTACCGGGAATAACCACCCGCTGTTGCTCTCTGCTTTTTCAGCTACATAGTCGGCGCCTTTGCCGGTGGTAAACATTTCAAAACCTGTACGCAAAAAGCTGTTTGTCCAGATGGTTCCTTCCGTTCCCATTACTTCATCACGAAGATCAAGGCCGCCACGGAATGTCCAACTCACTTCAAACTGTGCAATAGCGCCGTTTTCGTATTTGATCAAAGCTATGCCATGATCTTCTGCATCAATGGGCTTTACCTGCGTATCGGCCCAACACATTACCTCCACCGGTTTAATATCCTTTCCAATATAGCTCCGGGTAATTTCCACGCAATGACAACCCAGGTCCAGTATACATCCGCCTCCTGCCTGCTCTATATCCCAGAACCAGTTGCTGTGCGGGCCGGGATGCGTTTCCCTCGACTTGGCCCACAGTATTCGCCCCAATGCCCCGTTCTTAACACTTTCATGCGCTTTAATGAATTTTGGCGTATACACAAGATCTTCAAGGTAACCATTAAAGATCCCGGCTTTTTCCACGGCTTCCAGCATACGTTTTGCTTCCTGCGCGTTGCGGCCCAGGGGCTTGGTGGTGATCACTGCCTTTTTATGTTTACAACAAAGCAGCACCGCTTCCTCGTGCAGGTTATTGGGCAAAGAAATACATACTACATCAACTTCGGGCCGGGCGATTGATTCCTCCATACTGGTTGTCCAGTGCTGAACATTATAGTCCTGTGCAAATTTTTTAGCGCTTTCTTCACGACGGGAATAAATGCTTACAATTTTGTCTTTGTTACGATAGCCCTGCAGCGAGTCTGCATAAAACCTTCCGATAAAACCGGAACCGAGCATAGCAATTTTTTGCATAATATTATTGGTTTAAAGATGTGATTAATCAGTGGTAAGTAGTAAGTGCTAAGTAGTAAGTAATGGCAGTTGACACAGGACACTCACCTTCACTATTCACCCCGTCCGAACGGCGTTCAGCCGGGCGGGCATTCACCACTCACCATTCACCACTCACTACTCACCACTCACTATTTGATTTTTTCATTAAATGCCGCTATAAAAAACAATAAAACCCCACCCGCAAAAGCCGCCGGTATCCACCAAAAGTGTTGCCACTGCAATAACGAAAGAGAGACACCGTCTTCAAGGAAGCTATTGTACAGCTCTCCTGCAATTTGGGTGCCTATAAGCATTCCAACACCGTAGGTTATAAATATCATCAGCCCCTGTGCCTGTGCCCTTATTTCAATGCTTGCTTTTTTATCCATATAGATTTGTCCGGTCACAAAAAAGAAATCATAGCATATGCCATGCAGGGCAATGCCGGCCATTATCATCCAGGTAGTGGTTTCAGGCGCTGCGGCGGCAAAAAGAGCGTATCGCAAAACCCAGGCCAGCATACCCACGGCAAGCATCCATTTTACGCCAAGTCTTCTGAAAAACAACGGCATCAAAAGCATAAATACCATTTCGGAAGCCTGTCCTATGGTTTGTGTGGCAGCAATATTTTGAAACTCAGAATTTTCAAGGAACAACTGCGTATAATTATAGTATACGGCCAGAGGAATGCATATCAGTAGTGAACTGATCAAAAAAACGTAAAAAGAACGGCTGCCCAGTTTCTTAAATGCATCTACCCCAATGATGGTTCGCGCGCTTACTTTTTTACCTGCCGCAGGCGGCGGTGTATGCGGCAGCGAGAAACTATATATGCCCAGTAAAAGACTGCTGCCAGCCGTAAGGTACAATGGAAGTGCCGTGGCTTCGGGCTTCAGATCCTGCTGCACAAATCCAACCAGTATAAAGCTGATGGTTAAGCCCGCTGCGATCCAGCCAATGGTACCAAACACCCTGATAGACGGGAACTGCTTTTCCTGCTGCGTCATTTGATGAAAAGCCAGTGTATTGGCGAGGCTCATGGTTGGCATATAACAAATGTTATAAGCCAGCAGCGATAAAATAAACAACAACGGATTATGCGTTAAAGAAGGCGTAATGAACATAAAAAGTGCCCCCAGTATATGCAGCGTGCCCAATACCTTTTGCGTAGCAAAATAGCGATCAGCTATAAGTCCTACAAAAAAAGGAGCAACAATTGCAGCTATGGCATTTACGGTAAAAGGCCAATGTGTTAAGGTTTTCATGCCATTCGACGACATATACACCGCTATGGCGCTATACCATGCTCCCCATACAAAAAATTCAAAGAACATCATTAGCGACAGCTGAACCCGCACTTTGGCATTCATAATAAAAATTTGATAATTTGATCCAAACTCTCCTTCCCGGCACTGTTTGTGCCCGGAATAAACATATCCATTCAAAAAAAGGAAATTACAAAAAGATTGATTGCCCGCACTAAAAAAAAGAATGATTTTTTGATAAGCGGCATGATACAAGTTTTGAAATCCAAACCGAATGATTATTTTTACATCCCTTCAATTGAACGCATTATGAAAATGTAATCGGGCTCCGGGAAGCCCCTTCATACAGCAAGCTCCTCTTATCATGCCTCCCGGGGTTAGATGGCTCTACTTTAATCATAGAATTTTTTAGCATCCAATTCATTATTATGACTGAAACAGGCAACAGGCGGCAGGTTTCTGCCCTGGCCTTAATAAAAGAAGCGGTAAACGGCCAGGAGCAGGACTACACCACCGGGAGTATACGAAAAGCTGTAATATTACTGGCTATTCCTATGATGCTTGAAATGAGCATGGAAAGTGTATTTGCAGTTGTAGATATATTTTTTGTAAGTCATTTGGGCAAACATGCCACTTCAACTGTGGGGTTAACCGAATCCGTAATTACCATTGTGTATTCGCTGGCTATGGGCATCAGTATGGCAGCAAGCGCTATGGTGGCAAGGCGCATCGGTGAAAAGAACAAACCGGGCGCTTCCCGCGCAGCCGGTCAATCTATTGTATTATCCATTGCCATAACCGTTGTAATAAGTGTGCCGGGCGTAATATTTGCCGCAGACATCCTGCGCATGATGGGCGCAGAGGAAGCAGCGATAGCGGAAGGCACAACTTATACGCGCATCATCATGGGCGGGAGCTTGGTGATCATGCTGCTTTTCCTGATCAATGGCATATTCAGGGGGGCAGGCAACCCGATGATAGCCATGAAGAGCTTGTGGCTGGCCAATATCTGCAATATTATTTTGTGCCCTTTGCTCATACGGGGATGGGGTCCTGTTCCCGCCCTCGGGCTAACCGGCGCCGCTATAG
>NZ_DAOMOZ010000093.1:0-17507 GCF_035444585.1 Agriterribacter sp.
TATTGATGAGGGACCTGGACATCAACCCTCGGATGACGTAGTGGAATTTGCCCCGGGGCTGGGCTTTACCGCTTCGCTCGCCTGCGCGAAGAAACCGAAAAGCTATACCGGGGTAGACAACAACGAGGAAGCCGCCGCATTAGCCAGAAAGAATGTCAACTACCACAAGATGAGCATCATTGTGGCCGACGCTTCTGAAACCACCCTGCCCGATGCCTGTGCCAGCAAAGTATATGGCGAAGCCATGCTCACCATGCAGCCGATGGAGCACAAAAAAGCGATCGTTCAGGAAGCAGCAAGATTACTAAAGCCCGGAGGCTATTATGGCATCCATGAGCTGGGGCTGCAGCCGGACAGCATTAGCGAAAATGTAAAGCAAAGTGTGTACAAGGATCTAAGCACCAATATCCGGGTGCATGCCCGGCCGCTAACGGTTGCGGAATGGAGCCTGCTGCTGCAGGATGAAGGCTTTAAGATCGTAACCGTAAAGACCAACGAGATGGCCCTTCTGAAATTTAAACGTGTGCTGAAAGACGAGGGATTTTTCCGCACGCTGAAGATCATGTTTAACGTGTTGGCCCATGGAGAATTGCGGGGCAGGATAAAGCTGATGCGTAAAACATTCAGCAAACATAAAAATGATATCAACGCCGTGGCGATCGTGGCGCAGAAAGTTTAAAGAATTGGGTTTCAGCTCCTGTTTCCACAGGTGCTGATCGTGTAGTACAGGAATATCAACCAGAACAAATATTTCCTTTCAGTAATATTATCCGGCACCCCTCCTGCGCATTACTGCCGCAAGCACCAGAAACAATAAACCTGTGATCAGCCATACAAGATCCGTTATAAACACATAAGGGAAAGAAGCAGCCGATCTCCAAATCCAGTCGCCCGTAGAGATGCCATTTGCCAGGGGTACGCAGCATGCGAGCACTCCTCCCAGCACCAGGCAGTATACTGTGATACGTTTTTCTGTTTTCAAAAAGTATCCGGTAGCTGCTAATAATAACCAACATGAAAAGAACAGCGTATTAACGTATCCGGCATGTCCCGGCCCGGAAGGTACCAGTTGCTCGCTAATAAAAAGTAAAGCTGTCGCAGGAAAAAGGCTGAAGCACACTGCAAGATAAACCATCGTCACACGATGGTGAAAGCGACGCTGCTTATCACTGTACCCGGGTTTATTACGTGCCTCTTTCCACATTAATACGCCACTGATGATAACAAAACAGGTAAATAACGACAATATAAAGTACAACGTCTTTAACAGCCAACCACCGAAAGTAGCAAAATGAAGTTTACTGATCCCCTGTAAAACGGACTGAACATAGTTTTTCTCACCTGGTTTGATCTCCAGCTTATAACTTCCCGAACGCAGATCCAGCACAACCACACCTTCCCGGTTGAAGTCCTGTTCATTCACCAGGTCAGCACCCAGAGCTGCATTTTCTTTTCCCGGGTTTATGATTTCCAGGTAGGAAACATTGTACCCCGCGTGATCCGTGCGTATCTTCTGAAGAGCAACGGCTATGGGCATATGATCTGCAGCCCGGGCATTCCTGTCATGTTTGTGAAAGGCTTCGGGAGGATAAATTTTTGTGATCAGTTTCTCCTGGTCTCCCTTAAATAATACAACCACTGCGGGCGCCAGGATAAAAATACTGAGCAGATAAAAGGCCCCCGTTACGGCATACATTAGCTGAAAAGGTAACCCGATCATTCCAAACACGGTATGAGCATTGGTCCAAAACTGTTTTGTTATTTTTTTAAATGAAAAGGCATAAAACTTTGAAACAATATTCTTCCAGTGGATCAGCAACCCTGCCACCACAGTAAATGCAAAAAATACGGAGACAAATCCGGCCACATAACGCCCAATATACCAGGGCACCTGGTCCAGAAAATGCAAGCGGTACAACGTTTCCCCGGTAGTTGTTCCGTCTCCGTGAAAAAGTTCGGTAATATTATCGGTAACCGGATTGTACGTGAAGGTCGAATAATACACACCGCCGGAATCTTCTAAAGGCACATAAACGGTATACACAGGGCAGGCATCAGAGGGTAGGCGTACACGTATTTCATTCGCTTCTTTGACGCCTGTTTTCATGGAATCCAACCCGGAGATCAGGCGCTCGTAGTTAATGCTGTCTGTTACAGGTATACGTGCCGCCGGGTCTTCCCATTGATATAGCTCCTGCTTATACAACGATATAGCGCCCGCGAAAAAAATAACAAATAATATGGCGCTGATAACAATGCCGGTTACGGTATGCGTATGGAACAGAATATTGTATGCCCTGGTACCCAATCCTTTCATAAAGCACCCCCTCCACTATAAGCGATGACGCCGAAAACAAGCGTGAGCAACAGGTAAATGCCCCATATAAGCCAGCCATTGCGTGCCAGAAAAGCCAGAATCATGAACACTACCCATAACAGGAATACAGAAAATGTTCCTGATACCAGCAGGCTGATCCCGATACCCGGGATCAATGCGATGACAAGATGGATAGTAGCAGACAGCATATACCCGCCAAGTAAGCCTGCACTGATTTTTAGTACCCGCTGGCCCGGAGAGCTTAAATATTTCGGATTTGCGGGCATATCAGAATTTAACAATTATACCAAATAAACACAAAGCATGAAACAGGATCAATATCACCAATCTGACGCTGCGGCTGCAGTTGGTAAAAAAAATAATACAAGATAATACCGTCATATAAATACATAAAGCCAGTAAAAGCCCTGTTGTCCAGCCCCTGCTTATCCCTAAGAGCGCTGAACCCAGCAGCACACATATCCAATTCCATCTGCTTGTTCTTAGCCAGGAAATTGCCTCCGGCTCCCCGGGCCAGTATTTGGAGGAGCGATAACCGGAAAGCGCCCCTACAAAAAATATGTATACAGCAATTGAGGTCATATTAATTCCCCGGTACAAACACTGCAGACTATAAGAAATATAAATTTATACTACCTATCAGCTCTTTGGTCAATCAAATTATAGATAAATGTATTCCTTACGGGGCTAATGCGTTTATGAATATGGAAATATTTATTATGAAAACAGAAATTTTCCTGGCGGGCTATTTTGTAAAGCCGCGCTGTTCGTGCCGGGGTCTTCATCGGAAGGATGTTGTGACTTAGCCAGACCCTGGCACCGCAAAACCGCCGGGGTCACACACCGCACAGTTGCCCAACTGTGAAGACCCCGTCGGAAAGGAAGCCCGGCCAAAAACCAGGTATACGTAGCTAACCGGGGTGATGGCACTGTTGCGATTATTGATGCCGCTACCTATAAAACCATCAGTACCCTGAAAACCGGAACACATCCCAACACCATTGCTATAGATAAAAAAGGAAATGCATTTGTGAGCAATAAGGCAAAATCAGGTCCCAGGCCTGCACCGGGCGAAACGCCCAAGCCTGCGCCTGAAGACCCCCATGGTGATATTGCTAAGTTGATATCGTTATGACGCTAATGTTGATTTTCAGAAAAAAGGTTGTCTAACAAAGGCAACCTTTGTGTATTTTCATCTTTGACAAGGATACATGAACCGAATAAAGAATATACCATCAAAAACCTTTGTCCAGTCTTTTTTAAATGCAGAATTATGTCCTAATCCCTTTAAATAGAATTCCTGTGAATTGTTAGGATAATTTGCATTGTAAGTCTTGAGATCAACAAAAGCATAATCATATGTTTTGTTGATCCAGTTTTCAAAACCATTTGATTTTGGTTTACGCACAGGATAAATTTTAAAGCCGAGCCGTCCTGCCTCGCCCTGACAGGAAGTAAACCCGATTATGTATGTTTCATTCAAATACTTATCATTATCTGTGAAATAACTCCCCATTGTTATCATTTTTCTTCGGTCTTTACCTGAACTATCAATAAACTTTGCCACGTGCGCATTTGCCGCCCACACAATTATTTTTTCGTTAGGAAATTTCACTTCTTTCAACCACTTTAAATTAGACGCCATTTGCGCGTCTCTGGTGTTATTAGAAAGCACATAATCCTTCCTGGGCAACCGGTATGATTTGCTTTCCGATAAAAGATTTTTTATTATCTGCATCCAAAAATTATTTTCATCCAGCTTATCTGCCACCTGGCTCTTAATTTGATTTAAATAGTTTTCGCATTTGGAATAATTTGATGTGTCTTTAAAAGAGTAATGTTTAAGCGAATCAATAAGAGGCAAAATTTCAGAGCGGTAATTCGGATGTTTGACAACCGGAAGGTTCAATGATTTAAATAAACTATCCAAATGAAAAACGAGATAATTTGATGAAAAATCCAGTGTTAACTGGTTGTCAAAACCTGTAACAATTAGAGGTTTTTCAGTTTGATAAGAAGATGGAATATATTTATACAGCAGGTTATAGCAGGAATTGCAATAAGTCCAGATTGGGAAAATGTTCTTTCTCAAAAAATCGTCCATACCAGGCCTGTGTTTTTCAATTTTGTCAAAACCCAGGTTTAAACCAAAAAAATCGCTCTCGAAAGCCAATACATTAAAGCCCATTTTTTCATGCAGATATTTTATCAATCTTGTTTTGGCTAAAAAAGTGGGCGCATCACCGTGGTCCTGCTCACCAAGCATTACAACTCTTGAACTACCGATTGCTTTGCCAATAAAGGCTAAGTCATCAAAGTCAATAGAGTCTGGGGCAATTGTGGAAATAGAAGCTGTGTTCTGGGTGACAAAACGTTTCAGGTCAGTTTGCGCATTTGCGACAGTTAATAGAAAAAGTGCAATAAAAAAAGATATTGATTTTCGCATAAAAGATAAATTGCGGCGGAAGTGTACAGGTGTGAATATAAAAGCAATTTAAGAAAATTGTCCTTCTCTTTTATAAGCTGCTTCCCGCATCTTTGTTCGTGCCGGGGTCTCGCACTGGCGCAGGTTTGGTAGTATTGCTTTGTGCCTGGCAAGACCTGTGCCTTGATGTTACTAAGTCTTTATCAATATACATTCACTATTTCCAATATTCTGCCCATTCCACAAAACCAGTCCGGGCCGGGTTTTCATGAAGGTAAGTTTAATACAGGATGGTTTATCCAACCTGCTATAGTTGAGGTGGTGAAACAGGTAGCTGCTTTACCGGCAAACCTGTATCTGGCGCTCGTGGCTGCCCAGGACAGTACAGAGCAACAATTAATACGTCGCGCTGGGGTCTTCATAAAAAGCCACTGTGAGAGGCTATGAGACCCCTGCGCTGAAGCACGTCTTTTACGGTATATATTTTACATCTTGTCATTTTAGCAATGCTTCTGTTGTTGGTACGCCAACCTACGCACTGGCGCAGGTTTGGTAGCACTGCTTTGTGGTTAGCCAGACCTGTGCCTTTTTGTTACTAAGTATTCAATCCCCTCACTATTTCCAATAATCCTTTCCTGGTTTCTCGATAATAACCTGTTGCATACTATATCAGCAATATTCTGCCCATTCCACAAAACCAGTCCGGGCCGGGTTTTCATGAAGGTAAGTTTAATACAGGATGGTTTATCCAACCTGCTATAGTTGAGGTGGTGAAACAGGTAGCTGCTTTACCGGCAAACCTGTATCTGGCGCTCGTGGCTGCCCAGGACAGTACAGAACAGCAATTAATACCACCGGTCTGCAATTTGCCCGATGCCAAGAAAATGAATGGCTATATTGATTCTTTTCTTATCTTTCCTCACTTAAAAAGATTACAAATAGTGAGAAAGCTTGGATTTGCATGTGTATTGATCAATCTGACATTTATTACACATGCGCAAAACGGTACCCAACAGGATTTTAAGGCTTACGATCAAAAAGTTCCCGGCACACAACTCAATTTGAAAATGGTCCCGGTTCAGGGGGGATCATTTAACATGGGCAGCAATGCTGCCGACAATGCGAAGCAACCTGATGAAATACCCGCCAAAAAAGTAACGGTTTCTTCTTTCTGGATGGGCGCCCACGAAGTAACACATGATATCTTTGATGCTTTTTTTCGTGATGAAGCCACACCCGTGGGTTCCGAAGTGGATGCGGTAACACGACCCACCCCGCAATATATAGACCTTAGCTGGGGAATGGGTAAAACAGGAGGCTATCCCGTTAACAGCATGAGCCAGGATGCTGCGCTGATGTTTTGCCGCTGGCTGTATAAGAATACGGGCATTTTTTACCGTCTGCCCACAGAGGCGGAATGGGAGTATGCCTGCCGCGCCGGCAGCACAACGGTTTATCCTTTTGGCGACAACCCGAAAGAACTGGGCAAATATGCCTGGTATAAACGCAACAGTAAAAACAAGTACCATAAAGTAGGAGAAAAACAGCCCAATGCACTGGGATTATACGATATGTTGGGCAATGTGTCGGAATGGACGCTGGATCAGTATGACGAAAAATATTTCGAAAAATTAAGTGACGGTGCTACCGATCCGGTTACGCCACCGGCAAAGCGTTACCCGCGGACTGTCAGGGGTGGAAGCTACCTGGATGATGCGGAGGAATTAAGGAGCGCGAACCGCCGGCATTCAGAATCTTCATGGAACAAGAGAGACCCGCAGATACCCAGGAGCCGCTGGTGGCTCACCGATGCCATGTTCGTGGGGTTCAGGATCGTTCGGCCCGAAAAACAACCCACGGCAGAGGAAGCAAACGCATTTTACGACAAGTATTTAAAATAGATGATCGCTCACGAAAAAAACAAGTTGTATGAATAATAATAATTCTTCAAATCAATCAACCAGAAGAGAATTTGTGAAAAACTCCTCTCTTCTTGCAGGCGGTTTACTGGCTGCACCATTATTTTCAAAAGCCAATTATTTTTCCGGCGCTGACGATACCATAAAAATAGCATTGATAGGTTGCGGCGGCAGGGGAACGGGAGCTGCTACCCAGGCCTTATCCACCAAACAAAATGTGAAGCTTGTGGCAATGGCGGATGCCTTCCGCGACAGGCTGGACAAGTCGCACAAATCCATTTCGGAAGAAATAGATGCCGGCCGGATTGATGTTCCGGAGGAAAGAAAATTTGTTGGTTTTGATGCATATCAAAAAGCGATCCCGTTGGCCGATGTGGTAATACTGGCCACCCCTCCGGGTTTCCGGCCCATACATTTTGAGGAAGCCGTTAAGCAGGGCAAACACATCTTCATGGAGAAACCCGTGGCTACAGACCCGGCAGGTGTGCAGAAAGTGCTGGCTGCGGCAGCCATTGCCAAACAGAAAAAGCTGAATGTAGTGGTTGGCTTACAAAGGCATTATCAAAATTCTTACCGTGAATTATTCAAGCGCAAAGATGCCATTGGCGATATCACCTCTGCACAAGCCTGGTGGGATGGCGATGGCGTATGGGTTCACCCCCGTAAAGAAGGACAAACTGAAATGGAATACCAGATGCGCAACTGGTATTATTTTAACTGGCTTTGCGGCGACCATATTACTGAACAGCATATTCATAATATAGACGTGATCAACTGGTTTAAAGGCAGCTACCCCGTAAAAGCCCAGGGTATAGGCGGAAGAGAAGTGAGAAAAGGAAAAGACTATGGCGAGATATTCGATCATCACTTCGTGGAATTTCATTATGCCGATGGCTCTATCCTTAACAGCCAGTGCCGCCACCAGCCTAAAACAATGAACAAAGTAGATGAACTGCTGATCGGTACCAAAGGAAAAATATTTGCCGGCGCTGCCAATATCGTGGATCACAAAGGAAAAGTATTGTACCAGTTCGACCGCAAAACGGAAAACAATCCCTATCAAACAGAGCATGACGAGCTGTTTGAAGCGGTGGCCAAAGGACAATTTAAATTCTGGGATGCCGAACGCGGGGCTAAAAGCACCATGACGTCTATACTCGGCCGTATGGCTACCTACAGCGGGCAGGTTATTGAATGGGATAAAGCCATTAATTCAGGCATAGACATTCATCCTAAGGAATACGACTGGGCAGCCATGCCGCCTGTGGTTCCCGATGCGGATGGATTTTACCCCGTAGCTGTGCCGGGCGTAACCAGCTACGCATAGGAGATGCCAGGTTGGTGAATAGTGAATGGTGAGAGGTGAAAAAGAAAGCAGCCACCTATCACCTTATACCTCATACCTCATACCTCATACCTCAAACCTCAAACCTTATACCTTAAAGGATGTCAAAAAACGGCATCCTTTTTATTTTTGTGCTTATATATAACAGTAAAGGACATGCGTAAAACACTGGCATCATGCCGGATAACACAGACTCATTTCATGTGTTTCCATTAATTGATCTATATCAATTAAAAACACACAATAAACCTGCTTTTATTACATTGCATCCCCTACTTTTGTTTTAACAATCCACCCCCGGCAGATCATAACCATAGCGCCGGAACTTCCTTAACAAAGCCACACTTCCTGATCCGTGAAATACCTGTTGACGTTTATTTACGGCTTCAATCATAACCATTCTTAAACCGATTTCCTTATCCTGTTTACAGCCGCATACAGCCCTGCTGTATAATTATCATCTGCTTTTTCAATATCACAGTACTAAAGCCAACCGGGTTCCGCCTGTGAACACACAAGATTTTACACCTCTTAAATCTATAGAAATGAAAAAGTTGATCGTATTGATTTATATAGCTGCCGTAACGATCCTGTTCGGATATGCAAAAGCAGGTACGCTCAATCCTGTCGTTCTTCCATCTGCTTTTATCATAAACAATACACCGGCCATTGGCTTTCCTGTCAATTTCGAAGATCTCACGGTTAAACTGATAGAAAACAAAGCGGAGATCAACTGGTCTACCGCAAGTGAAAAAGACAATAAGCAATTCGAGATCCAGAGAAGCGCCGATGGTGAAGATTTTAAAACAATCGCTATAGTATTTACACTAAATGACAGCAACACGATAAAAAACTATAGGTTTAAAGACGATCTCAAAGGCGTAAAAGGAAAAAGCCTGAGATACAGGATCAAACAGGTAGATACCGGTAATGGATATACCTTCAGCAAAGCCGTTTCACCGGCTTAATAAAATATTTTGAAAATGTTTATAGAGGTTGTGAATTCCTAATCGGAGAAGGCCCCTTGTCTAAGGGGCCTTTAAAAAAAACCTCATGTTATTTTTCGTTGTTCAATAAGATGTTGTACCTTCTTTTGCACAGCACAATTCAAATGGCGAGTTAATATCTATACCCCCGAAATACCACTTTCTTAACCCCTTGTTGTAATCTGTTATTTCTATCTCTTTTGATAAAACCGGCTGCCAGGAAATCATCCCTGTTCGCATCTGTATTCATCAACTAAAACAAGAGACAATGAAACGTATTATCGGGATCACAGCAATGATTACCTGCTGTTGTTTGGTATTGACAGTTGTATCTTTTACAGCAAAAGCTTCCCGGGCAACTCCCACGGGAGGCATTGCCGAAGCATCAGATCCCCCGGCAAGCGTAGAAGTGCTTTCTTTCAGGGGGCGATCGGCAGAAAACAAAAAGATTGACCTTTTTTGTACAATAAAAAGCAACTGCTGTTATAACATAATAGTGGAGCGCAGCAGCAACGGCAAGCGTTTTTCTGCCATAGCTACCCTTTCGGATAATAAAAAAATAGCGGAATTCGCATTATCAGATGAGAACCCGCTGCGGAATACCAATTATTACCGCTTAAAAATAGCAGACAATAAGGGTAACGTGCAATATTCAAAAACAATGGTGGTACAACTGTATAATTCGGACGACCTGTATATGGTAAGCGTAACGCCAAATACCATCTTTAAAGATCTGCACATAAATGTACAACTGAAAAACCGCGCCTATATTGTTATGAAAGTCACTGATGAAAGAGGGAGGGAAGTCATTAAAAGAAAGGGGATCGGCAGTGAAGGATTAAACACATTTAAGCTGGATGGAACCGCAACGATGGCTCCGGGCAATTATTTCCTTGAAGTGCTGGTAAACAGCAAAGACCTGCTTTCAATGCCCCTGATAAAGGGATAACAGCAGGCAGGGCGTTTGGGGTAGCAGCCCAAACGCTTTGCCGCTCTGTGAGGTTAATGCCCTGCAGTAACTTCATCGAGGTTATTTTCTTTTACAAACCGATCTCTCACCCTGGTATATTCAACCTGTAAATCTATTGTGGCACTCAACGCGTCGTCTACAAGACTGAATATTCCGGGCAGCTTTTTTTCAAGGCACCGGTCACCCAGGTTAACATTTTCACTTTCCAGCTGGGCCAGCTTTTTAACCACGGATGTCTCTGTATTTTTAGCATCCTCCAGCTCACGGAGCACCTTATCCATGAGCATGCGCTTTTCATTATTGTCCATAATACTTTTTTTATGTGCAAAACGAATACCATGCCAGTAAGAAAATAAGCGTAAACACCTCCAAAAGGCCTCACAACTGAGTAATTTTCTTCACACCGGAAAAATATTGATCACTATTTCTGCCTAAAAATCAGGGTACCCGCTCAATTTATCCTTTCCTGTGTACCCTGTGGGCAGTAATATATTCGGAAGGAAGCATGTTAAATTCTTTCTTGAAAAACCTGGTAAAATATTTTGGATTGCTGAACCCTACTTCATAAGCTACTTCGGCAACCGTCATCTGTGTTTTTCCCAATAATTGCGCCGCTCTTTTCATACGGATGGAACGGATAAAATCCAGGGGGGCTTTGCCTGTAAGCGAAAGCAACTTTTTATATAAAGCCACACGGCTCATGAACAGGGCTTTGCTTAAATCTTCCACCGAAAACTCAGGTTCGCTTATATTTTTCTCTACTTCTTCAACTGCCTCCTTTATAAATTTTTCATCCACAGGCGTTACAGCAATGGCTCCGGGTTCTATTTCAATCTGTTTTTGAAACAATCTCCGCAAGGCCTCCTGGTGCGCCAGCAAGCTTTTGATCCTCGACTGCAGCATTTCAAAGCTGAACGGCTTGGTAATGTAATCATTGGCGCCCGTTTCAAAGCCTTCCAGCTTTTGTTCTTCGGCGCTGCGTGCCGTAAGCACTATTACAGGGATATGAGATGTGCGGGCGTCGTTTTTTATTTTCCGGCACAGTTCCATGCCGTTCATGCCCGGCATCATAATATCGCTGATGATGATATCGGGCTGAAATTCCTGTGCTTTTCTCCAGCCCTCTTTTCCGTCCATTGCTTCATATACTGTATAGTTCGACCTCAGATTATCCTTAATGTAAAACCGGATATCATCGTTATCATCCACTATCAGTACGCTGCCTTTTTTGCGTGATGACTTATGCTCCATTTCATCCGGAACCGTATCGTGCGCAGTATGCATTACAATTTCTGTATCGGAAATGTTGTTGCTTTCATGAACAACAGACCTGGCTTTCACGGGAATGCTTATGGTGAATGCTGTTCCTTCTCCGGGTTTACTTTTAACACTGATGCTCCCGCCATGCAACCGGATAAATTCGCGGGTAATAGCCAGTCCTATACCGCTGCCCTGGTTCAATATGTTATCCGGGATCTCATGCTGGAAAAATCTTTCAAATATTCTATCCTGCTCTTCCCGGGGGATGCCTATTCCACTGTCGTTAACAGCAATTTCCAGATGCCCGCCTGCTGAAGTTTCCTTAACGGACATATTCACACTTATGCTTCCATGCTCCGGGGTGAACTTAAATGCATTGGATAAAAGATTGAACATGATCCTTTCGAACTTTTCGGGGTCAAACAACATCTCCAATGATTCGGCAGAAGAACAAAAAGTGTAGCTGATGTTTTTTCTTTCTGCCAGGTCGGTAAAGGAAAAAGTAAGCTCTTTTACAAAAGCAACAATATCGCCCCGGGAAGGATAGAGGCGCAACTCACGCATTTCCAGCTTCCTGAAATCAAGCAATTGATTTACCAGTCCGAGCAGCCGTTTGGCATTACGGTATATCAATTGAAACTGCTTTATTTGACCTTCATCACCCGACTGCTTCATCATCTTTTCTACAGGAGTAATGATCAGCGACAAAGGAGTTCTGAATTCATGGCTCACATTTGTAAAAAACTTCAGCTTCAGCATATCCAGTTCATGTATGCGTTGCGCTTCTTTTTTTTGATGATCAAACTGAAAGCGCATTTTAGCCCGCTGAATGGTAAGCCTGCGCGCCAGCAGCAGGATGCCGGCTGCAAAAACCATATACAGCAGAAAAGCGGGCCAGGTTTTCCAAAAAGGGGGAAGTATGGTAATGCGCAATGCAATTCCTTCATTATCCGTTCCCGCAAATTCGCCGTCTGCTTTCACCCTGAATGTATACTCGCCGGGGTCAAGGTTGGTATAGGTTATGGTCCTTTGCCTGCCATCCGTTGTGAGCCATTCCCTGTTAAATCCTTCCAGCATATACACGAACTTATCCTTCAGCGACTGGATGGAACCCAGCGCGGCAAATCTTATAGAAAATACATTCTGGTTATAGCGCAGTACAAGGGATTCCGTTTCCGTAAACGCTTTTGCCAACACTACGCGCCCATTTATTTTTTCGTCTACACTTACCGTTCTGTTGAACAGCAAAAACTCTGTAAGCGCTATCCGGGGTATGGTTTTATGCAGAAGGAATTTTTCGGGATTGAAAAGATTAAATCCATAGGGTCCTCCAAAAATAAGCTCGCCCGCCCTGGTTTTAAAAGCTGCTTTATCATTGAATTCCCTTCCCTGCAAACCGTTCGATTCATCATAGTTCTCAACCCGTATGGTTACTTTGCCTGAAATATCCTTTACCGCCACATTGCTCAGGCCGTTGGGCGTACCTACCCACAGCTCGCCTTTGTTGTCTTCCAGTAAAGTAAGCACGGTATTATCTGCCAGCCCGTGTTCCTTGCGAAAAACAGTAAATGTATTGTTGTTCTCATCAAGCAGGTTCAGTCCCTCCCGGGTACCTACCCATATCAATCCCCTGCTGTCCTGCAAAATGGCAATTACATTGTTGTTGCTTAATGAAGTGCTGTCGGCATCGTCATGGCCCATGTAACGGAAAAGCCCGTTTTTTTTATTGAGCACATCAATGCCATTGGATGTACCGATCCAGATATTTTGATCGGTGTCTTCAACAATAGCGGAGATATAATTAGAATGCAGCGACTGCCCGTCTTCCACCCTGTAATGATGAAAAATATTTTTTTCCCTGTCGTAACGGTTCAATCCGCCGCTAAGCGTTCCTATCCACAGGTCTTTATCACTGTCTTCAAATATTTCCCAGATGCTGTTGTCTGAGATACTGTTGGTATCGGCAGCGCTGTGCCGGAACTGCGTGAATTTTTTACCATCATAACAATTCAAACCACCAAAATAGGTACCTATCCATAATTTTTGTTCATGATCCACAAATAAACTCACGATCACATCATTGCTAAGACTGTTCGGATCAGCGGGGTTATGGCGAAAAACGGAAAACTTATTATTTCTACGGTCATAATATACCAGTCCGCCGCCATTGGTACCTATCCATAAATTTCCTTTTGCATCCTCCGCAAACCTGTTCACATCTTCATAGGGCAAGCTGTTGACATCAGAAACCTTATGCCGGAATAAGCTGAACATAGCCATGCTGTTATCAAAATAGCATATGCCCTGCTTATAAGTACCCAGCCATATGATACCGCTGCTGTCTTTATACACCGAATAAATGCTGTTCTGGCTGATGGTGGTATGATCTTCGGCATCGTTGAGCAGGTAACGAACGGTTTTATTCTTTTTATCCGCAATATTAATACCCCCGTGATCGGTACCAATCCATATCATCCCATCCTCGTCCTGCGCTATGCCGGTTACAATATTGGTATTAAGCCTGATCTCACCTTTCTCTTTTGAAAAGTGCGACAAATGATCAGTGGCGGGCTGATAATAAAAAACACCGCCGGGATTGCCGGCCAACAATACGCTCACCCAAAGCTCATTGTCATTATCTATAAATAATGTATAATTCTGAATACTGCTTTTTGTAATGTTTTTCATTTGATCATTTCGCTGAATAACGTCGTAGGTAGCTTCATCTAATTTTTCAATGATGCCATTGCGGTGAACGATCCAGATATTGTTATTGCTATCCTGGGCCAATGCAGCTACGTCATTGGTAGCAATGCTTAAGCTGTCATCCGGGTCGTGCTGCAACGGCATGATCTTTTTCGTGGAAGGCGAGTACCGGTATACGCCTGCATTGTTCTGGTATAAGAACCAGTAATTTCCCTGCCGGTCTTTTACAACAGCATATACATTCCCCGGAGGAAGCGATAGCTGCGACAAATACTGGCGGTCATTCCTGCTCAAACGATCGGTAACGGGATCGTAAATATTGTTTCCATTGCGGGTGGCTATCCATAACTTCCTGCCGGGTAATTCAAAGATCCTTTCTACATAATTATCACTAAGCGAGGTGGAATCACGAAGGTCATTTTTAAACACTTTAAAATCATAGCCGTCGTACCGGTTTAAGCCCGACATGGTGCCAAACCACATAAATCCCCGGCTGTCTTTTAATATGCAGTTTACCTGGTTGTGCGAAAGTCCGTGGCGCAGGTCAAGCCGCATGAACTGGTATCCCTCCCCCTGTGAAAAGGCACGGAGGCAAAACAACAGCAGAACGCATATACTATAGAATTTTTTGATACCCATAGTCGCAGGCCACCCGGTTAGGTTTGAAATGTTCATTAACCCGATAAAGATAAAATAAAAGTCGCCCTGTTGAGAGAAGCGACTTTTTATTTTGATAAGACGTTAATAGCTGAATAATTACAGTTGTTCTTCTTTAGCGGCACAAAAAAACTAATCCACAATGCCCGCCAGCTCAAGGCTTTTCTTTTTGAGCTTTCTAATTTCTATATCTTCAATAATGGCGTCGGGGGTGAGGATGAGGGAAACATTGTTCTCTTTCCACCAGGAAGCATCTTTAAGATTATTAAAATGCAATACACCTGAAAGATATTTGCGTTCACCCGCATGCCATTCTTCGATCCACTCAAATTTTTCGCGGGGGATGTTCTTCCAGTCATCGAAACTCAGGTAAGTGCGAACGTAAAAATCATTGGTAAGCTCCGGAGGGGTGTGATAATACAGCTTCTTATACTCATAGCGGTAATCATACCTGAGCGCAGAAATATCACTCAGCACTGCTGAAGCCGTAGGGAAGCTGCCGGCGCCTTTACCATAAAAGAATTGCTTATCGGCAAAGCTGCTTTCAATGACCACTCCGTTAAATTCATTCTTTACAAATGCCAGCGGATCATCATGCGTTACAAACTGAGGCAATACAAAAGCGGCTACTTTGCCATTATTTAATTTTTTAGCCTGGGCCACCAATTTTATCTCATAATTTCTTTCTCTTGCCACGGCAGCATCGCTCAGCTTAATATTCTGGATGCCGTTAAAAACAATGTTTTCCGGTTTTTCAACAATGCCATATGCATGGGTTAGCAAAAAGGTCCACTTGTTCAATGCATCCCACCCATCTACGTCAAGTGAAGGATCCGCTTCGGCAAAGCCCAGTTGCTGTGCCAGTATCAAAGCCTGTTTGAAGTCGAGCTTATCTTCAAACATCCTGGTGAGAATAAAATTGGTTGAACCGTTTACAATAGCCCTTATGGAATGGAGCAGATCATTGTCGTAATATTCTTCGAGATTCCTTATTACAGGTATAGAAGCGCAGGCGGCCGACTCACATAAAAAAGGCTGATCATATTGCTTTTGCAATGCCAGTATTTCCGGAAGATGTTCCGCGATCATTTTTTTGCTCGCACTTACTACGGCTTTGCCGTTTTTTAATGCGGTAGACACAATTTCAAATGCGGGTTCGGATTCATTGATCACTTCCACAATTACATTGATGCCGGGATCATTGAGCAATTCAAACCGGTCTGTAGTAAACAATGCGGCAGGAGCGTTCCGTTTTTTACCGGGATTTTTTATACAAACTTTTTTTATAGTGGCTTGCAGTGAAGGGGTTTGCTCCAGCACTTTATACAAGCCTTCTCCTACCACGCCAAAACCAAATAATCCAATATTCAACTGCCGCTGCATGTTCATTTACTTACTGATTTACGATTTTCAAATAACTCACCCTGTCTTCTTTTATAAAAGACTTTACCACCTGCTCAATTTTCTCATACTCCAGCAAAAAGCCATCGTGACCGTAAGCCGATTCTATTAAATGATATTCGGCGCCGGGTATATGATCTGCAATTTTTTTCTGCTCATCGGGTGGAAAAAGCAGGTCATTGGTAATGCCTATCACCAAAGCTTTGGAACGTATGCGGCCCAAAGCTTCTTCTACAGAATGCCGCCCCCTGCCTACATCGTGCGCATCCATGGCCTGGCTAAGGCGATAATAGCTGAAGGCATTGAAACGTTTGGCCAATTTTTCACCCTGGTAGCGCTGGTAGCTTTCGGCTGCTTCCCCGCCAAAAGGATGCGAAACAGGCCAGGCTGTTTTTTTATCCCTCGGCTGGGTAAGGTTATATGTATTGTTGTTTCGATAGCTGAGCAGCGCAACGCTCCTGGCGGCCTTCATGCCCTCTAAACCTGCTTCCGGTATTTTCTCTTTCCAGGTAACATCGGTTTCGATACACATCCGCTGCGATGCATTGAAAGCTATTCCCCAGGGCGAATGCTGCGCGTTGGTGGCCAATGCGATCACATGCTCAAAAAGCTCAGGCTCCTCTATCGCCCATTCCAGCAACTGCTGCCCCCCCATGGAACCGCCTATGCCTGTATGGATCTTGCTGATGCCGAGATGTGACCTCAAAGCACGGTAAGTCCTTACCATATCTCTGGTAGTAAAGAGCGGAAAATCGTGGTACCAGCGTTCATTGGTTGCCGGGTTAATTTCCAGCGGGCCAATGCTTCCATAACAGCTTCCGGGCATGTTTACGCAGATAATAAACCAGGTTGCGGGATCAAACAATTTTCCTTCGCCTACCAGCCCCGGCCACCAGTCGGCAGGATTGCTGTTGGCAGTAAGCGCATGAAAAACCCATACCACATTGTCCTTCCCGGCATTGAGCTTACCCAGTGTTGTATAAGCCAGGTGATATTGGGAAATGGTTTCTCCGCTTTCAAGTATAAATGGTACTGTATGTGTGTACACCTGTGTAGACATATTTGCAGCAACTTATTAGTGCATCGCTTTCATTACAAAAGAGGAAGAGCTGTCAAAAAAGTAATATTTTGCCACAAAGTCACTAAGGCGCGAGAAAATAAAACCTGAAGACCAGGACTTAGTGTCCCTGCAGGTTTGAGCCTGCCCGTCCGGTTCAGGCGGGTCTTAGTGGCATATCTTCTGTACCGGTCTTTTGAGACAGCCCTTCTTTATTTACTTAGCTTAAGGCTGCTTTTGACGCAAACACTTTGTCGAATGCCTGCTCAAAATCGGCCTTTATATCATCAATATGCTCCGTACCTACGCTTATCCTTATCAGGTTGGGTTCCACACCGGCAGCTTTTTGCTCTTCATCCGTTAACTGCTCGTGCGTGGTAGAGGCCGGGTGAATAGCCAGTGTTTTGGAGTCCCCCATATTGGCAAGATGGCTTACCAGTTGC
>NZ_DAOMOZ010000094.1:0-17432 GCF_035444585.1 Agriterribacter sp.
CACCTGCCATTCAATAAAGTGCTTGAACTTATTCATACTGCTAAATTATAAAAAATAAATAACGGTATTGTAAATGCCTTGTTATGAAACCGGCCTTTTTTCGATAATTTTGCCGGGCTTTTTGATAGCCATCACACACGTGCCGGCGTTATATTAATGAGAAGGCAAAGGTGAAACCAGATTCCCGGCCGGTAATACATTCAATACGTCAACCACCTAAAAACAGATATATACTATGATTTTTGATCTCGATCTCATTAAAAAAACCTATGCCGGAATGCCCGCTAAGATTGAAGCTGCACGTACGCTCACCGGAACACCGCTCACACTCGCAGAAAAGATATTATACGCTCACCTGTATGAGCCCCCTGCCCGCGCATATGAAAGAGGAAAAGATTATGTTGATTTTGCACCCGACCGCGTAGCCATGCAGGATGCTACTGCTCAAATGGCTTTACTGCAGTTCATGACCTGCGGCAGAAGCACCGTGGCGGTTCCCTCTACCGTTCACTGCGACCACCTGATACAGGCTAAAGTGGGCGCAGCCCAGGACCTGAAAACGGCAGTAGACGTAAATAAAGAAGTATATGATTTCCTTGCTTCCATTTCCAATAAATATGGCATCGGCTTCTGGAAAGCCGGCGCAGGTATCATTCACCAGGTTGTGCTTGAAAACTACGCTTTTCCCGGGGGCATGATGATCGGAACAGACTCGCATACACCCAATGCCGGGGGACTGGGCATGGTAGCCATTGGCGTGGGTGGCGCCGACGCGGTAGATGTAATGGCCGGTTTGCCCTGGGAACTAAAAATGCCCAAACTGATCGGTATAAAACTTACCGGCAAATTGAGCGGCTGGGCCTCCCCTAAAGATGTAATATTAAAAGTGGCCGGCATACTTACCGTAAAAGGCGGTACAGGCGCTATTGTTGAATATTTCGGAGAAGGCGCCGAAAGCCTCAGCGCTACCGGCAAAGGAACGATATGCAATATGGGCGCCGAAATTGGCGCCACCTGCTCCATATTTACATACGATGAAAAAATGGCCGCTTACCTCAGGGCAACAGAACGTGAAGAAGTGGCGGCGCTGGCCGATGGCATTAAAGAGCATTTGCGCCCCGATCCTGAAGTATATGCCAACCCCGAAAAATATTATGACCAGGTCATAGAAATCAACCTAAGCGAACTGGAACCCTATGTAAACGGACCCTTTACTCCCGATCTGGCCTGGCCCATCGGTAAATTTGCCGACGCTGTAAAAGCCAATCAATGGCCCGAAAAATTAGAAGTGGCGCTGATCGGCTCCTGTACCAACTCTTCATATGAAGACATCAGCCGCTCTGCCTCCCTGGCACAGCAGGCCGTTGATAAAAAATTAAAGACAAGAGCCGAATTTACCATAACACCCGGCAGTGAAATGGTTCGTTATACCATTGAAAAAGACGGCTTTTTAAAAACATTCGACAAAATAGGCGGCGTGGTTTTGGCCAATGCCTGCGGCCCCTGCATCGGGCAATGGGCGCGTCATATTGACGATCCCAACCGCAAAAACTCCATCATCACCTCATTTAACCGCAATTTTGCCAAACGCAATGACGGCCTGGCCAGCACACATGCTTTTGTTGCCTCCCCCGAAATCGTTACGGCTTTCGCCATCGCCGGCGATCTTACTTTTAACCCTTTAAAAGATAAGCTCAAAAATGAAAATGGCGAGGAAGTGATGCTGGATGAGCCAACCGGGGTAGAACTGCCTCCCAAAGGGTTTTCCGTGGAAGATCCGGGTTATGAAGCTCCTGCCAAAGACGGCAGTAAGGTAGAGGTTATTGTAAACCCCGACTCACAGCGCCTGCAGTTGCTTGCTCCTTTTGCCCCCTGGGAAGGGACAGACCTGAAAGGGCTGAAACTTTTAATCAAAGCAAAAGGAAAATGCACTACCGATCATATTTCGATGGCCGGTCCCTGGTTAAAGTTCAGGGGGCATTTGGATAACATCAGCAACAATATGCTCATCGGCGCCATCAATTTTTACAATGAAAAAACAGATACCGTAAAAAACCAGTTAACGGAACAATACGGACCCGTTCCGGCGACCGCCAGGGCCTATAAAGCGGCAGGTATTGGAACGATAGTGGTGGGCGATGAAAATTACGGAGAGGGTTCTAGCAGGGAACACGCTGCCATGGAACCCCGGCACCTTGGTGTTCGTGCCATTGTTGTCAGGAGCTTTGCCCGTATACATGAAACCAATCTGAAAAAGCAGGGTATGCTGGCGCTTACTTTTGCCAATAAGGAAGATTACGATAAGATCCGGGAAGACGATTCTATTGATATTACAGGGCTCACCGGCTTTGCTCCCGGCAAACCGCTTACATTGGTATTGCACCACGCCAACGGCACTGCCGATAATATAACGGTTAACCATACCTACAACCAGCAGCAGATCCAGTGGTTTAAGGAAGGTGGCGCACTGAATGTGATCAGGAAGCAGTTTGCGAAATAATGGTGAGGACATGAGAGAGGTGAAAGCGTACTGCCGTTTCACGTCTGACGTCTGTCGTTTCACTTTATTGGGTTCCTGCCATTTGTTTATTTGGTATGTTGCCTCCCATAATCAAACACTATATTGCAAAATGCTTTCACTCCCGTATCCAGCATACTGTCGTCAATATAAAAATCGGGCGTATGGTGGGGCGCTGCTTTTTTAAGATCCTGTCCCGCCGGCATGCCGCCCAGAAAGAAAAAGAATGACGGCGCCCTGTCGCCGAAGAATGAAAAATCCTCAGCGCCTGTTGTCCATTCCGTTTCATATACTTTTCCTTTGCCGGCAGCGGCTTCCAGCGAGGGAAGCATGCGCTTTACAAGAGCCGGATCGTTATAGGTAACTTTGGTTTTGTTATCAATGCTTACTTCCACCGTGGCGCCGCCCGCGGCGGCAATATGGCCCGCTGTATTGCGAATGCGCTCATGCACATCCTTATGCATTTCTTCGTCAAGCGTTCTGATCGTTCCTTCCATCACCAGCTCTTCGGGAATGATATTGCTCCTTACCCCGCCGTGAATTTTTCCGACGGTAATTACTACCGGCGCTTTGGTAAGATCCTGCTGGCGGCTCACAATGGTTTGCAACCCCTGGATAATTTGCGCCGCAATTACCACAGGGTCAACCCCACCCCATGGTTGTGAACCATGCGATTGTTTTCCCTTTACTTTGATGGTAAACCAGTCGCTTGCGGCCATTTCAGCGCCCGGCTTGTATTTTATTTCCCCAACAGGCGTTGCCGAATTGATATGCAATCCAAAAATGGCATCCACTTTCGGGTTATCCATTACGCCTTCTTTGATCATCAATGGCGCTCCGCCTTCTTCATCGCCGGGAGGCCCTTCCTCAGCAGGCTGAAAGATAAATTTTACTGTTCCCGCTATATCTTTTTTCATGGAACTCAATACCGATGCAGTGCCCATTAATATGGCCATATGCGCATCGTGCCCACAGGCATGCATAACCGATACTTTTTCTCCCAGGTACTCACCTTCCGTTTTCGAGGCAAAAGGAACATCCACTCTTTCTTTAACCGGCAGGGCATCCATATCGGCTCTCAAAGCAACAACAGGGCCGGGCTTCCCGCCTTTTAAAATACCCACTACGCCGGTTTTGGCAATGCCGGTCTGGACCTCCAGTCCCAGTTTTTTCAAATGCGCGGCAATGTACTCCGCCGTTTTAAATTCCCTGTTCGACAATTCGGGATGCTGGTGCAGGTATCTTCTCCATTGTATCAGCTCAGGGAGAATAGCATTTGCTTTACCGGCGATCTGCGTTTTAATGTCCTGTGCAGGGAGCATTGCATAACTTGCGGCGGTTAGCATTACCAGGAGAAAATATTTTTTCATGCCTTGCTTTTAATATTCTGAAAGTAAGATTTTTTCACCAGTTGACACAGGTCATCTACCTTTGAATACAATAATGTTTACAGGTAAAATTTCTTCGCAGCTGGTGGCTGCCGGATCCGTTGACACGATCAGGCGTTATGCCGCAGCGGCAGAGCAGTTGGGGCAACTGCACCCGCAACAATTAAAATTGATTTTTGAGCAAAACTGGTTCAACCTTTTCGTGCCCCGTTCCATGGGTGGACTGGAATTGCAGCTACCGGAAGCAGTGCGTTTACAGGAAGCGCTGGCCCTGGCCGATGGCAGCGTGGGCTGGACGGTAACCCTGTGCAGCGGAGCCAACTGGTTTATCGGATTCCTTGATAAACAGGCAGCTTCCTCCTTCTTTTCAGATAAGCAGGTATGCCTTGCCGGTAGTGGAGCCGCGTCCGGGAAAGCTGCAGTTGCCGAAAACGGTTACCTAATAAACGGTCACTGGAAATATGCCACCGGCGCCCCATATGCCACAGCATTTACGGCCAACTGCGTGATTGAAAAAAACGGTGCGCCTGTGCTGAAAGAGGATGGATCTCCGCTTACCGGGTCTTTTATTTTTAAGAAAGAAGAAGTTACCCTACACAACGACTGGAATACCACAGGTATGAAAGCCACTGCAAGCCAGGCTTTCAGCGTGGAGGCACTGGCGGTGCCCGGGGAAAGATGCTTTATCATTGACAGGGAATATGCCTTGTTACCCGACCCGGTTTTTTATTTTCCTTTTCTATCCTTTGCTGAAGTTACGCTTACAGCCAACTATTCGGGCATGGCTTTTCATTTTACAGACCTTTGTAAAGCATTATTTGAAGACCGCATTAAACGGCATGGATACAATATAACGGAAGCCTGTGAAATGCTCGAAACACTGGCAAGAAGCAAAAGCAGGCTGGAAGATGCCCGGCAGGTTTTTTATGAAGTGCTGGAAAAAACATGGGCAAATGGTTGCGGGGAAAAGCAATGGAGCGCTTCTTCTGTTAATAGCCTGGGAGAAGCATGCAGATCACTGGTTAAATTGTCACGCAGGGCTGTAGATGAGCTCTACCCTTATTGCGGAATGGCGGCATCGGACCAGAACTCGGAAATTAACCGGGTGTGGAGGGATTTTCATACAGCAAGCCTGCATGGGATATTTACTTTTGGATGCGGGTAGGAATTTTTGATTTGTGATTTGATCCGCGGTCTGACACTCCTTTGTCGCGTACCGACCGCTGTATTCATCACCGGTGTAACCCTCTTGCCTTCAGGTAAGCGATCAACTCTTCCGGGAAATTTGTTTGTATAATATTGGTATGGTGCATGCGCAGCAAGGCATCAAAACCGCTATTCTTTTCCTCTGCTTCCAGTTTTTCATATTTCCCCAATGCATTCATCCAGAGCCTTATGCCTTTGCCGCGGATAACGCCCATCAGGGAATCGGAGTAAAACTTATCATCGGCGTGGATCACCGGCACTTCAATCCCCTGGTTAAATATGCCATCCACATCTTCTTTGCTGTAGGCACGGGTCATGAATTGTATTTTTTTATTCATCCTGCGCAGGGCAGGCGCATCCTTATAATCGTACAAAAAAAACAGCGACTGCTTTTCCATTTTTGTTTTTCTCAGTAGCCGGGCTGTAGATTTGGCTGCTCTTTTACCGTCGGCCTTATAATCAATATCAAGCATCGCTTTCCCTTTCACCAATTCAAGCACTTCTTTAAAAGTCGGGATTTTTTCTGAAGTGGGTTCACCATCATGCAAAAGAAAAAACTGCTGCAGTTCGGCATAGGTCTTTTCAGCCACCAGCCCTTTCCCTGTAGTGGTTCGGTCAATGGTTTTGTCGTGCATAATGATGAGCACGCCATCCTTTGTTTCCCTTATGTCTGTTTCAATAATGTCCACACCGAGCCGTATGGCTTCTTTCATGGCAGCAACCGAATTTTCGGGATAAGCAGTATGCGCTGCCCTGTGAGCGGCTACCAGTACCCTGTCGGGACGGTTGTAAAAATCATTAAGAATACTGTCGAGATTAGATTGCGCCGCAACAACAATGGTAACCAATAGTGCAGTGAACGACAATATTATGCGTTTGTAATGCATATTTTAAGATCATTTAAATAAAGTCCGAAACCTGAATCATCAGAAATACAAAGAAACCAAATCACAAAAGACAAATAAAAATTAAAAATCAAATTTGAAGAGGAAATTTGGAATAAAATCTGCCCGCCATGGATACAAAACCATTCCGTTACTTCTAATGAATGTATAAAATACAGCCATCAGGCTGAAGAAATATATCCGGCTGCAGTACCTTCGGCAGTCTAAGCCACCTCACACCCCATACCTTACACCTCTTACCTCCTGCAACCTGCAATCTATCTCCCCCCCCTCACCCGCATCTGTAAAGTATACACCGATTCCGATGCTGTAATGAACAATGTCTTCCGGTCTTTCCCTCCAAAACAAACATTGCCCACCCAATCCGAAGGGACAGGAATATTACCGATTTTCGTTCCCGATGCATCATACACAGTTACACCTTTGCCCGTAATGTACAGGTTGCCTTTGCCGTCGAGCGTCATCCCGTCTGAACCCTGCGGTACAAAAAGCTGCCGGTTGCTTAAACTGCCGTCTTTGTTTATTTGATATCTGTAGGTTTTACCGGCGCCTATATCGGCTACATACAACCACCTGCCATCGGGCGTGCCGGTAATGCCGTTCGGACGTACAAAGTCAGCGTCTGCTACAATAGCTTCCTGCGCTCCTTTGGCCAGGTAATACAGTTGCTGTGCATCCATATCCGGTTGCTTTCTTTCCCAGTAATCTCTCTGGTAATAAGGATCGGTAAAATATATACCTCCTTTTTTGTCAATCCATAAATCATTGGGGCCATTGAACCGAATGCCGTTGAAACCATCCAGCAATACGGTAACCTTTTTATCAGGATCAATGGACCATAATTCATTTCTTTCATCGGCACAGGCAATTAAATTCCCGTTCTTGTCAAAATATAAGCCGTTGGATCGGCCGGATCTATCCATGAATACAGACAGGTTCCCCTCTGTGTCGTACTTCCATATTTTATCGTTGGGCTGGTCGGTAAAAAATATATTTCCTTTTTTATCCGCAGCAGGGCCTTCGGTAAAACGGAACCGATCAGATACTTTTTGCAGCACTGCACCGGGCTCGATGAGCTTGGCCAGGTCAACATTGGTATCTGCCTGTGAAGTTGATGTTGCCGGAATAATATCCTTTCCGGTTTGCTGTTTTTCCATTGCTATCACAACGCCGGAAATAAAAATACCTGCAACAAGAATAGCTTTTATCATGGCCGGATGTTTTTATTGATACGATGCGCAATTTAATCCTTTTCAACCATTGCCTTTATTACGCCCGCAGATGGATCAAGCCACTCCTCAAAAATATCTTTTACGGCATCAAACTGCGCCCGGTGAGTGATATACCGGAGCGGACTGATCAACCCGGCTTTTATTGTATGGATAACATGCTCAAAATCCTGGCGGGTTGCATTTCGACTACTCATTAATGTTGTCTCGCGTTTATGAAATTCAGGATGGCTGAGGCAGAATTCCTCCCGCTGCAGCCCGATCAGCACATAGCGGCCGCCATGCGCCAGGTATTGCAGCCCGCTATTGATCGCTTTGCGGTTACCCGTTGCATCAATAACCACGGTGGGCATATCACCATTTGTTATTTCTTCCAAGCGTTTTATTGCATCTTCTTCAGATGGGTTTATTGTATACGGAATGTTCATGCTGTTTTTGCAAAATGCAAGTCTCGTTTCATTAAAATCCATTGCAATCACATTGGCGCCGGCTATCCGTGCAAATTCCATCGTGCCCAACCCTATGGGCCCTGCGCCAACCACCAGCACAAACTCATCTTTCATAATACCTGCCCTCCGTATGCCGTGCGCCCCGATAGCCAAAGGTTCTACCAGCGCCAGTTCGTCATATCCCAGTCCTTCACTTTTTACCAGGGTTGCTTCAGGTACAGATAAGTAGTCTGCCATCCCGCCATCCACATGTACGCCGCACACCTGTATGGTTGCGCAGCAATTGGGTTTGCCGTTGCGGCAGGCTATGCATGTACCGCAACTGAAATAGGGAATAAAGGTCAGTGTTTCGCCGGGCACAAACCCTATAGGTCCATCCGCATCCAGCAGGTCGGCGGCCAATTCATGTCCCAGTATTCTTGGATAATTAAAATAGGGCTGGGTTCCCCGGTAGGCGTGCAAATCGGTGCCGCAAATGCCAATGCGTTTTATTTTAAGGATGGCATGTCCCGGCTGCAATACCGGTGCAGGCACATCATTGTATTCAAAAGTTCCGGGGCGGCTGCATATCAATGCTTTCATTGCAGCAAGGTATTTCTATTTTTTTTAAAACTACTGCCCGCTCATCAGGAAAGTTGTGCTACGCGAGCTCTTTAAAAAGGTATTGTTCATCATAGTCTACTTCAAACAACTGTAGCATTTTTCTATATTCATCCAAAAATGTTTCTTTACGGTGATGAATTTCCTGGTTTTGGATATAACGTATTACATCAGGCACATGACTTTTTGAATAGGAAAATGCACCATATCCTTCTTGCCAGTTAAAAGGACCCTTGCAAAAATTTTTTGCTTTTACCCACTTACTGCTTTCTGTTTTTACATTTTGAACCAATGCGGAGATGGATTGATGAGGCCGCATTCCAATAAAAATATGAATGTGATCAGGCATACTATTTATTTGCAGCATCTTATGATTATTCTGCTGAAAAATACCGGTTATATATTTATGTAGATCTTCTTTCCATTCTCTATGTATTAGCCCGGCGCGATATTTTACGGCAAATACAAGCTGAATATGTAATTTGAAATAAGTGTTTGGCATAGATCTTTTTTAATAGTTAATTATTTATAGGATCAGGAAGGCTGTTCGCAAAAAATAGTAGTAATAATTTGAATTGTTTTCTTAGTCCCATCGGGACTTTTGGTGGGTAGGAGATTCGGGAGAAATACCATAAAAACGTTCCTTGGGAACGTTTGGTGCTATTGCAATTAAATCATCAAAGGCATAAAGTAACAGCACCTTCAATGACAAGATTTGCGAACAAAATGCCTAATCCTTATTATTCATTTAAATGTAAGATAATTACACCAAACGTTCCTACGGAACGAGCTCTCATTTCCACATTTACTACCCATAAAATGTTCCTATGGAACATAAAGCGTTCCTGCAAAAAATCATCGCCACGAAAAGTATTAATCAGAAACACCCTCTGTAGCGTTAATCAATAAACAAACCTTTTAATTACTTATAAGGATTTTAATGTGAATAGCCACCCAATTCAATTCCTCCGGGGGGTTGAAGAAACTACATCTCTAATAATCCCGGTTGAAGCCTGGGCTATTCATATTAAAGTCCTTCAGGCTTTTCCGGTATCATAAAGTTGAGCCCTGATTTGCATAACCGGTTTCCCGGGTTACCCATTCCTATTCTATCCATCCCCCGTACAGATCAGCATTTTTACCCGTTGGCTTACCCGGTATAATGCGGAGCTGCCCGCCTGCATTTTTATGCCCGTAAGCCGTTTTAATGATCGCAAAATCTGCTTCTGCCTCCTCCGGTGTGGGTTCATTTCCCGCGCCATCCGTAGCATGGGCGATCAACAGCTTCCGCGGGGCAAGGCCGGCGGCAAGATCTGGAAGGTCGTAAGCTGTAAGCGCGTTGGGCACCATGCTGTGGATGAAAGCCGGGTTATAGAAACGATGCATTACAATGCTGCGGTAAGAAGTATACGGTTCAATAAGCGCTATGTTGCTGATTGACGGATCAAAAGCCGCGGCATGGAGCAATGCCGGCGCCATCTCTTTCTTGGCAAGACCATAAACGGCCTGCACATTTTTATTGGACTTCAATAACCGGGCAAGTCGTACTACATCACCTGCTCTTACCCCAACAATGCTTTTCCCGATAAGCATGGAAGCGAACCACACATTATAGGAAACGCCTTTAATATAAGAATCTCCTTCAAAAACACCCGCCCCCATTTCCCCCACTCCTATCAGGTCGGGCGCCAGCACCGTAAATCCTTTTTTTACAAACCATTCCATTTCGCCTCCTTCCGCTGCTTCTGCCTGCTTCCCGGATGGATGCAGATACAAAAGCGCTTTATGGCTGGGCTGATCCGGCTTCAGCAACAGGTAAGGGATAATATAATTCCCTTCGCCCTGCAAAAAATATTTTTCTATTGTATAACCATCTCTGCGGAATCGCCCGGTAAAAACAGGCTCATGCGTTTGCAGCGGCGGCACATAACCCGAAAGCTTACGCGCCGACTGTACCGCATTTACCAAATGACTGTTCAATGTATTGCGGGAAGCCTGCAGGCGCTGTTCCAATTGCTCCGCCTGTTTGCGATTCAAACTAAAAACCGTTTCACTTTTCAGTGAGGTAGCTGTTTGGCCCGTTCCGGTTACCTGCAATTCCTGTGCTGTTAATGTATCCGTTTCTTCATCAAGGGAACTGCCGGGATTGTTTAAATGCTTCTGGAAAAAAGCATACATGGCTTCTCTGTTCTTTTGGGTAGATGCATGCGGCGCATCATCTTCCACCATACTAAAATTACCTTCTTTCTTATACGCCTTATAAATACCCGATACTTCTTTTGCTGTTTCCCTTGCACCTTCAATACTGAACATATCGCGGGTGGTGGTGATCATCAATGCAGGCCTGGGCGCCCGTACCAGCAAAAGATCAGCATGGTCTATTCCACGTAAAACCGCATCACCCGGGTTCTGTTCCGCGTCCTGCGGGCCGATGCTTTGAAATATGCGGGAAAGACTGGTAATGTAACATTCCGGGGCGGCGGCTTTTATGCGTTCATCGAATGCTGCAATGTATGCAGATTGCGTACCTCCGCCGGAGCGGCCGGTTATGCCTACCCGTTGTGGATCCACTTCTTTCCTGTCAAGCAAATAATCCACTGCCCTTATACCATCCCATATCATATATTTTGCCTGCGAACTGCCGGTAATGAAAGCCTGCGCACCGGCCCAGGAATGTTCAGCTACCGGGCCGCCTACCAAAGACTTACCGCTTGCTGCATCAAAATATTCAAGACGTTCACCCTGCCCTACCAGGTCAAATGCAAATACAATGAAACCTTTTTTTACAAGATTTAAAATGACGTGCTGGTATACCGTACTCCTGTAACCTTCAGCAGCATGCCCGCTGCAATAAATGACCGCCGGCAGTTTATTCTTCCCGTGTACGGAAGGTATATACAACGATGCAGTAACAAAAAAGCCGGGTTGCGATTCGTATATAATATGTTCTATCCTGTAGCCTTCTTTTTTTAATATTCTTACCGTTTTTGCATTCAGGGCAGTTTTGGGGGGAAATGGGCCTACGAGTTCCTGTAACGATCTGCGTATATATTCCTGCCTTTGCTGCCAGCCGCTCAATGAACGTATCTCCTTTATTGCCGCAGCACGTTTGTCCAGGAGCGCACAGGCCTGCCGGGCAAAATGATGATACAGGGCATTGGGCGCATCACTGAATTCAATCCAGTTGTTCCGTATTACATCATATTCCTTTTGGGCATGCACCTTATCATTTACCAGCACGGCAATGAGCACCAAAATGCAAATGATCTTAAACGGTGATGTGTAATGGTTAAGTTGGGCCACAATTGAAAATTAATAAGAAACGTGAGCTGTCATCTACAGGCAGGCATATCAACACCTGCCGTCTATCAACAGGTAAGCATATATTATTCCTGAAAGTACGAAATACATGGTTAAGTGTTTCGTGCATTCACAAACTACGCCAGAGACCATTGCCGTCTCTTCAACATCGCAATGTATAAGCCTATAACGATTCCAGGAATTTTATTAAAGCGTTCCTTTCCGCCGAGCTCATGGCTTTTACCTTATTACGCGCGGCAAGGGCTTCACCCCCATGCCACATCACGGCTTCGAGCAGGCTCCTGGCACGTCCGTCGTGTAAAAAATTATTGTGCCCGTTTACTTTTTGCGTAAGGCCGATACCCCACAGCGGTGTGGTACGCCATTCATTTCCTGAAGCTTTAAAATCCGGGCGATGGTCTGCCAGGTCATCTCCCATATCGTGCAGCAACAGGTCGGTATAAGGATGTATCAACTGGTTGCTTACTGCCGGAAAAGCAACATTTACTGCCGTTCTTAAATCGGGCACATGACAGTTGGCGCAGCCGGCATTAAGGAACAATTGCTTACCCTGCTTCACAACAGCATCATCAGCATTGCGGCGCGCCGGTACAGCCAGTGTTTTAATATAGAACTCAACACTGTACAACAGGCTGTCGGAGAGCTCGGGGTCATCGGCGGCCTTATCGTATTGCGGCTGCCCCCAGCTGTTCTCCTGAGGAAACACAGTGGTTGTAATACCAATATCTCCATTATAAGCCGCCGCCACCTGCTGCAGGATGGAAGGCTGATTGGCTTTCCACCCAAACCTTCCCAACGTGGTTTGCCGGGTTACATAGTTCCATACATAATTGGGTTTACCGCTGATGCCATCGCCATTTGTATCATTTTCATCCGCTCCTGACAATATATCCGCATCACTAACGGCATCAAGCAGGCCAAGACCAAAAACCGGCGCTGCCACCCGGGGTGAAAGCATGGCATCAGCAGGAAAGGCAGTATAGGTACTGGTTACGGCATAATCGGGGAAGCGAAGCTGGTATGCAGACCCGTCGTCGAACTGAAAGGTTTTTTCCGTGTACTTAATATTTACGTCGGCCTCCTTTACAACATTAACACCGGCGCGATGCTGCAACTGGTCGCCAAAACCCGGTACGGGATTGGGCCCGCCAAATTCATTCTGCCCGGGAATGCTTACCCGAAAAAGCATAAGCACAGACAGCTCTCCCACGCCCGGCACTTTTCCGCGGCCGTCATTGATATGACAGGATGTGCAGGAAACATTGTTAAATATGGGACCAAGCCCCGGGTTTTTAGGAGATGGCGCCGATACAAACGTTGCTTCAAACTGCAGATCGCCAATTTCATGTACCCGCTCTAAGTGTTCCGGTATTACCGGAAATACATGAGTGAAAGCGCTGCTGTTCTGATCGTACACCGTTTGCATCCCACCGCTTCTCCATTCATCATCCGGGTTGGAATAAGTTTTGTCGGATTTTTTACATGCTACCTGTATAAGCACGATGCAGGTGATCAAACAAAAACAAACTGTATATACTTTCGGGATCCTCATATTTTTCTCGTGGGCTCGGTATGCCGGTGCCAGACGTGAAAAGTGAAACGTGAGAAGTGAGAGGTTATACCTTCTCACCTCTGTCGTTTCATCTTTGTAGTTTCACGATAATATACCGACATCATTTGCCCTGCTTAACACTATCTTCTGCAACTTCAACATTTACTGGCCATACTGCTGCAAAAAAGGTTTTAGCTCGCTATCCAGCACCGATGCCAGGTCGTTTATTTTAGCCATGGCATTTTCTACTTTAGGCTTTTGATCAATAATGGCTTCCCCAAAAGGCACGTCAATAGCCGAGAGTGCCGCAACGGCCGTACCGTGAGCTTCTTTGATCTTATTATCAAGCGCCAAATTGTAGTGGCGAACAAGGTCTTCTATGCCTTTTCCGTCATTGATAAATTTACCCTGGTACATATCCATTATGCCTTTTATATTGTTTGTAAAATCTATAATTGAATTTTGGGCAAAGGGGCTTTCTTCCTGTGTGGGATCCTCCAGCTCATAAGGATCTTTCATTTTACCGTTGGCTACTTCATCGCAGATGCCTGCCATGCCATCAACCAGCGCCTCAAAAGCCGCTTTTTTAGTAGGATATTCGGTATTTCCTGCGGCCCCGGCAGTAGCCAACAGGGTAGTATACCCGCCGGTCCAGCTATCCTTTACCTCTTCGCTCAGCTTTTTCAGGTTTTGTGAAAGTCCCAGGAGGTATTCTTTTTCCTTATCTGTAAAGGATGCGGCTGCTTTATCTCCATCCTGGCCCCAAAGCAGGTATTCAATGGGATGAAACCCTTTGAGTGATTCTTCCAGTCCGTCAATATATGCATCATCAAGCGTTGCACCCGATGACAGTATGCTGTTCAGATCATTAAAGTCAACCGGCCAGGTATCAATACGGGGGTCAATCTCATCTACAGCCACGGGACCGACCAGCCAGGCTTCCGAACGTTCCCAGGTTTCCCTGATACTCTTCCATAAAGCACGGCAGCTTGCCAGGTTATCATCTGTAGTGGTTGTATTTAATGTTTGTACGGCCGTTAACAGTTGTCCTGATTTATCTGCCAGGTCCTGGTAGCTGGCCAAACAAACACCGGTAGCTGTGTTAGATAATATCTCTGTATTCAGGGCGGCAGCATCGGTATCGTTGCCGTCATTATTTTTTTTACAGGAAGCTGTTACCAGGAGCGCAGTTCCTCCTATGAAAAACGCAGTTCGTGAAATTACTTTTTTTAAATACATACGCAATATTATTTATGATAAATAAATGATGATGCCGGTGTTATCTGTTGAGGTTTTAAATTGTTTCAAAGGCCTGAGTGCGGGTTCTTTTACTACATTCCCGTTAAAATCGAAGATGCTGCCATGTGCGCTGCAGAAGATCTTTTTATCTGTAGCCGTAAGTCCAACGCCTTCGTGTGTGCAACGCAGGTATAGTGCTTTGTAGGTGGTATCATTTTCCTTAACCAGCAGGATATCGTTTTCAAGCGTTCTGCTTCTCACTATAACATGCATCACCTGTGCGGCAAAGACAGCAGCAGGTACGCTTATTGTATTTCCAACAGGAGTAAGCTTTACCAACGGCAACGCGCTGCCACAACCTTCAAGCAGTAGCCCGGCACCAGCCAGTCCAAAACAGGCAACACAACTTTGCCTGAGAAAAGTTCTTCTCTGCATCTCAAAAATTATAAGCCATACCCACGTTTAAAAAGCCATTGCTTTTATAATAGGGTATTTGTTGTGGAAAAGGAGTAACGATCAGCGCAGGATTGGGCTCACCCGTAATGCGGTGTACATAATCAAGCTTTATTGCCACACCCCTTACCGGTTTATATGTTAATCCTGCTATTATATATTGCTTCCGGTTCACGTCGTTCTGAATGCCGTTATAGGGCAGGCGGGCGCTTAAATCCATGTATTCATATCTTCCGAACGCGATGAGCGACTTTTCACCATGGTGCTTTTTGTAAAACAAATCATACCCTGCTTCTCCATAAGCCCCGTATATCAGCTCAGGTGTATTGCTTGCATACGCTTTATTGATAACCGCAGCATTGCCAATGGAAACAGCACTGGCTATAATGCGTATGTTCCAGCCGTTATGAATATACTGCCCATTCACATCACCCAGTACCACGGCATTGCCGAAGGGACCTGAATTCAACGCCAGGCTATCGGCTACCCTGCCTTCCACAGCGGTTGAACCACCGGCATAAGCGGATAACTGGAAACGGAAGTCATTGATATAATACAACAATGACCCTGTGGCAGCCAGGGCAAGTCCACCCGCTTTTGAACCCAGTTGCCTGCCTTCACGGATACCCGACCCGTTGGTAAATCCGCCGGAGTTAAGCCCGTTGGTCAATGATACGCTGTAATTGAGACCCGGTACGCTTTTTATGGTGCTGTAAAATCCTACTCCAATCTCGCGCCAGGTAGAAGGTATGACCAGTTCCTCCAAAAATGGCCGGTCTACCCCGTTGAACGTTGTTGGCAAATGATTTTCATTGATAAACCCCACACGGGGAATGAACAGTCCTGCTACAATATAGGAGGTGGGATCAAGATTGAATTTTAAAAAGGCCTGCTCCATTGAAATCCCGCCTTTACCGGTTATCCCCTCATCCGAGCCATTGCCCGCCACCAACGCATTTTCCAGCTCCAGCTCGGTAAACAATGATATTCTATTATTGAATTTATGTCCAACAAACAACACCACCCGCCGGAGTGAAGCTTCTGCTGTCTTTTTTTGAAGATCAAGCGCGTATGCGGCTTCACCGTAGCCCGAAAGCACGGTGGCCTGCTCCTTAGATAAAAGCCCGGAATAAAGTGAATCCTCAGCAGTTAAAACCTGCGACCGTGAAGGAGTAGACCAAAATAAGAGTACTGATATGCTGATCAGCATGCATAACCTGCGATAACCTTGCATAAAAAATAGGTAATTGGCCGCAAAGTTGCCTGTATTAACTTTTTTTTACTTACGCAATCGGGAAAAAAGCAGTCCGATAAGATAAAATTTGCAAACTTCTTTATATAATATCAACCGGTCGCTAACCTTTTCCCTGTGTTTTTACATCATTATTAGTGATCCGCTTTCTCTCCTTTTGCTGAAGCAGTCCGCCAAACTCCCAGTTCATCGTAAGCTTAACCGCCCTGTTGAAATAATGGTTATCTGTTCGGGATATAAAAAGCCGGCGGTTCAGCATTTCCGATTCAGGAATAAACCGGTTGAAAAGATTTACGGCTGCCAGTGTGATGGTGAGCCTGGGGTTCTTCAATTCCTTTTTGCCGGCAAAGCTGTAATAATAAACGCCGGTGCGGCTGCCCAATAAAGTAACCGACCGCGTACTGTACTCACCAAAAACCTGCAATGCAAAATGACGGGGCAGCTTACAGGTGGTATTGATACTAAAATCTGCATTCCATCCTGAACGGAATATTGCCAGCGCCTCACTGCTGTAGTTCAGATGACTGATATTTATGTTCCCGTTCAGTGCCCAGCTTGAAGAAAGATTGGCGGTTGAGGAAAGGTTGAGACCAAACTGCCGGTTGCCCGCAAGGTTCTGCTTGCTGGTATACGATATTCCCTGCGCATCCGTTTCCATGAACTCCACTATGGTATTATCCGTTTGCCTGTAGAAAACAGCGGCATGCATAAAAAATTGAGGGCCGGTATTAAGACCATAAGAAAGTTCCGCCTGTCCGGCGATCTCCGGGACAAGCTCAGGATTACCGGATACTATATTTTTGGGGTCGCTGGCATTTACATTAGGGTTCAGATCCCATATATAAGGCCGGGTATAGCTCAGGTTAAAGGTATTGCTTTCATTTGAGCCTTAATTTAAGTATGGCATATACCGCGGCTACATCCTGGCCATACCTGAAATCACCTGAACGCCGGGGCTGCGGCACACGCCAATGAACAATCAGGAAAATATTTTACGAAAAAGGTAAACAAAACAATTGTTTCTGTAATACCGGAACGATCCCCTGAACAGTAAATATCACTGAAGTTATCTTCTCATGCAATTCATTATTACCAATAGCGACAATTGTTTTCCTGATCCGGCATTTTAAAAAAATGAAGGCGGTCTAATTTTAGAGATATTGTTCATTTTTTATTCAAATAAACAATTATGTGCGCATTCATACAGATCATTCAGGACAAACAGGGATACGTGGCCCAATGTGCCTATTGCGAAGCGCTGGAAGTGGTAACGGGCACCAGCATTATCCATCTCTGGTATGATCAATGGAAAAGTTTCCT
>NZ_DAOMOZ010000095.1:0-17368 GCF_035444585.1 Agriterribacter sp.
CAAATTCTCCCCCTGCATCCTTCTTTGTAATTATAACGTTATTAAGTTTGTTATTGCAAAGAACTGCTATAACTTGCACCGCTTTTTGAAGCATCATTTTATTTGATCATGGATCTATCGAAGTTTGACCCCAATTGTTCAGGCAACCCTAATTACAATATTTTCGGTTTGCCTTTTTCTGAAGAAGAAGCGAGGCTTGTAGTACTGCCGGTACCCTGGGAAGTTACGGTGAGCTACCTTGCCGGCACGGCAAGAGCCCCGGAACGCATTCAAAAGGCGAGTTTGCATGTGGATCTTTTTGATGCCGACGTGAACGAGGGCTGGAAGCAGGGATTCTTTTTGCGTGAGCCGGATAAAAAAATTCTGTTTAAAAACGATTATCTGCGCAAAGAATCTGAGCTTTTCATTGATTATATCTCCCACGGTCAAAAAATTGATGAAAATCGCTTCATGTGCAAGGCGCTTAAGGAAGTAAATGAGGGGAGTGATTTTTTGAATGCATGGGTATACGATCAAACCAAAGCTTTATTGGACAAAGGCAAGCTGGTTGGGTTGTTGGGCGGTGATCACAGCACGCCACTGGGATTTTATAAGGCTATTTCCGAAAAACACAACGACTTTGGTATTTTACAAATTGATGCCCATTGCGATCTTCGCGAAGCTTACCTGCAATTTACCTATTCGCATGCTTCCATAATGTACAATGCTTTAAATGAAATTCCACAGCTCACCCGCCTGGTGCAGGTGGGTGTTCGCGATTACAGCCAGAGTGAATGGGATTACATCTGCAACAGCTGCAACAGGGTAGTTACTTATTTCGATAAGCAGATAAAGGAACGCCAGTATGAAGGATTAAGCTGGCAGTATCTGGCAGATGAGATCATCAACCATCTTCCACAAAAAGTATACATCAGCTTCGATATTGACGGTTTGAACAGGACCTTATGTCCGCATACGGGAATGCCTGTTCCGGGAGGGTTTGAGGCAGAACAGCTGTTTTATCTTTTCCGAAAAATACTGGAAGGCGGCCGTCAGCTTATCGGATTCGATTTGTGCGAGGTGGGCATCAGCAGCAATGAGTGGGATGAAAATGTGGGTGCAAGAGTATTGTTCAAATTGTGTAACCTTATGGTAGCAAGCAACTGATATTTATGTCGAAAAAGAAGAGTGAACTGTTCCAGTACATACTTATACTGAAAAAAGAAAACCCGGAAAATATCAACTATATCAGCTTCCTGCTTTGCTTTATTTCCTGGATATTTTTTTTGTATCACACCTATACCTATGGAAGCTATTCTTCCGTATTGTTTTGGGTGCACTGGCTCGTTCCGGCTGTATTGATATGGACGATCAGGGTAAGAAGAAGGGTCAGCAAAGCCGTAACTTATAAACACCCGTTGTTCGTTACCGGACTACTGTGGATGCTGGTTCCCGGGATGCGATGGATCGCCCTGCTGTTCATTTTATTCATTTTATTCGATCACCAGGCGCGCCACCCGCTCGAAATTGGCGTATCCGATGAAAGAATAGTGATCAATACTTTTTTCAGGAAACGGTACGAATGGACTGCATTTTCAAACGTGGTGCTTAAAGACGGTTTACTTACCCTGGATTTTAAGAACAACAGGATGCTTCAGAGAGAGATCATCATGCATGATGTAAACGAAAGCGAGTTCAATGACTTTTGCCGGGAACAGATAGATTTGAGATTTAAGATTTAAGACCTGCCCGTCCGGCAGGCGGGTTTGAGATTGTGCCTGAATTAATTTGTAGTTTATTGTTTATAGTTGCATCGCTTCCGGATTTAGGATTTGAAACCTGAATTTTATCCACCCTGGCGGACAGGTTTGGTTCTTGTTATTGTCTTTTGATGCTTTGTATTCTCTTCGGATTTCGGATTCCCGGCTTCGAATTTAATATTTGGATTTTACCTGGTTCTTGTTGTTTGTCATTTGATGCTTTGTATTAGTGTACTGCCATCCGTTGCTTCATCGCTTCATACAAAATAATTCCCGCTGCAACAGATACATTGTAAGAATCAAAGCTGCCGGCAATGGGTATGGCAAAATGGCCGTCGGATGCCCTGGTTAAAAACCGCTGGATCCCTTTTTCTTCATTGCCCATAATAATGCAGCAGGGTGTATTAAACTCAACTTCATATACCTTTTGGGCTGCTTTCATTTCAGCGGCCAGCACCTTTATGCCATTTAAGTGCAGGGTATCTACCGCATGCGCCAGACTGCTTACTCTTGACAGGTGCACCAGTTCCAATGCGCCGGCCGATGATTTCATCGTTTCTTCATTCAGCGCTCCCACGCCTTTGTCGGGTATAATAATGCACTGGGCGCCGCAGCACACTGCTGTGCGGGCAATGGCCCCAATATTTCTTACGTCTGTTACACCATCCAGCATAATAAATAAAGGATGCTCTCCTTTGCTTACAACATGATCAATGACCTGCTGCAGTTCGGTATACTGCACCATGGCAGCAATGGCCACAACGCCCTGGTGGTTGGCTTTTGTAAGGCCGTTCAGCTTTTCGGCAGGCACCATTTGTATGGGAACATGATTATCTTTTGCCAACCGGCGGATATGCTGGATATTTTCGCCATTGATGTTTTTATACATGAAGATCTTATCAATGGCCTTACCGCTTTCAAAAGCTTCAATGAGGGGCTGGCGGCCGATGATCAGTGATGATTTTTTCAATGTGGAATAATTATATAAGGTGATTTTCTAAAAGATAGTTTACTTTTAAAATGGCGGCAACAGATACGGAATCCGTTATGGCTCCGTTAATGACCATATCAAACGCTTCTGTAAAAGGGAGCTTTTTTATAGCCAGTTGTTCCGATTCTTCCGGCGCTGCTTCATGCAACGACAGCCCGCGTGCAAGATACACCATACAGGTTTCATCGGTTATGAATTAGACAAATGCATATCCAGCACCTTATCCCATTTTTCTGCTTTTATACCTGTTTCTTCCAGCAGTTCGCGTTGTGCCGAGAGCAGCGGGTTGGTATGCAGTTCCCCGCCGCCTTCCGGTATTTCCCAGCTATAGGCATCCGGCGGAAAGCGATATTGTCCAACCAGCCAGGTATTGCCCTCCGTGTCGAGCGGTACAATGCCTATAGCATTGTTTTTGAAATGCACTTTACCGTAAATGCCCTTTCCGCCACCCGGGTTGATCACATTATATTCTGTTACCTGTATCCATGGATTATCATAAACCTGCTTCTGATCAATGATCTGCCAGGGGTTATGCCGGTCATTCATAAACAATAAAAATTTATAAACAGAAAACCGGATGAAATTATACAAAAAAACAAAGCCGGAAGCTGATATTTCCGGCAATACTTACACTATATTAATTCCAGGCCATGAAAGACATACCAAAGCAGCGTTACATATCCGCAGCTTCAATTTTTTACGCAACGCACAGAAAGTCCTTCTTTTTCGGATGTAGTATTTAAAGAGCTGACCATGGCGGAGTTGAGTGATAAAATATAGGAATATAAAAATGTTCCTGCTTTGGTGGATGACCAAAAAGCTGCAGTAGTTCCTTTTCCTCCAAATATACCCAGGTTGTTGCCTCGCCCACCTGCCGCCAAACCTGTAAAACCACTACTGTTGTCTCCCGGATGGGTTGATCCGTTATCCCATGAGGTAGTTGCTTTCAACTTCACGCCGGCAGTGATCTCTCCACCCAAAAATGCAGTCAGTGTTTCCCATTCTTCTTTTGTAGGTATATGCCAGCCCTGGGGAGCCAGCTTACCGCTATTGACCGCAGCCCAGTTATAAAGCTGCCCGTATATTTTCCCGTTATTCTCATCGTTGTCGTAATAGCAGCGGAGCCCGCCCGGGCGCTGTATCCAGGAGTCGGGATTTGCTGCAGAGGCAGTAGCATTGTATATTTCTCCGCCGTCATTATAATGGGTTACATTCAGGTTTTCAGCCATCCATACCTGGTTGCCGGTCTTAACGGTTTTGTATACATTACCGTCTACGTCCGTAACAGTACCTGTTTCTCCGGGATCATCATCCTGGTCTCCGGGGGTATTGTCTTTGTTACATGACAGGAATACCAGCGTAAATGCTGTAAGCATAATTGCCGGAAGTTTTTGTAGCATGCTCATATAATTTAATTTTAAAAACAGGTTAAAGCTTTATTCAGTAAATTTCACTGACGCTATGTGGAATAAATGGAATCAGAGCTATCGCTTTATAAATTTCAGGCTTATTATAGCTGCATCTTTTTGCACGAGTTTTAATACATACAACCCTTTGCTCAGTGTGCCGATATCAATAGTAACCTTCTTATCCTGTGAAAGCAATACCTTTCTTCCCGCAATATCAAAGATCTCCATGTAGCTTATATCCCTGTTCTCAATACCGGTTAAAGTGATGGTGTTGTTGGCAGGATTGGGTATTACGCTCAACCGCGTTGCAGCGCTTCCACAGTTAGTATTCAATACTTTTGAATAAGCTGACCTGCCATCTGTATCTCTTTGTACGATCCTGAAGTACCGGTAATTGTTTTTCGGACTGTTCTCAATATACTGGTAAGAACGGGTTGTGCTGCTGTTCCCGGCAGCAGCAATGGTATCCCTGTTATGCCAGTTTGCAGCGTCGGCACTTGCCTGAACAATAAAATCATTGGTATTTATTTCTGTGGCTGTCTTCCAGTTAAGACGCGGTGAACCTGCCACGCAATCACTGCCCAGTTCTTCCCACGTCACGGGCAAGATCGTTTCGTTTAATTTATATAATTCTTCTCCAAGTCCATTGTCGAGGACGCCCCGGAAATACAGGTTGCCATTGAGTGCGATAAGCACCCTGCCGCCTGTAGAAACATTCGGAAAGGTACTGCCGGCTTCGGGATACAGGTCGGCAACCAACGCAGTACCTGTTCCTGTTCCATCTGTTGCCCAGATTTCATATCCATGATCAGACGTGTTGGCAACAAAATAAACCCTGCCGGCGTGATCTGTAAAATTTGAAGAATTGGAACCCAATGATCCGGGATTAATATCTTTTACAAACATAGTACCACCCGGGGTGCCATCGCTTTTCCAAAGTTCACTATTTGAAGAAGCTCCCGGGAATCCTGAAAAATATAGTGTATTGTTGATATTTATAAGATGCTGCACGCCCCCATCGGTACTGTTGATATCCATATCTTTTACCATTACCGTTCCGGCTTCCGTGCCATCGCTTTTCCATAAACCGGCACCTCCTTCGCCCTCTATTTTTGCAGCAAAGTATACTTCGTTATTAAATGCTGTAAGATCGGAAGGTTGAATACCGTAAGGAAACCTTGACGCGTTGGTTGAAACCATTACAGTACCTCCTTCCGTACCATCGCTTTTCCACAAGGTAGAGCTGCCTCCAAGGCTTGGCCAGTCCCCTCTGAAAAAAATCGTACTGTTTGCATTTATAAGATTGTCGGGCATAATATAACCAAACCCTACTGAATTGGAATAAGTACTTACCACCAATCCGGTACCGGCTGCTGTACCATCCGTTTTCCATAAGCCACGGCTGGCGAAAGGAATACTGGTTGTTGTAACCGAAAAATAAAGCTCACCGTTCACATCCGTCAGCGATATGGGGTAGGAATCTCCGCTGCCGGGATTAATGTCTTGTACCATCTGCGTACCGGCTGCTGTGCCGTCGCTCCGCCAAAGCTCTCCGCCGTTTGTTCCGTTATCGGCCGAAAAGTACAGGTAACCATTGCTCACCGTAAGCCATTCGGGGAACGATCCGTCGCTACCAGGGTTAATGTCTCTTACCATTACCGTTCCGGCTTCTGTTCCATCCGATTTCCATAACTCCCTGCCATGTACACCGTCAACAGCGCTGAAATAGATTGCATTGTTATATGAAGCAAGGAATTTGGGCTCGCTGCCCGCACCTCCAGGCCGAATGTCTTTTACGGCTGTGGCCGTAACCTGCGATAAAGCAGTGAAGGCATGTACCAGGAAAAAAAAGATAAAAATCCCACAACGTAAACTTTGTTGCATGATATACGGTTTGTTCAACAAAATTTCAACAAAAGTTAAAATGATGCAACCCCAAAAAGGGTGATGGGGGGATTTGTGAATTGTCAATGGTGAATAGTGAATGGGGCAATAGCATAGAGGCTAAGACATTATCTTACTGTACACGGGGTTATAGTTTTTAATTTTTCTGGCAGATGAACGCATTCACTATTCACCCTGCCCCTCAGATCAGCTTTTCGTTGATGGCTTTGCTAACGGCCTCCGTAGCCGAGCGCACCTGCAGCTTTTCGTAAATATGCTTGATATGGGTGCGCACCGTTTCAAAAGAAATATTAAGCCCCGCGGCAATCATCTTATAGCTGTTGCCTTTACAAAGCCATTCGAGTATTTCTTTTTCCCGTAGGCTGAAATGATACTGTTCCTTTGGAGAAGTTTTCTGCATTGCCTGTATGATCATCTTGGCTACCGAAGGGCTTAGCGTAGCGCCTTCCGCGATCATTTCCTTGATGGAGGGAACAAGCTTTTCTGATATGCTTTTTTTGAGCAGGTAACCCGATGCACCCGCGCATATGGCTTCCAGTATATGGGCGTTGTCGTCAAATACGGTCAGCATAATAACAGGCACCTTCCTGTTAAACGTTCTTATTATTTTAACCGCCTCAATGCCCGATACACCCGGCATATCAATGTCCATCAAAATAATATCCGGCATAGCTGCCGGCGAAGAGAGCGTAAACAGGTCAAAGCTGCCGGTTACTGAAAATTCTCCCGACAGGTCAAGCAATTGTTCAAGGCTCTGCCTGAGCGCGGCATTGTCATCATAAATATGGATCGTGATCGGCATACAAAATTGTAAAGTTAGCATCAAAAAACTGCCTGCGCCTCCCCATTTCGGGTGATGATAATGGCTTATCCTATAGGAAATACCAATTGAACAGAAGTGCCCTTGCCTGCTGATGTGTTCAATATAAGATCACCCCCGAGTGTTGTTGCCCTTGCTTTCATATTGACCAGGCCATTTCCTTTTTTTACGGTATCCGGGTCGAAACCGGTGCCGTTATCGGTTATGGTTATCTGTATCCTGTTATGATCTGTCACTTCGCTGTTTACCTCCAGCAGGCTGCAACGGCTGTATTTTACCGCATTGTTGATGATCTCTTTACACAGCAGCAAAACATGCCTGCGTTTGTTGGCATCAAGCGGGATCCGGTCTGATGCGCTTTCCATATTTATTTTCAATTGTATCTGCAAAGGCTCGCATACTTCAGCCGCAAATTCACGTACACGTGTCATCACACTCCCAAAATTATCGTTGCCGGGGTTTACAGACCATACAATATCGCTCATGCTGTCCATTGTGCTTGCCGTATATTGCTTGATCTTTTGCAACTGTCCGGCAACAACACCTGCATCTTCTTTTTTGGCAAGCGCAATGCGGCTGCTGATGTCTATTACGGAAAGCGCCGAACCGATATCGTCGTGCAGGTCTCCCGCTATCTGGTTGCGCAGCAATTGTTCGTTCAATCTTCTTTTGATGCGCACACGGTTAAACAGCAACCAGCCGATCAGTACAGACGCAATAAAAAGCACCCCGAAAAGATATTGCAGCAAACGGTTTTTCCTGTTGTCGGCTTCTGTGAGCTCGTTTTGTGTTTTCAGCAATACAATTTCATTTTCCTTTTTCCCGGTTTCAAATTTCTCCTTCAATTCAGTGGTAAGTCTCACCTGTTCAGAAAGATCAATAGAATCCCTCAACACCGCTGCATTGTTAAGGTATTGATATGCTTTCTTAAAGTTGCCGTTTTCACTATGCATATCGGCCATCGCCCGGGCTATATCATATTGAAAGTTCAGCATTTTAAGGGTATCGCTGATGCGGTATGCTTCAGTAAAATATTGCTCCGCATCTCCCGGCCTTTGCAGTTTCCACAAAGTCTTCCCCATGTTCATGGCTTCATAAGCGATATCGCCCTTATTGTTAATCTTTTTGAAAGTGGTATAGGCATTGGAATAATGCTCCAGCGCTTTGTTGAAATGCTCTTTTTGATAATAGCTTTCTGCAATGTGCTCCTGTATCATTGCGGAACGGTAGGGCGAAGCCGCCTGCCTGGAAGCAACAGCATTACATTGATCTAAAATGTACAGGCTGCTGTCGGGCAACTTTAAATTCCTGTAAAGTATGCTAAGGCTGATGCCTGTGCTGATATAACGGAAGTCATCCTGCTGCTGCTGAAACCCGGCAAGCGCTTTGTTCAGGTATGCCGCGGCGCGTTTATAATCTTTTGCTTCCCGGTATACAACGCCCAGTTGCCGTTGTACATTGGTATGATAAGGAATATTGCCGGTTGCTGTGCACAACGAATCCGCCTGTGTGAGATATTGCAGGGCGTTTGCAATTTTATTTTGCTTGGTATATACTTCTGAAATGTTGATGCAGGCCCTGATGATACCATTGGTATCACTGGCTTTGCCAAAAAGCTGCCAGGCAGTATACAGGCTGTTCACGGAAGAATCAAGAAACCCTTTGTGCAGGTATGCCCAGCCCATCGCATTGTGCATATTGGCTAAAGACAGGTTGCCGGCATACGATGTTGCTTTTGCCAGCAATGCTTTGGTAAGGGATAGTATCGAATCGGAATGCCCCGAAGCCGATGCAAAAGCAGAGTCTGCCTGCGCAAACAACAGCGAGTCCTTTTCGTTTTTAAAACGGGATTGTGCGTATCCGTTGGCAAAAGATACAGCCAGCAGCAATACAATTATGACCCGTATTCGCATAATTAAATATAATATCTTTCACCCGCTTCACCTGTAATTTATTGAAATATTCAAAAGCCATAAGTGTAAGTTTGCGCCTGTGGCATAAGTCAATAACTTTTAATGAAACACAGTTATCATATCCTGTTTACCGTTTTGCTTACCTGCATTACCGGTATTGCCATTGGTCAGCCGCACGCGGAAGTGCGGGAATATGAAGGAGCGCCTGCGCTTTTTATCAACGGTGAGCCCTATCCGCCATATGCCTATATGTCGTACCTGGGTGAAAAGAAATATTATAAAGAAATGGCAGCCGCAGGTGTGCACCTGTATAATATTCCTGCTTATCTGGGCGACAGGGGGATCAATTCAACCAGCGGCATCAAAGCGTTCCGTCCCCATATATGGGTTGGCGAAAACGAGTTTGATTACTCAGGCCTAATAAAAGACTTTGACGAGATATTGTCGGCAGATCCGGAAGCAATGGTCATTATCCGGATCCACCTCGACGCGCCGGCGTGGTGGGAAGCGCTGCACCCCGGAACAGCCTGCATGCTTCCCGACGGATCGTTGTACCGCACCAGCTTTTACAGCCCTTTGTGGAGAGCAGAGGCAGGGCGGGTGTTGACCGCAATGATCCATTGGCTTTTGCATTCCGCGTATGCCCGAAATCTTATCGGGATACATGTGGCAGGTGGCTTTACCGAGGAGTGGATGTATCATTTCAGGGATGCGTTTTACGATGAAAACCCGGTGCGGCTGAAGGCATTCCGTCAATGGCTGCGCGTACGCTATCACAACAGCAATGCAGCGCTGCGGCGGGCATGGGCGCAGCCTGCTGTTGATTTTGAAACGGCAACACTTGGCGATATAAGCGGAAAACACAGGAAAGCGGAATGGCGGGACGCCGATACGGCAGGACAGGTGTTTGATACCTTTGATTTCCACGCGGAAACCATGGCATACAACGTAGCCTACTTTTGTAAAATAGTAAAACAGGCCTCAGCCGGTAAGCTGTTGAGCGGCGCATTTTACGGCTATCATTTTTTTGTAAGCGACCTGCGGCGGGGTCATGGCGCTTTATCCACCTTGCTGCGCTGTAAAGACCTCGACTATTTGTCGAGTCCTAATGATTACAACAGGGTGAGCGGTGAAGACTGGGCGCCTTTTGCCGCAATTAAATCTGTTCAGTTGCATGGTAAATTATGGCTGGCAGAAAACGATACCCGCACAGCCGTAACAACCATGCTGAGAGACAGGGCACCACATGTAGCACCGCCGGGCACAGCTTACACGGATGGCGTTTGGCTGGGACCCAAAACGATGGAAGAGTCGGTAGCGCTGTTAAGAAAGAACCTGGGCCGCATGCTTGCTTATGGCTACGGCGGCTGGTGGTTTGATATGTGGGGCGGCTGGTTCAGCCACCCGCAATTGCTGGATGTTATTAAAAGCGGACAGGAGTATTTTTATAAATACCCGGACAAACATATTCCTGAGACGGATCCGCAGGTGGCGGTGTTTGTTGATGAAAAGCTGGGGTTCATGGATGCCTCCTTCGGAAGCCTTACGGGTAATATATTGCATAACCGCTATGCGCTTGGTAAAATGGGCGCTCCCTATGACCTGTATTTAAGAGAAGATATCGGCAATGCGCCCCAAAAATACCGTGTTATCTGGCTGTTGGGTTTTTTAAAGCTGAAGCCGCAGGAAGAAACACTCATAGCCTCAGCCACGCGGGGTGGCGCCTGGGTACTGTGGACGGATGGCTATAACACAAAAGTATATTCACCCGGCAATGGAACAACAGCGGCAGAAAGGCCCTTACAATGGGATGCCCGGGCATTGAACGACCTGTTGGGCAAAGCTAAAGTGCACCGGTACCTGCAACCGGGCGGGGAGGTGCTTTATGCAGGAAGAGGATGGGTGGTGGTCCATTCGGCTAAAGGTGGAGATCAATTGCTGCGGCTTCCATTTAAAGCCAGGATCATTGATCCTCAATCGGGAAAGGTAATTGCAGAATCGAACCAACTGGAAATAGGTATCCCGCCCAACTCCACGAGGCTGTTTCGCATTAAGCAGATTAGATCGCGCTGAAATCTTCATAAAAGCTATTGCGGGGATCCGGGCCCCCGCAATGAAAAGAATGTATTTTTAGCTTCAATAATAAGGATGACCCCGTCAATTCCCTTATCTGTTGCGCTCCAACTGCATCTTGCAACAATTGTTATACTCTTTGCAACATTTGTTATAGCGCCAACCGGCACCTGCTATTAGCTTTGAACCGTTTTCCCAGCTTATTCTTTCAATAAAAACGTTCGTTATGGCATCTTCTCCCTTTTCTCCCCGGGCAGCCTGGCTGAGCTTCATCATTTCCGGACTTATTACGATAAGTTCCTGCCAGAAAGAGATGAGTGCGCCTCCGCGGCAAACCATTACTTTACCTGCGCCTGCCGGAAGCGGCAGCAGCTTTGTAATTGAGTCAGACAATATTGTGTCAACGGCAAATGGCTTTGATTTCACCGGCACACTGAATGCCAAAACAGACGATGGCTCATCTTTTGCTGTGGGTGAGGGCTCATTTAAGGTAGTTACCAACAGCGACAGTTCAATTGCTTCTTTCAGTGGCGTGGGTATGGCAGAATTTCCCAATGTGGGCATATTCAGTGAAATACGCAATTCGATGGCATGGGAAAAAATAAAATCCCATATAGAATATGAAACAGGAAGCTATTATATACAAAATTATGGTACGGATATTCCACTTGCGGAAGATCAGAAATACCTGCATATCAGGGTGTTCAATGAAGATACCGGAGATAAATTTCAACTTAGAAATGTAGCCAATTCCATTATTTACAGCTTTGTAGATTTTTACCTTGATCCCAAAGATCCCGCTGTGTTCTTTAAAACACAATTGTATAAACCCGGGGGCAATGCCAAAGAAGCAGCCAACACGGTAAGCAGGTTCTGGAAAAAGGCGGCCGACAAACTGGTAGCACTGGGAAAAGAAGGATTTGAATATGCAGATGCAACCGGATTAACTATCGGTATATCAAACAACGGATTATTTCTTTCCAAACCATATGATTTTAAAATAAGCGACCCGGAAACTTTTAAACAAAACTTTGGTTTTGATCGTTTTATGGAATTGCCTTCTCATCTATTTTTCCGTTTAGCGGGTATACCCATACCGTCCACGGGTGTGCTGCAGCTGTCCGGGGAGTCTTATGTGCATTATCCTGTGGGCTCATTAATTCCACCCTTGCGGGGTGAGAGCATAAAAGATAAATACACGGATGCGGTAGACTGGTTCCTGAACGATGAACAAAACGGCTATATGGTTTCTTTTACCGGGAGTGTTGACCCAGGTGGAAAAGGAATTGGGCTGGTGCTGGGTATGCTGCCCAATATCAATAAGATCGTGGGCAGGGAAATTTTTAACGAGGATTTTGATTTTGATATTACCGGTGCCACCACCCAATGGCAGATCCCTGGCCCCAACCAGCTCGGAAACGGACAGGTCCCTTCATTTTACAGGTTTGGCGGAGAAATAAAAACCCCTGTTGTGGCAGAGATATTTGGGGAGAGAATAAAGAAATACCTGTTTGCTCCTCCCGGTATGAATTCATTTTTTTATTGCAGTATCGGGCCCGAAATTGAAGATATCAGGTTTCTCACAGAAAGTGAAGCACACATGCAGATCCCGTATTTTGGTGAGATAGATTTCGGACGTTCGAGCTTTATGATCAGTGCCGCCGGTATTGAATTTACCAGCAGGCAGATCAACGAGATCGGACCGCTTCATTTGTCGAAAGAGATAACAGGCAGTCTTTCTCCTGAAGGGTTTGAACTCTCGGGCTCTCTCGACAATAACATCACTTTAGCCAATGGCGTTGAACTGAGCGCCCGGCAAATGAGCCTGACGCTGAGCAGCGATTCGGGCATCACCTTTAACGGAACCGCAGTATTACCATTTGGACTGGGAGAAGCGGAGGGCAATGGAACCTTACGCAAAGAGGGAGTAAGCATATCAGGCAAATTAAGAGCAGGCGCTGAAATTATACTGGACAACGGAATGCGGTTACCCACGGCCGATATGAGCTTCAGCGCCTCCACCGATCCTGCTGAAGGAGTACAGCTTGAAGGTGGAGTAGATATCCCGCACCTTGGTTTTGTGCATGTAAAGGGAAAAATCAATACAGACGATTTTTTACTGGAAGGTGAGGTGAAAACAGCCGATATTGCCTTTGGAGATGTGAAATTGCCATCGGCGAATGGCATTGTACGTATTTCCAAAGCCACAGGGGTTTTCTTCAAAACCGAGCTCAACCTCGGGATTATTTTGGAAACCAATATACTGGCACAGGGCGCTGTTAACGCCAACGGTATAACATTAACAGGGTCCATATCAAGATCTGTACGCATAGCCGGTAACAGCTTTACCTTCTCCGGTGGCAGGCTAACCGCCGGGCCAACGGGAGTGAAGTTGAGCGGAAACATAGACCTGTCTGTTTTCAAGGTAAATGTGTCGGGCGATGTATACGGTGTTGATGACTTCCTCCTGAAAGGCAATTACAACTACAATACCCAATTTGTAAAAACCAATATAGGGGTTGCGGTAACGCCGCAAAAAATAAATTTAAGCGGACAGGGAACGGTATACGGCCTGCTGGGGAAAGAACTGTACAGCGGAGGGTTGATATTTGAGCCCAACTGGAGTGCAAGCACTATTAACATCTGCTATATGCTCAGCGGTGTAAAATATTGCGTGGGACTATAAATAGCAGCTACTGCCTGACCTGGCGCCACAGCGTAAAAAATATGCTCAACTGGCGCAGGTTTGGTAGTCCTGCTTTGTGTTTAGCCAGACCTACACTTTCTTCGGATTTCGAATTTGAAATTTCAGATTTGAAATTTCTTTGGTTCTTGTTTTTTGGGATTTGCTTCTTCCGCCATCGCCCCTGCCTGGTGTTGTCACCAGCGGTATTAACCATTCTGCTTTTAAAGCACTCCACTTTGAGTCGCGCTGGGGTCTTCATAAAGTGCCACTGTGAGGGGCCATGAGACCCCTGCGCTGAAGCATATTTTTTACGGTATACATTTTACATCTTGTCATCTTTAGCATTCGCCTGGGTCTCGCTCTTCGCTTCTTACCCACCCGGCGAAGACCCCGGCGGGAAAACAAATGGCAGGTATCAGAATTTAACGGCACAAGCGGGACGCTTGCGCCTGCCGGGGGCAATAAAATACTAAGCCCGGCAATCGCCAGGCTTCTTTATTGTTGTTTTGTAAATTAAGTAATGCGTTGGCAACAGGTCGGCTCTCTCGCACCACCAACGCTACAGACCTGCGCCAGTATCAAGATGCCGCTTTTGGCAAAACGGGTAAGGTCTATATTATCGTAGTAGGTGTTTTCTGTAGCTGCCTGCGCCGTTTCCATAAGTCGCGCTGGGGTCTTCATAAAGCGCCACTGTGAGGGGCCATGAGACCCCTGCGCTGAAGCATATTTTTTACGGTATATATTTTACATCTTGTCATTTTTAGCATTCGCCTGGGTCTCGCTCTTCGCTTCTTACCCACCCGGCGAAGACCCCGGCGGGAAAACAAATGGCAGGTATCAGAATTTAACGGCACAAGCGGGACGCTTGCGCCTGCCGGGGGTTTTGTAAATCAAGTAATGCGTTGGCAACAGGTCGGCTAACTCACACCACCAATGCTACAGACCTGCGCCAGTATCAGCTGGCGCAAAAGATTGACGCTTCCCGGGAGATCATCGGCAAGTATGAACGTAATGAGAACCTGCCATCTATTGAAATGGTGGCTAAAATGGCTAAAGCCTTTGGCGTAACGGTGGATTTTTTAATCGGCGAAGGGGAAAACGCCTCTTACGATAAAGAAACAGTAGAACGCATCAGCGATATACAAAAAATGGACGCCGATACCAAAAACGTCCTGTTCAATGTCATTGATACCTACATCCAGAATTTTAAAACTAAACAGGCTTTCAGGTAATTAAAAAACCGCTACAAATCGTAGCGGCTTCTTTGACCGGTCTGATCTGGTTTTTACTCAATGACTATGCTATTAGACCTGTTAGAAAGGACTATTTTAGGGAGAGGCTAATTTCTAACTCTTTTAATTGCTGATAGAAGCTACTGGAATCCATCGGCTCTACCGGAGTTCCGTCTGTTGTTTTATCAACTATCCAGTAATGAATAGGTAACCCTTCCCCGTTCCCTGTCATTTTATCTACTTCCTGCGACTTGGCTATGATATAGCGGTCATTGAATTTATATGACAGGACAACTGGTGGAACGATGTTGATTCCGCCTCCCTTATATTCAGGAGATTTATGATAAAGAATTGCTTGTGGATAGTCTTGTACGTACCTGTATTTATTTCCGAGATCAATGCTGTCATCCATACGGATAAAGGCACAGGAGCCTGAAAATGAAACAAAAAAATACAATAGCAATAGTTTTCTCATATTTATTATTAATTAGGGTTTATGGTTCCTACACCATAAATATATACAGGAAAACCATTTATCGCCTACGGGGTCTGCACCGCTGTAGCCACCGGCCATGATATTGCCACCGGCATCTTTGGCGATCTTCATCTGCTCGTCTAATAATACCCAGTTCAGGCGGGGATGACCCAGTCGGGCGGGCTGGTGATGCGGGCACACATTGCCCATCTCACGAACACCCAACAACGGCGGGGAAGGAAAAATGAGCAACTGTCAGGAATATGCCTTAACAACTTTCGCATTGCTACAATAAAAAATGCCGCAGCCCCACAAATAAAACCTGTGAACCTGCGGCAAAAAACGGATGTATCATTTATAACCCAAATGCCTTTTTCACTTCCTTCACTTTGTCTAATTTTTCCCAGGTAAACAGTTCTACTTTTACTTTCTTTACTTTACCATCCGGCGAAACAAAGGATTTGGTAACGATTTCCGGCTTACGCCCCATATGACCGTATGCCGCGGTTTCACTGTAGATGGGGTTGCGCAGCTTTAAGCGTTTTTCAATAAAATAAGGACGCATATCAAATATCTTTTCTACCGCTTTGCCGATCTCCCCGTCTGTTAAATCCACTTTGGAGGTACCAAAGGTCTTTACATTGATGCTGGTAGGCCTGGCAACGCCTATTGCATACGATACCTGCACCAGCACTTCATCTGCCACGCCTGCAGCCACCAGGTTCTTGGCAATATGACGTGTGGCATAGGCTGCCGAGCGGTCTACCTTTGAAGGATCTTTACCGCTGAATGCGCCGCCGCCATGTGCTCCTTTTCCGCCATAAGTATCTACGATTATTTTGCGCCCGGTTAAGCCGGTGTCGCCATGGGGACCGCCTATCACAAATTTTCCTGTTGGATTAATGTGGTATTTGATATTGTTGTTGAACAGCTTCGAATACTTTTTGTATTTCTTTTTTACACGGGGTATAAGAATACTGATGATGTCTTTTTTGATCTTATCCAGCATTTTGGTCTCGGTATCAAAATCGTCGTGCTGGGTAGAAACTACAATAGCGTCTATGCGAACAGGTTTGTTGTTGTCGTCATATTCAAGGGTTACCTGGCTTTTTGCGTCGGGGCGCAGGTATTTGATCTGCCTGTTCTCTTTTCTCAATGCCGATAATTCAATCAGTATTTTGTGCGCCAGGTCAAGCGCCAGCGGCATATAGCTTTCCGTTTCATTGCTGGCATATCCAAACATCATCCCCTGGTCGCCGGCGCCCTGTTCTTCCTTCTTTTTCCTGTCAACCCCCTGGTTAATATCGGCAGACTGTTCATGTATGGCCGACAATACGCCGCAGGAATGCGCTTCAAACATATACTCGCTTTTGGTATAGCCGATCTTACGTATCACACTGCGGGCAATTTCCTGCACATCGAGATATGCTTTGGATTTTACTTCACCAGCCAATACAACCTGCCCGGTGGTTACCAGCGTTTCGCATGCCACTTTGCTATTGGGATCGAAGGCCAAAAAATGATCAATCAAAGCATCGGATATCTGGTCGGCAATTTTGTCGGGGTGTCCTTCGGATACACTTTCTGAAGTAAATAAATAAGGCATTTTAAAGGATGTTTAATAAAATATAAAGCACCAGAATATAAGACCACATATTTTGGAGTGGCGCAAAGATAAGAAGCAGGGCCTTAAATTTTTGAATAAATTATACGCAGCCGCATCGGTTGTGAAGGGTGGCTTCCACCACCTACTATGGCTCTGCCCCTGGCTATCTGCTGGTTAATGCGGAATGCTACCCGGTTGCCGGTAATAACAGCGCCCGATTCTTTGGGATAAGTATAATAATCAAGCGTGGTTTGAGGTGCGAATAACCTTAAAGCGTAATTCCGGCTTTGGTTGGTAACTTTATTCTGCACATAACGCGTAAGATTGAAGAAGTATTTGTTGTCCTTCAGATAGCCTCCAAAGGTTTGGTAGTCGTATACATAATTGGTAAATGAATAATTAAAATCATCCGGCACGGTGAGGTACCTGTTATTGGCGCTGTCAATAAGATCTATAAAAAGAAAATCGGGTGTGCTGTATATTTCATTGCCGGGTAATGCAATGGACTCAAATGTGAGC
>NZ_DAOMOZ010000096.1:0-17231 GCF_035444585.1 Agriterribacter sp.
GGCAAATTTAGACAGGGCCAATGTCTCCCAGGAAAAGAAGAATCATTTTGAGGGTTTGGGACGGTTTTTCAGAGCCCGGTTTTACATTACAAAAGTAAAGCGGTATTCGGATGTTCCCTGGATAGACCAGGTGGTAGGAACAGGAGATGAAGAAATATTAATGGCGCCCAGGGATTCACGCGAAATGGTAGTTGGTAAAATTATTGAAGACCTTGAATTTGCCGCGAACAATATAGATGTTTCTGCTCCTGAAGGCGCTGTTAACCGGTGGCTGGCCAAAGCCGAGTTTGCGCGGTTTCTTTTATATGAAGGAACATACAGAAAGTACCATTCCGAACTGAGCCTTGAATCTTCTGCAACGGCTTTATTACAAAAAGCGGCTGACATCGCAAAAGACATCATGGATAACGGCCCTTTTAATCTTCATACCACCGGAAACCCCGGCGAAGATTATGCGACCCTTTTTTACAGTGCCAACCTGGCATCCAATCCTGAGGTTATTTTTGCCAGGAGATATCAGGCCAATCTTTTAAACGGGGATAACGGAGACGGCATGTTCGGTAACTATGAAACATCTCCTTCCAAAAATCTGGTGCAGGCCTACCTTATGAAGGATGGAACATATTACAGCAGCCAGCCCAATTACCAGCAAAAGGAATTTGTGGACGAATTTAAAGACCGCGATCCGCGGCTGTACCAAACCTATGCTTACCCGGGCTGGGAGCTGATCCGTACAACCACCTATGCGCAGGGTGGAGGGATCTATGTGCAGCAATTACAGAAGAATTTTTCAGGGTACCACCAGATAAAGGGGTATTATAATTCTACTGACCAGGATGAAAGGAATGATATAGATGTGCCTTTATACCGCTATGCAGAGACATTGCTGATTTATGCGGAAGCTAAAGCTGAGCTGGGAACGCTCACACAGGGAGATCTGGATATAACCATCAACCTCCTGAGAGATCGTGCAGACATGCCACATCTTACGATGAGCCCGGATATAGATCCCGTAGAAGAGGCTAAATTTCCTAATGTAACAGGAGTTATGCGTGGAGAGATATTTGAAATCCGGAGAGAAAGAAGGGTTGAGCTGGCATTTGAAGGATTTCGTTATGATGACCTGATGCGGTGGGAAGCAGGCAAATTCTTTGAAAACGAACCGGTAGGTCTCTATTTCGGATCGCTGGGGAACCATGATCTGAACGGCGATGGCATACCCGACATAAAGCTTATACCTTATTCCGAAAGCATACCCAACGACAGGGAAGAAAACAGCCTTGGGAAACAATTGGTGTATTACAGGGTGGGAAGTTTTGGACAAACCGATGCCTCCATTTTCCTGAGCGGATCAACATCCGGCTATGTTCAGATAATAGAGAATACGGGAACATTTGCTACTCCCAAATACTATTACCGGCCTGTACCGCAAATGCAGATGTCGCTCAATCCTAACCTGCAACAAATATTTGGCTGGGACTGATGATACTTCAAATACGGGTTCCGGGTCCCGGCTGTTGGGATCCGGAATTTTTTTACCTTTTTGTTACTGTTTTAGTCCGGCAACAGTGACTTTTAATGTTTAACCCGAATAATGATAATAGCGTTAAAAAACCGATGGTCCATCATAGCGGTTTCGGGAACGGCAGGTTTGTTTACATTGCAGTACCGGATAACGCCCGGCTGGCAAGAGTCGTGGCTGAGCATTATACCGGTACAATTCCTTTGCAGGTAAGTGAGCCATCCAAACAGTTGTATTGGCAGAGCAGGAAAAACAAAACAGGTATATTCTGCCTCTTACTGACGATGGAGACTTTGAAGTAAGGCTGAAAAAGGATTTTGCCACTTTCAATAAAATCATGAAGCAATACCCCGGAACCGGATGGTTGGCTGTGATGAAAGAAACCAAAACAGAGATAATTATCACTGTGAAAGGCAATGCAAAAGACAGGCGGCTGGTAGTCGGATAATAATAGGTTTACTGATCTGTGATCTCCTTAACCTGGCTGGGCTTCACATATCTCTTTCAGCTTGTTCAACGCTTTGGGATAAGTTTCACGGAAGTAATCAATCATCTGATCGTTTACATCTATATCTACGGTTACGGTAGTTGTGCCGCCATTGTTCTCAAAGCTGTAGTTTTCAAACCCCTGCCATTCTTCCGCTGCCGGTCCGCTGGTTATTTCATTGTCTCCGTCCAGTATACCTTTGTATTCTATCGAAACAAACCGGTTAGGAGTATTTTCCCTGATAAACCCTACCATTCCTTCGCGTTTGCCCTCTTTGTTTGTTCCCACAAAAAGGATCTTTGAGCCTTTTTCCCAGCTTCCTTCTACATTACCACTTTCAAAATCAGAAGAAGGATTGAAAACAGCCGTCCATTGCTTATATGTTTCTTTCCCGATCATGGTTTTATACACTTTTGCTGCAGGCGCATTGATATCGCTTTTGAATTGTAATTTTTTCATCTCCCTTTATTTTATATTGATAATGATTAAGACAATACAAAATTAGTGCTACACCTTTTGGCAGAGCTGGGTATATTGTGTCAATATACAGGTGTAGTTGCGACAATGAATCGGATTTCCAGCAACTTTCTTAATCTTTTTTGAGTCTTGCCAGGGCTTCATATAATGTCATTGTTATAGGCTATGAGACGCTGCGTTGAGCGAATCATCCAGTATCTCCATAATACCTCATGCTATTTATATAGTATGCTAAAATTTTTCATTGGGTTTAAAAGTACCGGTAAAATCAATAAAGATATTACAACCGCTTATGTGATGAACGTTACTTAATTTCTAACAGGTGTTAGATAGAGCTTTTTGCTTGTTTCGTAACCACTCATTATAAGTATTGAATCGGTTAATTCATAAATCGTCTGGTAAATATTATTATCTGGTTCGTCTCTCGGATCCCAATATCTTATAGCATCATCAATATTTGAATGCCAATCCCAGTTTTCACGCCCGAAAGTGCTGTACAGGCCATCCCCCTTAAAGAATCTCCAGAAATAAAAACCGCTTGCGGAGAAAACGACTTTTGCTTCAATAATTTCTTTCTCGCTATACCTGTTGTGGTTATCATATATATCTATTCCTCCATCTTTTTTATTAAGCGACCATTCTCTACATAAAAGTTTGGAGGCTCCGGCAGGAATGGCTTTCGGGTCTTTTACAGCCAAAAATTTATCAATAACTTCCCCTGCAAATAAATCAAAAAAGAGAGAATCATCCTTAACCGTTACATTTAATAATGAATCATTTTCCCCCAAACCAATTGATCTATTATCGTTTACTTTAAACTCCCCTACTGTAGTATGATCCGGAGATAACATAGTGAGGATAAAAGTGCTGTCGGAAAGGAACTCCAAATATCCAAAAAGAAGATCGCCGTTTGTGGGTGCATCCGGATATCGTATATCCCATTTACCAATAATATCACCAATAACCAGAGAGGAGTGTTCTTCCGGCTCAGGCTCGTTAATTTCTTCTTTATTACAGGCAACCATAAACAAACAAATGATAAAACAAACCAAACGACTTTTCATAAAACGCCTTTCGGGATAAACGTAGTAAATCATCAGAAATTGCAAGAAGGCATACTCCTCCCCATCGTTAGTAATCCTGATAGTGGATCACTTCCATGTTTGCTTTGCTGATTGGTGACAGCCATAGCTGACCGGTAGCCGGGAACCCTATACATTCGCTCTCATATGGCACACAACACAAATTCATTTACATTTATGGTTTATTGATAACATTGCTATATTCAATATTAAATCATCAATTATGGCCGGAACACTCAGTAAAATCAGGCAGGCATACCAGCTATTTAAATCCATTGACCTGGAGCAGTTGGGCAAGATCTCAAAAAAGGTTGACCTGCAAAAGCTAATGGAAGGATTCTCAAAGCTTGATGATAACCAGTTGAAGGGCCTGCAAAAGCTGATGGAAAGCAATGGCAAACCTAAAAAAGCATTGCCCGGTATAAACGGCGATTTTTATGAGCTGTCGCTCCGCCTCAGCGAGGAAGACCGGGCCGTTCAATTACAGGTGAGGGAGTTTATGGAAAAAGAAATTGCCCCGATCGTGAACAAGTACTGGCTGCACGATGATTTTCCATTTGAAATTATTCCAAAATTTGCCGCGCTTAATTTGTGCGGCGTTACGTATAAAGGCTATGGCTGCCCGGGCAAATCTTTTTTAATGGAGGGCATTATCGCTATGGAAATGGCGCGGATTGACGCTTCCATTGCTACTTTTTTTGGCGTACAAAGCGGACTGGTTATGGGCTCTGTTTATCTGTGCGGATCGGAAGAACAAAAAACATACTGGCTCCCTTTGCTGCAACAGTTTAAAGCGATAGGCGCATTTGGCTTAACGGAACCTGAGGTTGGCTCCGGTGCGGCAGGGGGGTTAACTACTACGGCTAAGCGCACCGGAGACAAATGGATCTTAAACGGGCAAAAGAAATGGATAGGCAATGCTACTTTTGCCGATGTAACCATCATCTGGGCCAAAGATGTGGATGATAACCAGGTGAAAGGTTTTTTGGTTACCAAAGACGCTCCCGGCTTTAGCGTGGAAAAAATAAAAGGTAAGATGGCCTTGCGGATCGTTCAGAACGGACTGATCACGCTGAACAATTGCGAGGTAATGGAAAAAGACAGATTGCCGGGCGCTAACACGTTTAAAGACACCGCCGCCGTATTGCGCATGACAAGAGCCGGGGTAGCATGGATGGCTGTAGGCTGCGCAAGAGGAGCCTATGAAAATGCGCTGGATTATACCCGAAAAAGAAAACAATTCGGAAAGCCCATTGCTTCCTACCAGTTGATCCAAAACCATTTGGTTGAAATGCTGTCTAACCTCACGGCTATGCAGTCGCTGGTATACAGGTTATCGGAGCTGCAGGACCAGGGCCTGCTGAAAGATGAACATGCTTCACTTGCAAAAGTATTTTGCTCTTTGCGCACACGCGATATTGTGAGCAAAGCACGGGAAGTAATGGGGGGTAACGGTATCTTACTGGATTATAACGTAGCGCGTTTTGTGGCGGATGCAGAAGCCATTTACTCTTACGAAGGCACAAAAGAGATCAATTCACTGATCGTAGGCAGGGCTATTACGGGGTTCAGCGCGTTTGTGTAGTAGCTGTGGCTAAGCACCAAATTATACAAAAACTAAAAACCATAAACTCCGAAAACGGCGATAAGTCATGAGCTATCAGCAAAAAAGAAGCATCCTGTGATCAGCGGTTACCCGCTGAAAGCCGATAGCCAACACTCACAGCTGGTATTCCAACTGCCCGGTTACTTCTTTACCGGGACAGGATCCCCGGCAAAAAAATGTTTCAGAAAACCTTTTTGGATTTAACCGCTAAGGCACAGTTTTTGAAAGCACCTGTAGCACGCCCGGAGCAACAGCAACAGAACAGGCCGGGACGAAGATAATTATATATACACCGTCATTAACCAATTCATTTTCAATAAATTAAAATGGTGTATTCTGCTTTGTTGCACCTGAGTGCAGGAGGAATTTGAAGCGCGAAGGGAGAACACCCCTTTGGATCTTCCATCGGCAATCGGCCGGGTTTCCAACCCCGCTTTTTATTGCACCACATTACATCGTCATTAAAAAGGGATACAAACGCAGATAAATTTCAAAAGCCATTGGATATTTCCCGTACAAGCCATAAAGCTTTTCATCTGTTCTGTACAATGTAAACTGTGTGCCTCCGGCTAATTTTATTTTATTAATGTGCAACAAGTCGTAATTGATGCCGGCTGTAAAAGCATGCACCGGAAAAATGGCATCATGCCCGTAAATCGCTTCATCCAGCACCAGTTCTTCAACCGATTTTTGAACATATTCGTATCTGCCGTACAATGCCAGCCGATCATTGCGCCATGAGCCCTCTAACAAAAAAGCATTTTCCCCATCATGGTCTTTGCTTTTATTCATACCCCATACCGCTGTTGCGTTGATCCGTCTGTTGCCGGCCAGCGGTAAGCTGTATATAACTGAAGCCGTAGTTCTGTTAACATCTTTGTTCGCATGCAGGGGTTCGGGTTCTTTAATGAATGCATGCGAGACCTGTAATGCCCAGCGGTTTGCAGGATTATAAGACAGCCTGCCGCTCCAGCTGTCAAAACGGGGTTGATCAAAATCGTACCGGTATTCATCAGGTTCCCTGCCTGTAAAAGACGATCCTTCTATTTTAACTTTACCCAAGCGAATACCGGCGGTTGCAACTCCAAAAGTAATATGGGTGGCATCCGTCCAGTGATGGGAAAGCGGTGCATCCGGGTTGTACAATGCCGAAGGGCGATGCATAAAAGCAACAGGCCCCAACGCCGGCTCACCGGGATAACCCAGGTAAGCGAACACCTCCGTATGTTTTGAAAAAGCATAAGTATAACCCACCGACAGTTCCGAAAACAGGTCGTGCGGGTGCTGGCGGTCAACCAAAGGTTTCCCTTTGTAGCTCTCACCGCTTTGGAATAACAAAGGATAGCCAGACCCTCCTGCAATCAGTTCGTCAAGGGAAAGCATGGCACTGAAACGGAACAACCCTTTATCGCCGGTCTTTCTTTGTCCCATGAACATCAGCCAGTTCGGAGCATCAAACTTACTGTCCCCTCTTGAGCCTTTACCAGTGAAATCCTGGTTATTGTACCGTAAAAAAATATTACCATGCAGCATGTACATCCATTTTTTTGAATGATACATTACACCGTACATAGGCGCTGCATCCGGCAGCCAGCCGGTACCCGAGCCATTGCGGCTCATTGGCAGATGTAAAGAAAAAGCATGGCTCATATTGCTCATATCATGCCCCTGCATGTTGTGATGCCGATGCGGCGGTGTGGTATCATTTGTCGTTGTCATTTTCACGGAGTCTCCTCTTGCCGGCATATGATGCTCATGCTGTGCATATGCAGCAACGGATATCAGCAATACCGCTAAAAAAAGTAATTTTTTCATTGTAGTAGCTTTACCGGAATGTGTACCTGCTTGGAGGCGATTTGTGTTTCATGCAAAATTCAATCCATTATACAGCAGCCTTGTTACAGGATTATGGAAAGAATTTATACAATTCCGGGAACAATGGTAAAGAATGAGCACCTGAAGAAAAAAATCAACGTACGATCAGCTCGCTTTTCAGCACAATGTTTTCATAAGGCAACCTGCCTTCAGACGCTTTGGTATTAAGCAGCTTGAACAACAACTCTGTTGCCCTGCTGCCCTGCTCATATGGAAATTGTTCTACCGAAGCAATAGGAGGAAAATCAAGGTAACTGGTGATGGGCCAATTGGCATAGCTCACCACACTGATATCTTTATTGATCTTCAGTTTTTTACTTCTTACATACTGAATGGTATCCAGGGCCACATTATCATTAAAAGCAAGTATGGCAGTGGGCTTGTTTTTGAGTGCCAATAATTTTTCTATTGCCTGCTCTGTGCCTTCTCTGGAAAGATCAGTTGTTGCGATCAAAGATTCCTGCACGGGGATCTTTTTATTTTTATGAGCAGCACAGTATCCCTCCAATCTTTCATTTTTAATATTTAAAGATAAAGGTCCCTGTATATAGCCTACCTTTTGATGCCCTTTGCGAAACAAAAATTCCACTGCCTCAATGGTGCTGTAATACAAGCTGCACCATACCGAATGGATATTGGGTACATCGGGTACCCTGTCGAAAAAAACCACGGGTATATTGTATTTGTCCAATTGTTCAAAATGTTCAATGCTTTTGGTTTGTTTGGAGATTGATGCCAGCACTCCATCCACCCTGTGCTTACGCATGGTTTCAACGATCCGCTGTTCCCTCTGCAGCTCATCGTGCGATTGCCCGATCAGCACATTATAATTATTTTTAAAAGCTGTATCTTCTACCCCGCTTATTGCGGTTGAAAAGAATTCTTCGCGGAGATTGGGAAGAATAAGTCCGAGCGTAAATGTTTTTCCCTGCTTAAACTGGATGGCCGTTTGATTGGGCTCATAATTCATTTCCGCTGCCAGTTTTTGTACCTGCATTTTGGTACGCAGCCCTATGCTGGGATGATTGTGCAATGCCCTTGAAACGGTTGAAACAGAAATATTGAGCTTCTTTGCAATTTCTTTTATCGTAGGTACCTTCTTCTCCATAAGTAGAGCTAAGATAACAGCATATTCCCGGGTATCAAAACAAATGGGTGTGAGGTATGAGGTGTAAGGCCTAAGGTCTAAGACAAGAAACAAAAAATCTCAAATCCAAATATTAAAATCCGAAATTCGGGAAATACAACGATAAACAAAAAACCAAAAACCATAAACTTCCAAAATCCGGAGCGAAATTCATCGCTCACGTTGAACCTTGAACCTGAAACATGCACCCTGCACCCTGCACCCTGATACCTGAAACCTCATACCTGACCCCTCGCAATTCATGCAATCGTTTGCCCGCTTTCTTTTCCCTATATTACCTTAGCTTTAACCATGTCAAAATCTTCCGTCATGAAAAGAATGATACTGCTCGCGCCCTGTGTCATGCTATTTACAATACTCTTTGCGCAGGATCTGAGTTACAGCACCGAAGGCAATAATTATTTTTCCGAAGCTGTAATACCGGTTACCGGGACCGCTGGGGAATGGAAAACACTCCGGCAACCTGTTATGGTAAGCTTCGCCAGCAGCAACAGGCGTTATGACAAAGAAAAAGTACCACTTAAAAAAACTCAGGAGAACTGGAGCGCTACAGCATGGAAGGGAGAAAAAGTGCACACGCAACTGCTGGTATGGACAAACCAACCCATTACGGCAGTAACGTATACACTTAGCCCGCTGGTAAATGAAAAAAGTCAGTCCATCCCATCTCCAAATATCAACGCCGGGTTCGTTCGTTATGTAATAACAGACGAGTTTGCCGGGGGCTGCGGCTACCGTAAACCCGCAGATTTTGATTCATCGCTGGCAGCAGACGCCATAGACATTATTCAGGCGATCCCCGTTAAAGCCAACAATGTTCAACCCATATGGCTGAGCGTTAAAATCCCCCGGGAAGCGGCGGCCGGCAATTACAAGGGAAGCATCTCTGTAAAGGCAGACAAAACCTACACCTCACACTATACCATTAAAGTAATTGGACGCATATTGCCACCACCCGCTGAATGGACATTCGATCTTGACCTCTGGCAACATCCTGCCGCTATCGCCAGGGTACATGGTGTGCCATTGTGGAGCGATGAACATTTTGAGCTGATGAGACCTTATTACACATTATTGGCCGGCGCAGGACAAAAAAACATCACGGCAAGCATCATGGACGAGCCATGGGGACACCAGACCTATGATGATTTCCCGGGACTGATCAAATGGACAAAACATAAGGACGGATCGTGGACATACGATTACAGCCTGTTTGATCAATACATTTCCTTTGTGATGAGCTGTGGTATCAACAAACGTATCAATTGTTATACGATGGTGCCATGGGCTTTGTCGTTCCGTTATTTTGATGAAGCAGCCGGAAAGGACACCACGCTCAAAGCACCTATCGGCTCGGCGGAATATACCGCGCACTGGACAGGCATGCTGAAGGATTTTACCCAACATTTAAAAAACAAAGGCTGGTTTGATATTACCAGCATTGCCATGGATGAACGCCCCGTGAAAGACATGCAGGTAGTGATCGAACTGCTTAAAAGCATTGATGCCGGCTGGAAGATAGCGCTTGCGGGTAATTATCACCCCGAAATAGAAAAAGACATATTTGATTATTGCCTGGCGTCTAACCTGCAATTTGATGAAGCCCTACTTAAAGAACGCATAGCCGAAGGCAAGCCCAGCACTTATTACACCTGCTGCGTTGAGCCTTATCCCAACGGTTTTACCTTCTCTCCTCCTGCCGAACATGTGTGGATTGGCTGGTATGCCGCCGCTAAAGGTTTTACCGGCTACCTGCGTTGGGCCTACAACAGCTGGGTAGCAGACCCCCTCAGGGATTCGCGCTTCCGGAGCTGGCCTGCAGGCGATACTTATCAGGTGTACCCCGGACCGCGAACTTCTATCCGTTTTGAAAAGCTGGTTGAAGGCATCCAGGACTTTGAAAAGATAAAGCTGCTTCAAAAAGCTTTTACAGCAAAAGGCGATGCAGCCTCATTAAAGAAATTAGACAAAGTTTTGCAGCAATTCGCCATTGAAAAACTGAAAACGGTTCCTGCAGAAGAAATGATACAGCAGGCGAAGCAGTTATTGAATGAATAACCGCCGGATTACCCGTAACCCCGATAAAAACGCGGCAGACCTGTTAACAGAAAAGGAAATAGCCTTATCTTTCATCTGTATTCAATATTCATATTCTTAAATATCACCGGAGGAGGTATATGCGTTATTCATTGTTATTTCTTTTTGCCGTTGCGGCAACATTTTCGGGCATTACGGGCTTCGCCCAAAAAACCGGTTCTTATTACAATGAACCCTACCGCCCCCAATTTCATTTCACGGCAGAAAAAAACTGGCTGAACGACCCGAACGGGCTGGTATATTATAAAGGTGAATACCACCTTTTTTACCAGCACAATCCCTATGGCAAGGGCTGGGGTAATATGCACTGGGGACATGCCGTAAGCAGCGACCTGCTGCACTGGAAACACCGGCCATTGGCCATTTATCCCTTAGAAGGTACGCCCGGTAACTATAAATGCCCGGCGTTTTCGGGAAGCGCAGTGGTAGACTGGAACAATACTGCAGGATTGCAAAAAGGCAATGAAAAAACGATCGTTCTTATCTACACCGCAATGCATTGCGGCCAGCGGCTCGTATACAGCAACGATGCCGGCAAAACCTGGCAGGCCTATCCCAACCCGGTGATACCGGTTATGAACAACGGAACGATGGATGAACGCGACCCTAAGGTTTTCTGGTATGAGCCCGCCCAAAAATGGGTGATGGTTTTGTACATTGGGCCCGATAAAGACCAGCAGGAAAGAGGCATTGCCATATACAATTCTGCCAACTTGCTGCAATGGGAACAAAAAAGCTTCATTAAGGGAATGTATGAATGCCCCGACCTGTTCGAATTAGCCGTTGACGGTAACCCTGCAGAAAAAAAATGGGTACTGCATGGCGCAGACGGCGGCTATTTTGTTGGCAGCTTTGATGGCAGCACCTTTACACCCGAAACGGAAAAGATAAAGATGGACCTGGGCAATAACTTTTACGCCGCGCAATCGTATAGCGATATTCCCGCGGCAGACGGGAGGCGTATACAAATAGGATGGATGAACGGTGGCACTTATCCCGACGCTCCGTTCAACCAGCAGATGGCTTTCCCCTGCGTGCTTACTTTAAAAAGATTTCCCGAAGGACTGCGTGTTTGCAGGAATCCCGTTGCGGAAATAGGAAATATTTACGGTGAAAAATTTGTTATCAAAAACCGGATGGTGCAGCCCGGCTCCAACATATTATCTGCCGTTAAAGGGGATGCCCTGGATATACATGCCGTAATAGAACCGGGCACCGCAGGATCATTTGGCTTTGCTATCCGTAAAGGCAGCTACGAAACAAGCGGCACTCCTGTGCGTTATGATGCGGTAAACAAGAAGCTGAGCGTTCTGGGAAAGACCGTTGATCTTGAACCCCTGAACGGGAAGATAGAATTGCGTATACTGGCAGACAGGGCTTCATTAGAAGTGTTTGTCAATGGCGGCAAAATATCGCTATCAAGCTGCTTTATCCCTGTGTACACTTTCAATGGACTGGAATTTTTCTGCGAAGGCGGGAATGTGAAAGTGGAAAACATGGAAATCCATAGGCTCAGATCTGCCTGGCAGAAATAATAATCATCAATATTTACCTGAATACCCAAACATGAAAAGGATCTTTTTAATTGCCTCAATGTTCGCCTCTTTTGGCATGTCGTGTAATACAACGCCACAGCATGAAAAAGCCCCGGAAGCCATTGGCCCGGTCCCTAATGCTCAACAGCTTGCCTGGCATGATCTTGAATTTTACTGGTTCATCCATTTCGGCCCCAATACTTTCACCGATAAAGAATGGGGACAAGGCGATGAACCTGCCGATGTATTTAATCCCACTGCGCTTGATTGCAACCAATGGGCCTCCATCGCCAAACAATCCGGCGCCAAAGGTATTATTCTTACCGCCAAGCATCACGACGGTTTTTGCCTGTGGCCGAGCGAATATTCAAAACATACCGTACGGGAAAGCAAATGGGAGAACGGGAAGGGTGATGTGGTAAAGGCCTTATCTGAAGCCTGTAAAGCCAACGGGTTGCTGTTTGGCATTTATCTTTCGCCATGGGACCGCAACCACCCGCAATATGGTACGCCCGAATACAATGATGTATATGTAAATACAATGACGGAAGTAACAACCCAGTATGGTCCGTTGTTTGAGTTTTGGTGGGATGGTGCCAACGGAGAAGGCCCCAACGGCAAAAAGCAGGTATACGATTTTAACCGTTTTGAAAAAGAGATCAAAAAACTGGCGCCTGATGCAGTGGTGTTCAGTGATATCGGCCCCGACATCCGGTGGGTAGGCAATGAAAGAGGTATTGCCGGTAAAACCAACTGGAACCTGCTGGATACAGCCGGGTTTACAAGAGGTGCAGGCGCTCCGCCACAGGATACATTAAACCAGGGCAATGTAAATGGCAAAAACTGGATCCCCGCAGAATGTGATGTGAGCATCCGGCCGGGATGGTTTTATCATGCCAAAGAAGATGATAAAGTAAAAACGCCTGAGCAGTTGTTTGATCTGTACCTGAAATCGGTTGGACGCGGCTCATCCTTTTTATTGAATGTTCCGCCCGACAGAAGAGGGCTCATACATCCCAACGATTCCGCCGCTCTGGCAGGATTTAAAAAATACCGCGACGAAAGCTTCGACGACAATCTTTTTAAAAATATAGGTGTCCGTTACACAAATCCGGCCGGCGAGCTTGTTACAATCCACTTCGATAATGGTTTTAATAAGGATTATATAATTACCGGTGGTGATAAGAACATCATTACCATTGATCCGGGCAGGGAAGAAACGATCAATTGTATTTTGCTGAAAGAATACATTGCTTTGGGTCAAAGCATTAAGCAGTTCAAATGCCTGTTGAAGAAGGAAGGTGAAACCGTTAAAACCATTAACGGCACAACCATCGGTCATAAACGCTTACTTACTTTTGATGCTACAGCCGTAACCTCTGTTGATATTGTAATTGAGGATACCAAAGGAAATGCATTGATAAGTGGTATTGCCGCTTACCGGATACCGGACCAGTTGGTGGAGAAATGAAGGTGAGAGGTGAGAAAGTTGCAGGTTGCAGGGCTCATGTTACAAGGAAATACTCCTGCAACAGGACTGAATTTCCCGGAAGATGATCAGCCCGGTTTTCCTGACTTTGCCTGTTTCGCTTTGACCCGCTTCGCATCCCGGAGGTTAACATTGTGACAAGATTGGCAAGACGTCTGCCTGTTCTGTACATATTTACCTTATCTTCATACGATTAGCGTGAACAAAAACACAATTCAAATTAATGTCCAAAGTATTATTCAACAACAAAAATGCCGTCTTCTTTTCGTCGCTTAAAGCATCAGTAGATGATTATTTTATACAAAGAAATGTAAGAAAAACAGGCAACTGGCTGCTGTATACTAAAACACTCACCCTTATACCTGCAGCCGTTGCTATATATATCGTTCTTCTATTTGTTTCCATGCCGGTAGCGCTCACTATTGTTATGGGAGGGTCATTAGGATTTTTAATGGCCTGCATAGGATTTAATGTAATGCATGATGCCAATCATGGAAGCTATTCCAGCAAAAAATGGGTAAACAATACACTGGGACTTTCCATAAATGCTCTTGGCGGTAATAATTTCATATGGAAACAAAAGCATAATATTATCCATCACACTTATACCAATGTGGATGGCGTTGATGATGATATTGCCAAAAGCCCTTTTATACGCATGTGCAGAACACAGGTATGGAAGCCCATGCACAAGATCCAGCATCTCTACACGCCATTCTTATACGCAGTAAGCTCATTGTTATGGATACTTTTCCAGGATTTTGAAAAATATTTTAAACGGCGGGTAAACACAACGGTACTAAGCAAAATGTCGGGCAATGATCACTTTGTTTTTTGGTTCAGTAAAGCCATGTATGTAGTGTTTTATATTGTTCTACCGGTTCTTTTGATGGGCTGGCAGGGCTGGCTGGTATTTTTCCTGAGCATGCATATTGGGCTTGGTTTTGTGCTGGCTATCGTATTCCAGCTGGCGCATGTGGTAGAAGAAACGGAATTTGAAGCGACAGGTCTTGATGAAACCAAAATGATAGAAAATGAATGGGCGGTACACCAGGTAAAAACCACGGCAAATTTTTCACCCGGCAATAAAATCATTTCATGGTTTGCGGGAGGATTAAATTACCAGATTGAACATCACCTGTTTCCCCGCATCAGTCACGTGCATTACCCCGCTTTAAGTAAAATCGTTGAAGAAAAATGCAGAGTTTTCAATTTGCCCTATAATAGTATTCCTACCATCGGGCAGGCCGTATATTCTCATTTCCGCTTTATTAAAGAACTGGGGCAAAAAAAATAGCAATGCTTTCAACGCTATAAATACGCATCAAAAACGATTGTTGTTTTTTACGAAACGCATCAAACGCGTATCCTGCATCATAATAGTGAAGGTGCATTCCCCGTATTCCGGCTATTTTTCCAGGGCGTTTTTTATTACCGGCAGGTTCACCCGCTATAAAAAATTACCCTAAAGCTTAAGTAATCTAACAATTTACCATTCGGGTACATAAAATCATTAATTTCCGGGATGAATAAAATAGTTCCCTGCATTGGCTTGCTGCTGCCTGTATTGCTTTTGGCGCAGCCGGCACCGCCACACGATCTGCATTTCAAACAGCTTGCTACCGTTTGGGACGAAGCCATCCCGTTAGGTAATGCAACCGTTGGCGCTTTAATATGGCAGAAAGAGAACCATCTGCGCTTTTCATTAGACCGCTCTGATATATGGGACCTGCGTCCGCTGAAAGGTTTGCACAGAAAGGAGTTCAGCTACCAGTGGATAGAAGCGCAGGTAAACAAAAAAGATTACAAGCCGGTTCAGGAATATTTTGATGCCCCTTACGACAGAGAGCCTGCTCCTTCTAAAATACCTGCAGGTGCACTGGAGTTCAATATACCCGCTGATGCCAAAATAAAATCTGTACGGTTGATACTGGCGAACGCATTATGCGAAGTGCAATGGGAAAATGGGATGCTGTTAAAAACATTTGTGCATGCCACAGAGCCTGTTGGATGGTTCAGGTTTGAAAATTTTTCAGGTGATTTTATACCGCAGCTCATCGCACCACCCTACCAGTCGGAGATAAAAGAAGGCGGGGAAGTAAATTCTTTGGTGGGTGACGACCTTGCAAGGTTGGGATACAAGCAAGGCAAAATACAACAACAGGGTAACAGCATTACTTACAAACAGGAAGGATGGGGCGGCTTTACCTATGAAATAAGCGTGCAATGGAAAAAAATAAATTCCGCTGCTATTGAAGGCGTGTGGAGCGTATCGGCACAATATCCCGGCAAAAAAATAAACCCTGCAGCATCGGTTGTGGTTAACAATACCATACAAAAAGGAATGACGCAGGAATACGCAAGCCACCTCAACTGGTGGAAAAACTTTTGGAGCAAGTCTGCCATTCATGTACCCGACAGCCTGCTGGAAAAGCAATGGTATCTTGAGCAATACAAATTCGGCTCCGCGGCAAGAAGGGGAGCGCCGCCTGTTTCCTTACAGGCAGTGTGGACAGCGGATAACGGAAGGATACCACCGTGGAAAGGAGATTTTCATCACGATCTCAATACACAATTGAGCTACTGGCCCGCTTACAGCAGCAATCACCTGGAGGAAGCATTAGGGTATTTAGACCATCTTGATGAAAACAAGGCTAACTATAAGCGCTACACGAAATTATTTTTCGGCAAGGAGGGGTTAGCTGTCCCCGGGGTAACTACCTTAGACGGAACAGAGATGGGCGGCTGGACACAGTATTCGCTTTCACCAACCGTATCTTCCTGGCTGGGGCACCATTATTACCTGCAATGGAAGTATAGTGCGGATAAGTTATTTCTCAAAAACCGCGCATACCCCTGGCTGAAAGAAACCTGCACATTTCTGGAAAATATAACAGTTAAAGATAAAAAAGGGTTAAGAAAGCTGCCGCTCAGCTCCAGCCCCGAAATAAACGATAACCGCATAGATGCATGGTTTCATCAAAATACCAACTACGATCTCGCCCTGATGAAATTCAGCTTTACTGCCGCAGCAGAGATGGCACGCGCTTTAAAACTGGCAGGGGAAGCTACCCGCTGGGAAAAAATACTCTCTGAATTCGGAGCGTATTCCATTACCGCCAATGATGAGCTGATGTTTGCTCCTTCCCTGCCCTACAACCAGTCGCACCGGCATTTTTCGCATCTTATGGCCATTCATCCTTTAGGCTTAATTAAATGGGAGGATGGCGAAAAAGCACGATCTGTTATTAAAAATACCATAGCACTGCTTGAAAAGACAGGACCGGATTACTGGTGCGGATACTCGTATTCGTGGCTGGGTAATATCATGGCAAGAGCCAAAGACGGGGAAGGCGCTGCAAAAGCATTACAAATCTTCGCTAAAGCATTTTGTCTTCCCAACAGCTTTCATGTTAACGGAGATCAGACAAAATCCGGTTATTCCAAATTTACTTATCGTCCGTTTACACTGGAAGGAAATTTTGCTTTTGCCTCAGGGCTGCAGGAAATGTTATTGCAGAGTTATGCGGGCTTTATAGAAATTATGCCTGCCATTCCGGAAGACTGGGAAGATGTTTCTTTTCAACAATTAAGGGCCGAAGGTGCTTTTCTGATAAATGCAAAAAAAGAGAACGGAAAAGTAAGGGAAGTAAAAATTGTTGCCGAAAAAGGGGGAAAGACCAGGCTGAAGCTTCCTTTCGAACAATGGAAGATTGCATCGGTTAAAGGTATAACAACAGGCAGGGCGGTCAAAGGATATATTGAACTGACCTGCAAAAGAGATGGAGTGATTGTTTTGAAAAATAATGCAGAATAGGTATAAGTGCCAAGAACCAAATAACAAGAACCAAATAACAAGATGTGCATGCCTAAAATAGGTTGACAAAAAACAGTCACTTATTATGAGGCAAAGT
>NZ_DAOMOZ010000097.1:0-17224 GCF_035444585.1 Agriterribacter sp.
TGGTAACCCCCATAAAAAACATGAGGATGATCAGCACGAGAATAAAACCGATAACGATCGAATTTACCAGTTCATTGAACGAATGCCGGGCGTTTTTACTTTGATCGCCCGTAACAACGATGTTAAGATCTTTGGGAAATTCGTTGTCCTGCATTTCCTTTACGGCCAGCTTTACCGCATCGGCCGTTTCAATAAGATTTTCACCCGAACGTTTAACAATATTGAGTGTAATTACATTTTTCCCATCCAGCCGTGCATAGCTTTCTCTTTCTTTGGTAGTGTCTTTGATAACAGCAATATCTTTTAAATAAATGGAACCGCCGGTAGGACTTCTTACGACTACTTTTTCAATATCTGCTGCAGAACGGAACTGTCCTTTTAATTGCAGGGTCCGTTTCATATTGCCCACTTCCAGCAAACCGCCGGAAATGTCCATGTTTTCACGCGCTACGGCATTGGCAATATCGTCAAACGTAATATTGGCACTGCGCATCCTGTAATTGTCTACATTGATCTGGAACTCTCTTTCGGGAGCACCTACAATATCAACACGGGTAATTTGCGAAAGTTCTTCCAGCTTATCCTGCAGATCGTCGGCGTACTTCTTCAGCCTCATTTCATCATAGTCGCCGCTCATGTTTACATACATGATCGGGATTTCCGACAAGCTCACTTCCATTACAGAAGGCTCCTCGGTAAGATCCGTAGGAAGATCTGTTTTGGCTTTATCTACCGCGTCTTTCACTTTTTGTACAGCCACATCAATATCCACATCGGTATTAAACTCCACAACGATAGCGGAAAAATCCTGAACAGAAGTACTGGTGGTTTTCTGGATCTTTACTCCTGTAATGCCCTTGATCTGCTTTTCAATGGGCTGGGTAACCAGGTTTTCGATATCGCGGGGCGAATTGCCTACATATACCGTTTGAATATATACTGTTGGAATTACAATATCAGGAAACTGCTCCTTGGGTAAAGTAACGAACTCGTATACGCCAATGGCGCTGATAAATAACATCAGCAGATAAATGGAAGTCCTGTTCTTTATGCTCCAGGTTGTAGGCCTGAACTCTTTAAACTTGGCTGTCAGATTTTCTAAAGCACTCATATTGATTAGTGTTGTATATCCACAAAAGATTGTCTGTGCTGATGATGCAAGGCCAATAAACCAGGAAGGAAAATTTTGGCATTATAAAAATCAGCCTGTAAAATTTATTTTTCATGCACAATAGACAGGAGGACCTCCGGCAAGGGTTCTCTTCCTGCATAATATTCACAACGCTCACCTCTCACTTTTCACACTCACTACTCACCACTCACCACTCACTACTCACTACTCACCACTTACCACTCACTACTTACTACTCACTACTCACTACTTACTACTTACTACTTACTACTCACCATTTCTCACTTCCTCTACATCGTGCTTGTTGTAAGCGGCTGTCCTTCGTACAATCCCTGGAAACCATCGGTTACGATCTGCTCTCCTGCTTTCAAACCAGACTTCACCTCTACCTTATCGCCATACAATTGTCCTATCTCAACAGGCTTTTTGTGTGCGATCCATTTGTTGCTCTCTTTTACCGCCACCATTACAAATTTCCCCTTATCATCATTTTGCAGGGTGTTTACGGGAATGGTGATCACATCCTTAGCCGTATAATCCTGGATCCTGACCAGGGCGATCTGGTTTGGACGAAGCGATTTCTCAACAGGCATTTTGGCTTCAATATAAAATGAGCGGCTATTGGGATCAATCAGCTTACCTGCTACCGATACTTTTGTAGCAAAGGTTTTATTTCCCAGGTCAGGAAAATTAACCAGCACCTTACTCCCCACGCCCACTCGATCTAAATAATTTTCAGGTACCTGTGCCACAATTTTCAGGTCGTTGGTATTAACAATGCGTATCTGCGGACCTCCCTGGAAAAACTCTCCCACTTTTATATTTACCGTTTCTGCCACGCCCGACATTTCGGCGTATACACTTGAAAAGGAGGATTGCTCTTTTGCAGTGGCAATTTGCTTTTCAATGGATTCTACGTTGTTCTTTGCGCTCAATAGCTGCACTTCAGTTCCTATGCTCTCTTCCCACAGGTTCTGCTGGCGTTTCAAAATGTCGCTGGCGTAGGCCAGTTGCGTGTTCAACTGGTCAATCTGCTTCTGTGCCATGGCATCATCGAGCTTTAGAAGCAGTTGGCCCTTCTTTACATAATCGCCCTGTTTAATGTATATGGCTTTTACCAGTCCACCCTGTCCGCGTGGCGCCACATAAGCGATATTGGTGGCATCCAGGCGTCCCTGCAGATCAATGTAATGTGTAAAGCTGCCGGTTTCAAGCGGTGCAATTGCCACCAGCTTCGCATTCTCCTTTTTCTGCGAAGGATCGAGTGTTATGATCTCTTCCTCAAGAGCTACAATTTTATCGCTCAGTGCTTTTTGATCTTCCTTCATTTTATCTAACTGCGCTTTTTTCTGAGCAACAATTTTGTCCGTTCCTTTTTCAACTTTCGTAGTTGTTCCGCCACACGCTGCCAGCAATACCAAAGCTGCTATTGCCGAAGCTGTTTTTAAAACGTTTTGCATATACCTGGTTTTATAAATCATTCAATGGTTGTATTTAAAAATTATAATCTTCCCGTTGCTTTTATATAATCAATCCTTGCTATGATGGCATTGTATAAAGCATTGATATAGTTGGTTTGCGCCGCTTTCATATCGGTTTGCGCCTGCGTGATCTCTGTATTGGAACCCGTACCCACCTCAAATTTTTTCCGGGTTTGCCGGAACACCGTTTCCGCCAGCTCCATATTTTTCTTCTGATAATCCATGGTGGAAACAGCCGTGTTAAAGTTGTTCCGTGCAGTTTCAATTTCATTGTCAATATTGATCTTCAACGCTTCGCGTTGATTAACCGTTTGCTCCAGCGTAAGTTTGGCTTTGGCTATGCGTGCATTGGCCGCCATACCTGTGAATATGGGAATATTCAGTTGGAGTGTAAAGGCAGAAATATCGAACCAGTCGCCTTTTTGCAAAAAATCAAACTTATTGCGCTGGGCGTTCTTATTATAATATCCATTCAGCGATAAGGTAGGAAGTTTGGCCAATTTATACCTGCGCACATCATACTCTCCCAGGGCCACGCCAAGCTCGGCATACTGGTAGTCTTTGCGTTGCGTATAACTGAAATCACTCAATTCGAGGATACCGTTTTTTATCTGTTCATCACTCAGGGAATCCGTGAGCGCCAGTGAATCTTTAACAGGCATACCCATTAAAACCTTCAGCCCCAGGTAACCATTCTGCACCTGGTTCAATGCGCTTGTTTTTTCCGTTTGCAGGTTGGCCAGCTGAACCGACAGCTTGTCGAGATCCAGCTTTTCGGCAAAGCCATTTTCATGCATTATCCGGGTATCGTGCTGTAGCTTGTTGAGCAGCTCTATATTAGCATCCAGCAGCTCTATCTGTGTTTTGCTTGCTACCAGTTGGTAATATATTTTATATATATTGGCCCGTATGGACTCTTCCGTTATTTCGGCTTTCTTTTCCTGGAATTTGATCAGGGTTTCTCTTGCCTGCAACCCCACGAACACCTGCCCGTCAAACAATATCTGGTTCAATGATACTCCGCCTGTAGCTCCCCATTTTACACCAAATGCCAATTTCTCAAATGTACCCGGTTGCCCTCCAAAAAATTCTGCCGGTACAAGGCTTACCGGGAGCTTCGCATTATATGCCAGCGATCCGCTCGCGCTGATCTGCGGGTATGCCATACCGGTAACTTCCCTGTTGGTTTGCTGCTGGATCCGGATATCCAGCAAAGCATTTTTTACCTCGGTATTGTTCTGTTTGGCATAGTCCAGCGCCTGCTGCAGTGAAAAAGCATGCACTTGCTGCGATTGTGCCTGCTGTGCCTGTATGCCTGTTGAAGATATCGCCACAAAAATCATTAATACCCACTTTGCCGGTTTCCATTCTTTCATCTGTTTATTTTTTAGTTTGGTCAGATATAGCGCTATAAAAAATTTATAGTGATGGCTGTAAATTTTATGACTGTTTTGTTAGTGATTTTTTTGACGTTTCAAAAGATATTTCTGAACGAGTTTTTGACCTCTGGCAGTAGTGATCCCATATAAAAAGTGGATCGTCACTTCTTCTATTACTGCGCCCAGATTGTATTTACCAAGGGGATAAAGATCGGGGCTGAACATCATAAATACTGAAGCCAACCTGAATCGCGATAAGATCTCAATACTGATTTCGGGACGGTACAACTGCGCTGCTATACCCTGTTCCAGGTTTCCCTTTATCAGCTTATATAAAAATTCATTCTTATGGTCGGCAATCTTCTTATATGCAACCGGGTGATATTTCTGCAGGTCGTACATGATCGTGGGATTCATCGTCTTCAGCATTTCCTGCACCATATCTGTAGCCACCAGGATTTCATGAACAGGGTTCTCACTTTCTTCCCTGTGAACGCAGCATTCCGTGGTATTGGTACTGATCACTATATCTATCGCACTGTCCACCAGGGCATCCTTATCGGCATAAAACTGGTAAATGGTTTTTTTGCTGATGCCCAGTTGAGACGCGATCTCGTCCATGCTTATGCTGCGTATTCCGTATCTCAAAAACAAATCATGCGCCTTCTGCGCTATTCTTTCCTGTATCTCCATAACTTCAAAATCGGGAGCAAAACTATGGAAACTTTTTTTGTTACCAAAGTTTCCTGCGTTTTTTTATATCTTTTTTTGATGAACGGTAAATACACGATAACCTGCCGGATCCCGCAAAACCAATGAGCATGATCTGTGGCACAGGAACCCTGTAAGCGGGGTTCACCAATAATCATACGGTTGGATTAATTTTACATTTATAAAACATATCTGATGGCTACTAAAAACTGGTTAAAGAACTTATTACGGATCTTTTTACAGGGATTGATCATTCTTGCGCCCATTGTTATAACAATCTGGGCATTAACTTCATTATTTTATTTTGTAGACAGGATCCTGCCTGATATTTTTGAAAGCATAATCCCGGAGTTTTCTACATACTACCTGCCGGGTATGGGATTTATAGTAGCGCTGCTCATCATTTTTACAGTAGGCTACGTATCCTCTTCCTTTGTAGTAGGGAAACTGGTGGAATTGTTTGACAGCATACTGCAAAAAACACCGGGTATAAAAATAATTTATACCACGCTGAAAGATTTCTTTGAGGCATTTGCCGGTAATAAAAGAAAATTCGATAAAGCGATCCTGGTATCCGTTGCAGCGGCAGATGTATGGCAAATAGGCTTTATAACCCAGCAGGAGGTGCAGGAATTCGGACTGAATGAATTTGTAGCCGTGTATGTTCCCCAATCCTATGCTTTTGCAGGGCATCTTTATTTTGTAAAAAGAGACAGGGTGCGGCTTTTAACCGATGTGAGCTCTGCCAACGCAATGAAGTTTGCAATATCGGGTGGCGTAACAAGCATTGATGAAGAAACGGCGGCCAGAACCGCTAAAGAACTCTAATAATTTTTCAGGCGGGAGCCCGGAGCAAAAATTTTAAATCGCAAGTGCGTCAGGATATATCAAAAAGGAATTTGGGGCTGTAAACAGTAGCGCCGTTATCAACTGCTGCTCCGGCTGTACGCTTCAAGTCCGGCGCAGTTCCCTATGCTCAAACCCTCACCGGGCTTTCCGCTCCCATCCGGCAGCCCGTGAGCAGCACCTGTTGCTTCTAACCACCCTCCGGTTCTCTTTATGATCATTTACTTTTCAAAAAATACGTTTCATCTTAAACCCCGGCAACCCTTTTAAAGTCTCAAATTCGTCATCGCCTGTTACCAATGTTCCATTTTTTTGAATGGTTAGCGCTGCAGCGAAAGCATCGGCAAAAGACAATTTATGGCTGGCTTTAATTTTCGCAGCTTCCGGTGAAAGTGTCAAATCAATTTCGATAAAATGAAGCGGAAACCTTATTAAAGTAATTCAAAACGCCTTTTACCCCCTTACCGCTATTCGCTTCGCGGCAGTAAAGGGTAAAATTTCAATGGAATCTGAAGATATCCGAAAAATTGGGGGTATGATTTTTAAAAAAGCCAGTATGGCGATTACTCAATTGAAAGCAGGCAATAATTATGCTTCATGGCAACTGGGCAATACAATCCTGGATAAAAGCCTTGATTCTCTTTGTGAAATCAGTAATGCATTGATCAATGACATGAGCGAATACCAGCGAAAGGTATTTAATTTACTGAGTGCGGGGCTTACTCAAAAAGAGATTGCAAATCAGTTAAGCAAATATCCTCAATCGGTATGGGATGCAATACAACGAAGTAAGGCGGTATACATTATAAACGCTCAAAACACAGTAAATTTAATTTTAGCGGCAAGTATATGAAATAAGGATTATTTTAACCAAATCAATGTATAACGATTGATACTTTACTCAAATATGGTTTAATAATTATTACATTCCTGTTATCGCTGATTATTTCTACTGTTCTGATACGTAAAGGAATTCCGAAGTTGAAAAAAAGTATTGCACAAGAACCAGCCCAAAGAATTTGTACGGAAAGAAGAGATCAAAGCTAATCCGGTATACTATTAGGAACGCTCATCAATTTTGGAATAGCGCTGATAATGGTGGAGATAGTACAAGAGATATTAAAGATGACTTCCCCCGGGTAATTAACATTTCATTAGTCAGGGCAAATTTCCACAAATACGATTTTACTTGTTTTTCACATTCAAGAGGCAGGCAGCATAGTTTCATTGTTTTTCATTGTATATTTACTATACTCAGCTATTTCATTCTTTCACCTAACCGCTAACCATTATGCACCAAAAATTATTATTGCTGGCCTGTTCAGCTATTATTTATCAGCATGCCTTTTGCTGGGGCTTTTATGCCCATAAAGAAATCAATCATCATGCAGTATTCCTGCTGCCGCCGGCCATGATGGTGTTTTACAAACCCAATATTGATTTTATAACAGAGCATGCGGTTGATCCCGACAAGAGAAGATATATGGTTACCGCGGAAGGTCCCCGTCACTTTATTGACCTGAACCGTTATGGAACATATCCTTTTAACGATTTGCCCCGCACCTGGTACCAGGCCGTGGAAAAATACGGTGAGGATAGCCTCATGGCGCATGGCATCGTTCCCTGGTGGGTTAACATTATGCTGCAACGACTTACCAAAGCCTTTAAAGAAAAAAACCAAAGCGCCATACTTAAGCTTTCCGCCGAAATAGGGCATTATATCGCCGATGCCCATGTGCCATTGCACGCCCACAGCAATTATAATGGACAGCAAACCGGGCAGCAGGGCATTCATGGCTTCTGGGAAAGCCGGATCCCCGAATTACTGGCACAGAGAGAATTTGATTATTTCATCGGCAAGGCGCAATACCTTTCCAATCCCCAGCAGTTCATGTGGCAACGGGTGCTGGAGAGTGCGGCTGCGGCAGATACCGTTTTATATGTTGAAAAAGTGCTGACTCAGGAATTTTCATCCGATCTCAAATATGCCTTTGAAGAAAGAAACGGCACCATTATCCGGCAGTATTCGTCTGCCTTTACCATTGCTTACAACCGGCGCCTGCAGGGCATGGTGGAACGCCGGATGCGGCAGTCTGTTTTTGCAGTGGCCTCATTCTGGTATACCGCATGGATCAGTGCCGGACAGCCGGAATTGCAGCCACAGGCAGATACCGGGTTTTCAGAAACGGACAAAAAGGATTTTGAAGCATTAGACCGCTTATGGAAAACCGCTGAATCAAAGGGCAGAACTTGCGGGAATTGACGTATATTTGGCGCCCTCAACGAATGCAAAGTCCAATATGAATTGGGTTTTTCAATTTTTCAATTGTACGCAATGATACACAACTTTAATGCCGGACCCAGTATTTTACCCCGGCAGGTGTTTGAGCAGGCCAGCCAGGCTATTCTTGATTTTAACAATACCGGTCTCTCCATTCTCGAAATCGGGCATCGCACCCCGCTTTTCCAGGCAGTGCTGGATGAAGCCAGAGCGCTGGTAAAAGAATTAATGCAGCTCGACAGCGATCATGAAGTTTTGTTTTTACACGGCGGCGCTACCACGCAGTTCTTCCAGGTGCCGATGAACCTGCTGAACGATAATGAAACAGCCGCTTATCTTGATGGTGGCGTTTGGGGTACCAAGCCCATAAAAGAAGCCAAACTTTTCGGACATGTAAATGTAGTGGCTTCTTCAAAAGATAAGGGGTATACTTATATCCCCCGCGGGTTTGAAATACCTGCTGATTCAGCTTATTTTCATTACACTACCAACAATACAATTGAAGGAACCCAAATGCATTTTGTTCCCGAAACCACTGTCCCGCTGGTAGCCGATATGAGCAGTGATATTTTAAGCCGCGTAATGAATTTTAACCGCTTCAGCCTTATTTATGCCGGCGCTCAAAAAAACATTGGTGCCGCAGGCGTGAACATGGTGGTAGTGAATAAAAACATCCTGGGCAGGGTAAGCAGGCAACTGCCTTCCATGATGGATTACCGCAAACATATCGAAAGCGGGTCCATGCTCAATACACCTCCCGTATTTGCCATATATGTTTGTATGCTTACCCTGCGCTGGTTAAAGGAGCAGGGAGGCGTAGCCGCTATTGAAAAGATAAACAACCAGAAAGCGGCATTGCTCTACGACGCATTAGACAGCATTCCTGTTTTTACCCCTACCGTTGATAAAGCCGACCGCAGCAAAATGAACGTGGTCTTTGTAATGGAAAATCCCGAACTGGAAAAAGCCTTCCTTGAACTTTGTAAAAAAGAAGGGCTGGTTGGTGTCAAAGGCCATCGCAGTGTAGGCGGGTTCAGGATTTCTCTATACAATGCCCTCCCTCTTAGCAGTATAAAAACCCTGGTGGAAGTAATGCAGCATTTTGCATTGAAGCATGCTTAATCAAAAAACATTCTAACCAATTATTATGGCAACTATCGTTCCGTTTACCGCATTGCGTCCGCAGGCACAATATGCAAAACAGGTAGCATCGCAGCCTTACGATGTGCTGAACAGCAAAGAAGCAAAGCGGGAAGCAAGGGGCAATCCCAATTCGTTTCTCCATATTACAAAAGCAGAAATTGATCTTCCGGAAGACACAGATGTGCATGCAAGGGAAGTATATGAAAAAGCAAAAGACAATTTAGATGCATTTATTCAGCGTGAGGTGTTGTTCCGTGAAAACAAACCCTGCTATTATATCTACCGGCTGGTAATGAACGGTAAAAGCCAGACCGGCCTGGTTTGCGCCTCTTCCGTTGATGATTATGAAGATGATATTATAAAGAAGCATGAGTTTACACGTCCGGAAAAAGAACAGGACCGCATCAACCATATATCCGCTACCGGCGCTCAAACCGGCAATGTATTTTTAGCTTACAAAAATGTGGCTGAACTGGATGCGCTGATCGAAAAATGGCAGGAAGATAAAAAGCCGGTATACGACTTTGTGGCCGATGATGGCATTGGTCATACCGTTTGGGTGATCAATGACGACAGGACCATTGCTGCCATTACCAATATTTTTTCAGAAAACGTGAACCATACCTATATTGCCGATGGGCATCACCGGGCGGCAAGCGCGGCCAAAGTACGGCTTACTGCCGCCGGAGATACAGAAGGTGCAAATTATTTTCTGACCACCTTATTTCCGGCTTCACAACTCAACATACTGGATTATAACCGGGTGGTTAAAGACCTGAACGGGCAAAGCAGAGAAGCCTTCCTGCAACGCATAACCGAAAACTTTGAGGTTAAAACAAGCGATTCGGCCTTTGCTCCCCGCCAACTCCACGATTTTGGAATGTACATCAATAAATGCTGGTATAAATTAACGGCAAAGCCGGGCACATATGCCGAAGATCCGATAGGCGTACTGGATGTAACCATTTTGCAGAACAATCTTTTGGACCCCATACTGGGCATTAAAGATCAGCGTACAGATAAACGCATTGATTTTGTAGGCGGTATAAGGGGTTTGGGCGAATTGGAAAAGCGGGTGAACACTGGGGAGATGCAGGTAGCGTTCAGCTTATACCCGGTAAGTATTCAGCAACTGTTCGACATTGCCGACAGCGGAATGGTAATGCCTCCCAAAAGCACCTGGTTTGAGCCCAAGCTGAGAGACGGATTGCTTACACACCTGATTGACTGAGGTAGGGTTCAGGTTACAGGATATCAGGGAACGGTTATTCAACAGCCGTCTGCCCCTCCTTCTTCGGGTACCGACCGCTCCTGCATTGATATTAAAGAGTCTAAACGTTTGTACCCATACGATAAAAAGCATTGCGATCCTCGACGGGATTGAACAACAGGAGCGATCTGACCCTCCTGCGTCGGGTACCCGACAGCTCTGCATTGACCCTGAAAGGATCGAATGTTTATAACTACATGACAGGATAGTGTTACGACCCCGAAGGAATCGAACAACAGGAGCGGTCTGACCCTCCTGCATCGGGTGCCGGTTTTACAGTCACAGATTAATTCTCCGTTGCGCCCGGGAATCTGTTAAACAAGGCTTCTAATTCAGCGGCTTTACCCGGAAACTCATGCAAGAGGTTGGTGCGCTCGCCGGGATCATAATCCAAATTGAACAGTTCTTCGGTTGCTTCTTTGGCATTGCTATTGATGCCATCTCCCCGTCTCGCTTTGGTGAGCCGGTATTTCCATTCACCCGCGCGCACGGCTTCACATATTCCATTGTTCACATAATAAATTTCACGGTGGGCAGGATGAGCACCGGCTTTACCCGTCAGCAAATGTGTCACAGATTGCCCGTCTAAAATACGGCCGGCAGGCAGGGATGAACCGGTCCATTCCGCAAGTGCAGGCAATACATCCAGGTTGCTCATTACATCGGTGATCACAGTTCCGGGTTGGATACGCCCTTTCCAGTATACGATAAAAGGCTCCCTTACGCCACCTTCATAAGTTTCTCCCTTTTTACCCCTGAAAACACCTGCTGTACCCACATGCCAGGGTTTTGTGGCGCCGTCACCCGACATGCGCGAAGGGAAATCTATCCACGGGCCGTTATCGCTCGAGAAAAAGAAGATGGTATTGTTATCAAGTCCCTGCGCCTTTACTGCGTCCCACAGTGCTGCAAGGCTCTCGTCCAGCTCTTCAACCACGTCTCCGAGCGGACCGCCGGCCGACCTGCCTTTATTTTTCGCGGTAGAAGCAAATGCCACAGGCAAATGCGGCATGTTGTGCGCGAGGTAAAGGAAGAAGGGCTTGCCCTTTTTTTGTTGCCGGATATATTTAATGGCTTCGTTTGTATACATCCGGGTAAGTATTGAATCGGCCGGGCGAATGATCTCAGGTGTTCTGTTGCGGAAAATTTTAATAGTCGTATCTGTTTTTACATACGGATGCCTGTAATCCTGGCTGTACAGCATACCATAAAAAAAATCGAAGCCCTGCGCAGTAGGATGGTGGCAGGGCAAATGATCACCCAGATGCCACTTACCCACCATTCCGGTGGCATAGCCTGCACTCTTCAGCATCTCGGCAATGGTTACCTCGTTATCGGGCAATCCCAGTGAAGAGCCCGGCCCGATGGGATAAGGCAGGTTCATACGCGAGGCGTAGCGGCCGGTGAGCAATGAAGCCCTGGATGGCGTACAGGAAGGACTGGTTACCATGTAATTGGTGGCATGGGCACCCTCGCGGCTCATTTTATCGAGGAAAGGCGTTTTAATAACGGGGTTACCATAACAGGACAGGTCGGAATATCCCATGTCATCTGCCAGCACAAAAATAATATTGGGCTTGTCCTGGGCATGCAGCAGATAACTGCTTATCGTACATACCGCAATAAAAAGAACAGAGGATATCGATTGTTTCACTGGCATGATCAATACGGTTTGAATATTTTTAAAGGTACAATGGACAGGATAAAATGTTCACATTTATTTCATCATACAGGCAGTATCTTTATCCTTATGAAAAAACTTACCTTCTTACTGGCCTGCAGCTGCTTTGCTATAGCTGCTTCCTCACAGCAGAATGCCGATACCCTGCAGCAAACGGGTCGCGATTATATGCATAAAGGCGATTGGGGAAACGCCATTATGGTGTTCAACCGCGCCCTGCAGCAAAAGCCCAATGATATAAGCCTGCTCAATGATATCGCCTATACTTATTTTTTACAAAGAGATTTTGTTAAAGCGCTGGAAACCATAAAGCCCGTAGTAGAAAGCGACGAGGCAGATGTGCAAAGCTTCCAGATCGCAGGCACTATATATCGCGCCATTGAAGAATTAAAGGAAGGCGCCAGAATATATACCAAAGGCCTGAAAAAATTTCCAATGAGTGGGATGCTGTATGATGAATATGGTGAGCTGCTCTGGCAGAAAAAAGATTATGATGCCATCATCCAGTGGGAAAAAGGCATTTCGGTTGATCCCAATTGTGCCGGTAACTATTACAATGCCAGCCGCTACTATTATTTTACAACCGATAAAATATGGAGCCTGATCTACGGCGAAATCTTTATTAACCTCGAAAGCTATACCGTCAGAACAGCGGAAATAAAAAATATCCTGTATGATGGATATAAAAAATTATTTGCCGACCCCGATCTCCTGAAAAGTTACGACACCAAGAGAAAAAATGAATTTGAAAAAGCCTTTCTTACCTCAATGAACAGTCAATCGCGCTTAGCCGCAACCGGTATTGATCCCGCCGGGCTGATCGCTATAAGAACGGGGTTCATTAAAAACTGGCTTGAAACCTATGCCGCACAATTCCCCTTCCGTTTGTTTGGTTATCACAAGCAGCTGCTGGAAGCCAACATGTATGAAGCATACAACCAGTGGATCTTTGGCTCAGCCATCAACGCGGAGCAGTATCAAACATGGATAAAGAACAATCCCGAAGCGTATAATACATTCAATGATTTTCAGCGTGGAAGGGTCTTTAAATTACCAAAGGGTCAATATTATCAAAATAAATAGGCTTTCTTTTTTGTTTATTGTTTTTTGCCTAAATTGAACCAAAGCACAAACAACGATTGTTATGATTCAACCCCTGCGACTATTTGACTGTCTTGATTACCAACTGGGAAAATTCCCCAAGAAGGATATGCTTGTGGCAAAAGAGAACGGGCAGTGGCGCCCCTACAGTACCGAAGAAGTAAAACAAACTTCGCTGAAATTAGCAGCCGGTCTGTTGTCCCTTGGCGTGTCGGGCAATGATATGACCACGGAAAACAGGGACAAGATCGCCATCATTTCCAACAACCGTCCCGAATGGCTGATCACCGACCTTGCGGTACAGCAAACCGGGGCAATACTGGTTCCCATCTACCCTACCACCAACCCGCTCGAAATTGAATTCATCTTTAACGACGCCGCAGTAAAATATGTATTTGTAAGCAGTGAGGAATTGTTTCAAAAACTGCAGGGCATCCGGGCTAAAATACCCACGGTTAAAGACATCTTCACCTTTAACAGGATACCAGGCGCCAAACACTGGTCGGAGGTACTGGACAAGTCTGCAGACACAGGACTGGCTGAGATCGAAAGCATAAAAAGCAAAATTCAAAAAAATGACCTTGCTACCATAATTTATACTTCCGGCACCACCGGCACTCCAAAAGGCGTAATGCTGAGCCACGATAACATTGTTCAAAACGTTTTTTTATCCAAGGAATGTTTTCCTTTCGACGATCAGCCCCAATACAAAGCGCTGAGCTTTTTGCCGCTGAACCATATTTTTGAAAAAATGGTAAGCTATATCTATATGTTCAGCGGCATTGGCATTTATTATGCCGAAAGCCTCGAAACCATTGGCGCCAACCTGCAGGAAGTGAAACCCGATGTGTTTACCACCGTTCCCCGGCTGCTCGAAAAAGTATACGAGCGCATTATAGGTAAAGGTGCTGAGTTGAGAGGGGTCAAACGGCAGGTTTTTTTCTGGGCAGTCAACCTGGGTAAAAAATACGACAACCTTATTGACGGAGGCTTTTTGTACAATCTCCAGTTGTCCATTGCCAATAAGCTCATCTTCAGCAAATGGAGGGAAGCGTTGGGGGGGAATATCAAATACATCATCACCGGCGGTGCAGCATGCCAGGAGCGGCTGCTCCGCATTTTTAACGCGGCCGGGATACCATTGTATGAGGGCTATGGGCCTACCGAAAATTCACCCGTTATATCCGTTAACCGGCGCGAACCGGGGGGGATGAAGTTTGGAACCGTTGGCCCGCCCGTTAAAGGAATGGAAGTAAAACTGATGGAGGACGGAGAAATTTGCGTAAAAGGCCCTTCAGTGATGGCGGGCTATTACAAACGTCCCGATCTTACCGCAGAAGCCATTATTAACGGCTGGCTGCATACCGGCGACATTGGTGTGTTTGAGGATGACAAATTTTTGAAAATCACCGACCGTAAAAAAGAATTGTTCAAAACCAGCGGCGGTAAATATGTGGCGCCTTCAGCTATTGAAAACAAGCTGAAAGAATCACGCTTTATTGAACAGGTAATTGTGGTGGGCGCCGGAGAAAAATTTGTAGGCGCACTCATTGTTCCCTCCTTTGCCAATTTAAAAGACTGGTGTCAAAAGAACAGCGTTTCTTTCCAATCCAATGAGCAGGTCATTCAAGACCCGGCTGTAATAGCGCATTACAAAGAAATTGTGGAGCAGCTCAATCAAAACTTCAACCATGTGGAGCAGGTGAAACGGTTTGAGTTGCTGCCGCGTGAGTGGAGTGTGGAATCGGGGGAAGTTACGCCCAAGCTCAGCCTGAAACGGAAGGTGATCTTGGAAAAATACAAAGACGCTATAGAAAGGATATACGGTAACGGAACGGTGATATAGACGGCAGGGATTGCTTAAGGATAAAAACCTGCCGGGTAAATCATGCGTAAAACTCCGTCTGCCGGATGATCCGCATCTGCACAGCGGCAAAACTTTGTCAAACAGGTATTCTTCCTTGCATGCTACACATTTGTCTAAAAAATCAAAACACTCTTCTTTGAAGGTCCTTTTGCGGTGATGTTCCCTCCTGTGACAAAATATATTTGATCACCGTATCAGGTATGGTTCCAACCAATGCTGGAATGAGCTGATTAATGTAACCAATGAAAAGGTGGATATGGTCTTGCACTGAATCGATCACGAGATTTTTGTCCCGTATTCCCCGAACCACCCTCCAAATATTCAAACCGTTGTCAGCAGCATGTGGTTTAACCCGTTTATTCGTCTGTATGTTGCCTCATGTGTGTATAAAATCCTGCCAAAACAATGATGCAAACCGCAAGCATGCATAACGAAAGAGATATGAGCAGGAACGAAACCAGTCCTTCTATCGCTCCCGTTCCTTCCTGTCCGCCTGCAATGGGCATCATTTTCCCAAATCCTGTTACGGCAGCAATAACCACTGCTAAAAGATTGGCAAAAGTTCCATAAATCACCAGCCAGAAAGTGGCATTTAGTAGTATCCGAGAAAGCATCAATCGTTTCCAGATCAGTCCAAGTATTACTAAAAACATACCGTTCATTACACCTTCAAGATGAGCAGAAAGTGCCATACGGGATTTGCCATATTGTGAACAAACAGCCCGACCGTAAGTCCGGCCAAAAAAAGGATCAGACCGAGAAAGACCAACCTGTCTGCCTGGCTCGATTGCGTACTTCTTCCCATGGTTATAGAATGATGTTAAAGTAAAAAATTGCCAGGTTAAAAATAGCAATTACCTGGTTCATTGTTGTTGCCTGATGTTATTCAAGTTATTGAAGGATCAAAAGCATCTTTAAAGTAAAATATTTTTGAATGATATCAAAATACGCTAACCGCTGAAAAAAGGAGCTCCCGCAAGCGGATTTTGGGCAAGCCCGCAAAAGGTTGTAACTTATTAAATAAAACTTGCGATGAATACAAATGAAATCACTGCAAAGGATGTAACCGAAGAAATATTGCACAAAGACAATTTCAGCAGGTGGCTGGGCATAAAAGTGCTGGAAGCAGCAGAGGGATACAGCAAAATACAAATGGAAATACGCGACGAAATGCTGAACGGACTGGGGATCGTGCATGGCGGCATTCCTTTTTCTTTGGCCGACAGCGCCTTTGCTTTTGCCTGCAACAGCCGCAACAATCTTTCCGTGGCATGGGATACCTCCATCACTTTTACCAAAGCCTCAAAATTATGGGATATATTAACCGCAGAAGCCAGGGAGTTGCACAACGGAAAGAGCACAGGCCTGTACCTCGTTACCATCACCAACCAACGCAATGAGCAGGTAGCCCTGTTCAAAGGCACCTGCTTCAGAACAGCCAAACCGGTGATCTGAGGAAAAATTACTGTACCTGCATTACATTATCTTCCCGGCGTATATTTTCCAACTCATGCATAAATGTTTTGCCCCAGTTGTCAATATCATAATGCGTTACCTGTTCAAACAAACGCTCCATCCGTAGCTTCCTTTCGTTCTGATCCAACGCTAACGCCTGCTCCAGTCCCTGCACCAGGTCTTTAATATCATAAGGGTTGGTACGGATGGCATAAGAAAGCTCAACCGAAGCGCCTGCAAATTCAGATATCACCAATACACCATCTGCGGCAGGCTTAAGCCCCTGTACACCAATATATTCTTTGGCTACCAGGTTCAACCCGTCCCGCAGCGGGGTGATCCATGCCACGTCGGCAATAGCATAATAAGTAATTACCTGTTCAAAAGGCACCGACCTGAAAAAGAAATGAATGGGCACCCAGTCTAACCGCGCATATTTACCATTGATTTTACCAATGGCCTGCTCCAGCTCGGCCAACACTTTATCATATACCTTCATACCCGAAGCAGGAGGCGTGCAAATATTGATCAGTTCCACCTTACCATGCAGTTGCGGGTTGCGTTCCAGGAAAGATTGAAAAGCATTTATCTTTTCAAGCGGCCCCTTCACATAATCCAGTCGCTCAACAGACAAAATTATTTTTTTACCATCCGTTTGCTTCTGCATTTTCTTTATTTTTTCCTGCGTGGCCGGCTGCTCAAAAATGTGGCGGATATTTTTCATATTGATGCCTACAGGATGTGCGCCCAACCGTATTATTCTGCCGCCGGCATCAATCTCTCTTGCCATTTTATCCACGCCCAGGGCACAACTATAGGTCAAAAACCTGTCGGCGCAGGATTGCTCAGAACGCACTTCAACCGGCGTATGGCTTTT
>NZ_DAOMOZ010000098.1:0-9937 GCF_035444585.1 Agriterribacter sp.
CATATCGGTAATTTACCGATCCCATACTCGCACGAATGCCATAGGCATGATACCTCTTTAAGCTCCATGACATGATTTTTACATCATCAGTTCACCTCTGCATTTTGTCCATTACTATTTGCTGTGAAGCAGATTTTACCTGTTTCATCCCTACAGGATTATCAGGCTTTTGTATTTGCATTTTACCGGTATGATATCCCTACGGGATTTTGGGGTATTACCGTAATACCATAACACGATCTTTGTATCAACCCTTCACCTGAATGCCGATAGGCATATCATATCGGTAATTTACCGATCCCATACTCGCACGAATGCCATAGGCATGATACCTGCTCCGCTCCATTTAGAACGTACTCATTATTCTTTGTATCCAAAGCACATTCTGCTAACTTTGATCCGTTCTCTAAATTTTTAAGTATGAAGAAGCTGCATGTTTTTTTGTTGGTTTTTTTTACGGCAACCGTGCTGCCTGTCACCGCGCAGGATACCGTTTATTTTAAAAACGGGTTGATGGCTAACGGGTTGCATCATTATGGCCGTGAAGCATTGTATACCGATCTGCTGGCACATCAACTATACAACAACACGCTGCAGCAACCCCGGGAAAACGGTGTCGCAGGTATTAATAATGAGCAACAGGAGGTCAAATGGGTGGCTGTCCGGGCAGACAGCCTGAACAGCTTCAGGATGCCCAGGGAGGCTGGCATGAGAAGACGGGGTTTTTTCAACAGCGGATACCTGTATCTTACTTATACGGCCAACAAAGAAAAAACGGCACTGCTCAACACAAGAGGCGGCAGTAGTGTATTTGTAAACGGCGTACCTCATACCGGCGATCCGTATGGTTCCGGCTGGTTGTATATTCCCATAAAACTAAAAAAAGGCTTGAATGAGTTTTATATCAGGTCGGGCTTCCGAACGGTAACCAGCCTGATCTTTCCCGAAAAACCGGTTGGTTTAAATACAGAAGACCCTACCTTACCTGTTGTGGTTTTGCAAAATGATAATGCAGTGTTACAGGGTGCGGTGGTTGTGATCAACAGTTCTTCAAAACCTGTTGGCAGCTTAAAAATAAAAAGCAGTATTGCAGGCAATGAAATGATCACTGCTTTACCTGTTGTACCGGCAATGGGCACACGAAAAGTTGCTTTTTCATTTAATGCAGCAGGCATTACGCAAAAAGGAAAACAGGAAATAACGCTGGTGCTCACAAGCGGTAATAAAACGCTGGATGAAAAGAATGTATTTATAGAAGCGGTGGAACGGGGTGAACCGTACAGCAATACTTTTATAAGCGCCATTGACGGAAGTCTTCAGTATTATGCAGTAACTCCGCAATCGGGTTCAGTTACTGCAAACGCGGCATTGTTCCTTTCTGTGCATGGCGCCGGGGTGGAAGCCATTGGCCAGGCCCGGGCTTATAAGCCGAAAGACTGGGGTACCCTCGTGGCTGCCACCAACCGCAGGCCGCGCGGCTTCAATTGGGAAGACTGGGGGCGGTTAGACGCGATAGAAGTTTTGAATATTGCTAAGAAAAAGTTTAATCCCGATCCCCTGCGCATATACCTTACGGGGCATTCAATGGGTGGTCATGGCACCTGGTTTTTGGGTGCAACATATCCCGAATTGTGGGCAGCTATAGCGCCTTGTGCAGGGTACCCGACGCTTAAAGAATACAGCTCACACGATGGTAAGATCCCCGATAGCACCAGTTCACTTACAGAAAAAATATTATTGCAGGCCGGCAACCAGAGTGATGTAATAAAGCTGGCCGAAAATTACAGGCCGTTGGGTGTTTATATTTTTCATGGCGACTCCGACCGGGTGGTTTCGGTAAACTATGCGCGGCAAATGAAAAAGGTACTGGCCGGTTTTCACCCTGATTTTGCCTATAAAGAATACCCCGGGGGCAGCCATTGGTTCAGCAACGAGAGCGTGGATTGGCCGCCATTGTTCAACTTCTTTAAATCGCACACTATATTGCCGGACAGTGCCGTGAATACAATTGATTTCAAAACTTCGAGTCCGGGTATATCTTTTTCTTACCGCTGGGCAACCATACAACAGCAAGTACTCCCGCTGCAGTTCAGCCGTATTCAATTGAACAGGAACCTGGCAGGCAAAACCATAACCGGTTCAACCGAAAATGTGCATACGCTGAAACTGGCGGTTGGGCAGTTTGGAAAAGGAGCTTCCATCACCATAACACTGGATAGTTTGACGGCCCTGCAATATACCGTTGGCAATACCACCGACAGCATCTGGCTTCAAAAGCAAAGCGGTCAGTGGCAAATTGCAGCAGCACCCGGCGCCGAACAGAAGGGGCCGCAACGCTATGGCACTTTTAAAGAAGCGTTCAACCATAACATGATTTTCGTGTATGGCACAAAAGGCAATAAGTCCGAAAACGAATGGGCGTTTGATAAAGCACGTTATGATGCCGAGACCTGGTATTACAGGGGGAATGGCGCGGTGGATATCATTGCGGATAAGGAATACAATACAAACGATTATGCAGGCCGCAACGTGATTATATATGGCAATGCCAGCACCAATTCGGCCTGGAGCCTGTTGCTGAGCGATTCGCCTGTGCAGGTAAGCCGTAACCATGTGAGCGCCGGCGCCAATGCATGGAGTGGCGATGACCTGGCCGTATATTTTACCCGGCCCATTAAAAATTCGCCTGTCAACGCTGTAGGCGTTGTTGCCGGCACAGGGTTGAAAGGAATGAATGCTGCCAATGCCAACCAGTATTTTGCCGGTGGCAGCGGCTTCCCCGATTACATGATCTTCCGCCTGGATATGCTGCGCGATGGCAGCCGTGCTATTGAACTGGCAGGCTTTTTCGATAACAACTGGCAAATGGATACGAATAACCAGGCCGGCGGAAACTAGCGTAATGTTTCAGGTATGCAATACTAACTTTCCAAACGTTGTCATATGCATCCCTTCCCGGTAAAAGCGCTTCCTGCTTTAGCGTTAACAAACTATATTTGGGTAGAAAAAAGTAAGCCGGCGCATGGCTATCCTGTTCTGTTCGCCATCGTCCTCCATATTTCGTTATGATCACCACTACCGAAATACTACCGGCACCGCCCCTGGCTCCTTTCGTCCGGTGCTATGCTTTCCGCGAGTTCGATACAAGAGGTACCAACCTGCTAAAGCCATGGCATGCTTCCTACGAAATATCACTCTTCTTTTTCTTTAAAGCCCTGCCGGTTCAACTGGCTGATCCCGGAACAGGAGGAATCTTGAAAAAAGGAAGTTATTGTGATATTGTGGGGATAGGAACGCAATATAATGGGGAAATGACCTTCAACGGCTGCTATGCTTTCTTTGAGATCGCTTTTAAGGCCGGGGGATTTAATAAGATATTTAATATTTACGGAAGTGAATTCATCAACCAGATCGTTTGTGCGGAAGATATTTTCAACAATGAAATCAAAGTTCTTTATGAACAATTATACGGTGCCAAAAATACCAGGGAAATGGCAGCGTGGGTAAATGCTTTTCTTTTAAGTCATCTGAAGAAGCAGAAACCACGTGATTCAAAAGACATTATCATGAGCGCTTCCAACCTGATCATTAAAAACGATGGTAATGCCAATATCAGTAAACTGGCCGGTATCGCCAATATGAGCATGCGAAATTTTGAACGTCATTTTATCAGGCAAACAGGAACTCCACCCAAATTACTTTGCAGTATTGCACGGTTCAATCGTGCTTTTTCCCTTAAGCTGGACAACCCGCATGAAAGCTGGTCATCCATTGCTACGCTGTCGGGGTATTTTGATCAGATGCACCTGATCAGGGAATTTAAAAGATTTTCAGGAAATCCTCCATCCGCCTTTATCAGGGAAACACCCCTGACAGAGGAACATTTTACAGACCGGGTGAAGTAACCTGCACAAAATGTCGTTTTTATACTATTTTTTGACCTCTTCCGGCTTTTATCTTTGCATGTATTACAGCAGCGTTTAAAAAGGTGTAAAAGAATGTTTCGTTTATTTTCCTGCAGGCTTTAACCGTTTATTTCTCGCACTTCCGCCGCGTTTCACCGTTATCCCGCAACAATATCAGTGAACGGTTTTGTTACCGGGGATCCTGGCCACCGGAACAAGGCGCTCCTGTGATATTCCATTCTTTCGTGGTTGTATCACCAGTCTTCGTATAAAAAATTGTACCTGACCATCAATCACTGCTTAGCTGTAAACCTGTATGAATGTGAAATTAATTTACTTATTGTTGATCCTTTTCTTCGCAGCAAACAGTATAGGATATGCGCAGGATATAGGAAGTCTGAAAAATCAAAAACCTGTTAGCTTGCATGGCAATATTTCTGCCGGGTTAAACTATTATACCGGCTTCTCAGATAAAAGCAGTAGCACTTCTAATCCCTCATTCGGGCATTCCCCTTCGTATTTTCTACAGGCTAACCCGATGCTTTCCCTTTACGGGTTTTCCATCCCGCTGAATGTGATGATAGCCAGCCAGAACAAAAGCTTCAATACGCCTTTCAACCGTTTTGGATTAAGTCCTTATTACAAATGGGCAAAGCTGTATCTCGGATGGCGTTCATTAAACTTTTCACAATTCACTTTAAGCGGTCAGCAAATGCTGGGCGCAGGTTTTGAGCTTACACCGGGGAAATTCCGCGTGGCATTCATGTATGGTAAATTCAATAACGCGGTAACAGATATCTCACTGTATAATAATTTGAACAATAATACCCCCTTGTACGAGCGCAAAGGTTTTGCGGCTAAGATCGGCTATGGTTCTGCCGCTAATTTTATTGAATTTTCTTATCTCCAGGCAAAAGACGACAGCAATTCCCTGCATGGGGTTAGCATAGATACGTTGTTGCTGAAGCCTGCCGCCAACCAGGTAGCGGGAATAAAAGGAAAGATCACTTTGGCACAGCATCTTTCTGTGGATGCAGACGTGGCGGGCAGCTATTATACCCGCAACATATCGGAGCAGCGTTTAAATCTGGGGGTTCCTTTAAAAGGCCTGGCGGCCATAGCCCCTCGAATGACCTCGCAGTTTGCTATGGCAGGCGAAGCAAATCTTCGCTATGCTTTTCAAAATGGAAATATTAGCGCAGGATACAGAAGAGTGGACCCCGGTTATAATTCGATGGGCACGTTTTATATGCAACAGGACCTGGAGCAATATACCGCCGGACTGAATATGAGCTTTTGGAAACGCAGGATCTATCTCCAGTCCCGTTTTGGCCGGCAAAAAAACAATCTGGCACATCAGGCAGCCAGCAACAGCAGCCGTACCATAGGTAATGCGTCCATCATTATTAATCCCGCTTCCAACTTTGGGGTAGATCTTCAATATTCCAATTACGGTATCTCCCAGCAGATCATCCCGCAATTGCATGACCCCACTGCCGTACTAAGGTACGATTCCGTGCGCATCAGCCAGGTGAATCAATCATTCTCCGTATCGCCGCATCTTCTTATCAGCGGCAAATCGCTCCAACATTCCATCAGCATACAGGCAAACCTGCAATCCCTGAAAAATTTTAATGAAAAATTGAATGGCGGGGATTTTACCTCACGATCTGCAAGTCTCATCTACGCCCTGTTATTTCCCGGGAAAAAAATTAACATCACCAACGTTTTTAATTATTTCAACACGGCGTTCGCCGGAAATGAAACAGCATTGATGGGGTACAACCTGGTGTTGAGCAAGGTTCTTGGCAGGCTACCTGCCGATCAAAGGATTTTTTCCTCTATAACGCTTACGCTTAATGGCGGGTATTTTATGAACCACCTCAATAGTGCGTCATCGGGGAACACACTGATGCTCAACCCGTCCGTTACCCTGGCGTTCCTGAAAAGAAATTCACTTCAATTGATGGCCAATTATACCAACAATAACAGGAAAAACGTGGCCGGCGGAAAACAGCAACTGATGCTTGCCACCCGGTATAATTTATCGTTTTAAAAAAAGAGGCAGATGAACAAATTGTTTAAAATATTTTCTTGGTCTCTGCTGGCAGTGCTATCCTGCTTTCATGCGCAGGGTCAGAATTATCCTGTGAAAGTGCAGGTGCAGTTGGTGCAACCGTTTTATCCCTACTTATCGGATTATAAGCAAAGATCCATTATTTCCTTTACCAATACGGTTGATGTGCCGATGGATATTTATATACAGGCTAAGCTGGAAAACGACCGCGGACAAATGATCAAAACTGCTCCCAATCAATATTCCAGGACACCTATCCATCTGGCTTCATTACAAACCACGGTGGTGCAGGGCTACCAGTTGGATACCAGCTTTTTTGATCTGCACAACCTGCAGACCAACCTGGATGACCAGACCAAAGCGCGGTTGTACCGGTTAGGGATGATCCCCGAGGGCTTTTACAGCTATTGCGTTACCGCTTTCCGGATTGACGGGAACGGGAATTATCAGCCGGTAAGCGACCCAAAAGGATCCTGCGCCTTTGTAAACATTGGCTACGTGCAGCCGCCACAAATATTGTCGCCATTGGCTGATGATAACATCATTCCAAATCCCGTACAAAATCTGAACATCACCTGGACCAGGCCGGTAGGAAACCTTCAGGGCGCAGTGCTCACTTACGATCTCTATCTCGTGAGGGTTTTACAGGGGCAGGATCCGGCGCTTGCCATGAGCAACGCAGTTCAGTACGGCGCCGGGATCTTCATGAAGCAGGAAAACATTCCGGCAACGGTTTACCGGTTTACCAGCCTCACCGGGTTTCAACTGGAAGAAGGCGACAAATACGCATTGATGATACAATCGAGGGATATGAACGGTAAAGCGGCATTTGTCAATAACGGAAGAAGCGAGGTAAGCGTATTTACCTACGGAGCGGAAGGGCTTGCCGGGAATAACGGAACTAACGGCCTGAACCCGGATGGGAACAATGAGGATATGGATGTGGTAACAGGCAAATTGCAATGGGCTTTTAAGAATGCTGAAAGTGGCGCCCTGTATCAATATAATTCAGTAAAAGATTTATTTAATATACCCGAAGCGCCTGCAAAACCGGCAAGTGTTCCCAGGATAGAAATAAATGCGGGCACGAGGGTTACCAAACCTTCTTACAAATTCAATAGTTCCCTCCTGATAAACATGGATCCCTCGGCCGTCTATCTGACAGAAGAAGGATCAGATCAGCAGAATGAAAAACGCCATGACGGTATTACAGGAATTTTTAAAGAAAATACTACAGGGGTAAGCGCTGAAAAAAAAATTGACGTTGATCAGGTCATTCAACTGATGGAAGACTTCACCGCTACGGTTGCAGACAGTACCCATTCGGACAATAAAACCGTACAAGCCGATACGGGATCACAACGTTTTTCGCTTACCGGGGTGAATGTAACATTAAGCGGCAATCCGGTAACGGATCCCCAAAAAATTGTATTGCTGGGTACGGGCGTTACAGATAATGAAGGCCGGTTTACTATTCAATTCCTGGATCCTTCCTACCGGAATTCCGGAAATTTTAGCCGGTTGATCTTATCGGTCCAGGTAAATAAAGATTTTGAGAATAGCGTTTTTGAGGTCCCTGTTCCGGGCGGAAATATCCCCGAACAATTCGATATCGGCACTAAAGTATTGCTGGCGAGAACCTGGCGTTTCTTCCCCCAAATTACCTACGAAACCTCCGACGCTACGGATGCCAAAGATTGTGAAGTGCATGTTTATCGCGAAGCGTCTGAATACCAGGACCGGCCATGGTTGAAGGAAGAGGGCCGTACCGACGGTAAGGAAAGGCAAAAAGAGGTAATAGATGGAAAAGAGGTATTTAAAATTGCTTCTTTAAGTATTGGTCAAAAAGTACCGCAGCTTGGGCTTAAACAGGTAGCTTCTCATAAAAATGAAGGTGTCGGGCGGCTTTTTTACGGTGGTAAATTATTGGTGAAAATCGTTTCGGCATCGGCATCCTATTACGAGGTTACGTCTATCGTTACGGCTGTTAATAAATCACTGCCCGGCTACCAGGTAATGGAGGGCGAAGCGGTGTATCAACTTAAAACGAGACCCTCACACATTGAAGGGAATATCTCCCTGTTTTTACGGGAGCAATCTTCTGTTCCGGTTTCCGGCGCTGCAGTGCGCATTATGTACAGGGAAGCCGATGTGGTGGAACAGCCTCCGCGCATTTTTGATAACGTGAAAATGGTATCGGCAACTAATATGTCGCAGTTGGGGAATTACACCGTATCTCAACTTACCGGCCGGGGCCTGACAAAAGTAAATTCGGAATTTACCGGAGTTACTCCCGCATTGGGTATTACAACCGCCTCCGGCAATGGAAATAGCAATAAACTTTCGGAATTGACCTATACGATCAAACCGGTAATGGCCGCTGAAAAAGATAAGCCGTCGCCGGTATGTGACGGGTGTTCGTATAAGATCGCTTACACGGATGCAACAGGAAATTATTATTCTGATAATTTGCCCGTACTCCGGGAGGGTGGTTCCTTTACCGTGGAAGTGATAAAAACGCCCGGTGAATTCAGCAAATTTGAGATCAAAAATAAAAGCGGGGGCGCTTATCCTTCCATGATTGCGCTGGGGAAAGGCATATCTAAAAAACTGGATTTTACACTCAATACAGAAGTGGCGGATGTGGGCGGCAGGATAGTGGACAGGGAAGGAGAACCGCTGCCCGGCGTGCGACTGCTCTTCAACGGAAACACCCTTACCACCAGTGGTACGGATGGGTTGTTTGTGTTCAAACTGTATCCGGGCAATCATTTGATCACGCTTGAGAAAGAAGGCTATGTCCGGAAAAATGTTCCCGTGAATATCCCTGTTTCGGGAAGTGGTGCAACTCCATCAGGCGATAAATGGGCGAACCTGAGCGTTGCAGATAAAAATCAGGCTACCCTTAACCGGATCAAAGCAATACCTACGGTGCAGTCGGCGCTGTCGGCGGGATATCAGTTTTCGCCCGTATTGTTTGGGCTTCCGGAAAAAAACAGCTCCGGTGGCGCTCATGGTACAACAGTGTACAATGCCAGCATTGCCGTTGCGTTCGGCATTAATGTCGCTGCTTACCTGAATACCCAATATGAAATTCCGCGCGAGTCGGCGATGGATATGAAGGATATCGGCTATTTAGAGAAGATCACCGGGAAAATTCAATTTACCATCAAAGATAAAGAGACCGGCCAACCGGTGGCCGATGCGGCGGTCAGTGTTTTTGATTCAACACATATTTCCGATGCCAACGGCCAGTGGTATTACGAAGGATTCGGTGGATCCACGCTCGTTACCGTTAAGCCATCACCTTCCTCAGAATACGCCCCTGAACGAAAATTATTGACGCTTGCTGAAAACGGCAAAGTGCAGGATGTTACCATTTTACTTGAAAAAGGTGTAACCATTTCGGGCATAGTTAAATCAGGGAATACAGCCCTGGTACATGCCCGTGTATTTGCGGATGATGGCGAACTTTCGTCAACCACAACGGATGATGCAGGCAATTATACGCTGGTGCTGAAAAAAGGCGAGCATGATCTTTTTGCGCGCATGCAGAATTATGTTCAGGATGAACAGCCGGGCAGATCAATTCCGGGGGATGGCACGGTTTTCAACTTTGACCTGAAGGGAGGAAACGGAAAAAACTATGCTACCCTTTTAGGATTTGATATAGAATTAACCAACGTGGTTACATCGGGCAGTGAAGAGATATGGAGCGGCAATTTTATTAACCTTCAGCCTGCGGATCCCTCTGTTTTTGTATTCTCCGGAAAGTCCGAAATTCCTTTCAGCGATCAGCGGGTACGCTTTGACGCGGCAGGAAACGCGCAGCCTGTTAATAATAAAGTGGAAACGGATATTACCCGTATTCCGTTAAAGATCTTCAACTTCCTTCCCGCCGGTTTTGTTAACGGGAACGTGGTTACTGTCACCGGCAACGGTGGCAATAAAGGAC
>NZ_DAOMOZ010000098.1:9947-16786 GCF_035444585.1 Agriterribacter sp.
GCTAAAAGGTGAGGTGTACGTCAGCTTTGACGCTATCCAGGGCTATCGCGGGTGGAAAGTTCCGGACGCTGCAAAGGTGCTGGTTTCCCGTGCCGGGATCCCGCCGGGTGATTTCATTTTTATACAGGCAGGATCATCGCCTTCTCCTCAAAAGAGCTCCTGGACACTGGTTACGGAGACCGGTAAACCCTTTGACGCAGATCTCTATGGATTTAAGATACACCTGAACAGCAATGCTTCTGTCAGTGAAAGCGGGCTTGAGTTTTCAGGCTCGGTATCCACACCGGCCTTACCTGTGATCAAATCGGTAACCATCGGCATCAAAAATTTCAGCATCAACAGATCGTTAACGGTAAGCGGCGTGCAGATCGTTACAGATGATCTTCCCAAACTGGATATTGTCGGATGGCAGGCGAGTTTCGGCAATATTATCTTTAATGAAGACGGCTTTAAGATCGGCGGCAAGCTGTCGATAACAATTCCCTCCTCGGGAAGATCAGCCATTGATTTTTCCGACCTGGCTATTGCCAGAGATGAAATTTTCGGCGGCAGGTTTTTAATACCCGAAGACGGCATTGACCTGCTGTCGGTTGCCTATCTCAATACGGGAGGTGCGCCATTAAGTTTCGGAAGAGTAGGCAGCAGTTCCGTTTACCGGATCGGCGGCAAGGCCGGTCTCAAAATTAATCTCAGCATTTTCAAAAAGGAGTTTAAGATACCTACGTTTGAAGTGCTCACCAATGGCACGTTCAACCTGCAGACGCCGGTAGGCTATTCTACTTCACTGGGACCGTTCGGATTTTCTATTAATAATTTATATATCAATACCGCCGGCAATTCGCCCTTCATAGGCATCCAGGGCAATTTTAAAGCGGATCTGGATGTCCTGAAATTCCAGGTGGCCGATATCAGGGTAAGGGCCGGCTCCGGCGGTCCTACTTATAGTATTGAAAAAGTGGGCGTAACGCTGGATGTGCCCGTGGTAAAGATCTCGGCCTCGGTTGCTTTTAAAGAAAATGGTTTTGAAGGAGAAGGGAATCTTTCCATTCCCGGCACACCCATCGGCGGGAACGTGTCATTCCGGTATTTTAAAAACGGCGGTTCTGTAGATTTCGGCGCGCATTTCTCCGCCAATATTCCACCGGTGCCCATCGGCGCCATTGTAACGCTGGAGCGTGTGGGCGGAGGATTTGATTACACTAACGGCGATTTTAGTGTGAACATAAAAGGGAAACTATCCCTGCTGGGCACAGGAGCGGTAGTGGCGCTGGATCCTTTGGGGCTTACCGTCAGCAGCCCGGGGATACTCACAGGATACGGAGACGTAACGGTTGGCAGTTATCTGAAAACCGCTCATGCGGAAACGATCTTCAACGGGCCCGAAAGAACATTTACGGTACAGGTATCCGCGCAGATGTCGCCTTTAGAAGGGCTGTTGCAACAGCAGCTAAAAGGCGCGCTGGTGATCAGCGTCAAACCCAATGACGAATATGCTTTTCTCGGATGCAGCGTGTTGGTAAAGATTGCCGGTTTGATGAATAATCATGGAGAAATGGCTATAGCGGCAGGACTTAAAAATCCGAAAAGCCATGATGATATTACGTCCCATTATTTTCAATATGCGCCGGATGCCTATATGCACAGCAGCTTTTCGGGAGTGTATATCAATGTAGATGCCCAATTAGGTATTCCAAAGGAGCACCCGCTGGGTTTTGATCTTTATGTTGTGAGCGCTCAGCTCTCGTGTTCATCACATTTTAAAGCAGGGCTGATGTTGAATTTTGATGAGAATGCGTACCGTATTTTATTTGGAGGAAAGTTTGATGCAGGTCTTGATCTGAGCGTAGGTCCGCTTTCATTAGGGGCATCCGCCGGCTTGTGTTATCAGCTGGAAGGAGGCCGCAACAACGACCTGGGATGGAACTTCAGCGCATCGGCCTCGGGTCATGTTGATTTCTATTTGGGCGCAGGCGACTGCGAGGCGGATTGTAATGAAATTACCTTTGACCCCAAGCTTGATTTTTGGAACAGTTGCTTGTCCGCTCACGTTTGTGGCGCCGCATCCCTTGATTTCAGCTTCTCGGAAAAAGAAGGCGTAATATTCAAACCTCATGCAGGGGGATCTGATCAGCCCTGCTTCTAAAGCAATGAAAAATATGTTTGTAAGATTAGCCTGTATCTTTTGTTTTTTGTTTCAGTACACCCTGGCACAGCAGCGCCCCGGCGTATTTAACCAGCCTGTACTGCCGGGCCCGGATGGCACATTTATTTATACCTGGGATTCTACCCAGGCTGACCTGGTACCTGTAAAGGACAAAGTGTTTATCGTTTCAAAAGACCAGAACGGCACGGGCCGTTTTAAGAAAATAGCTTCCGTGCAATTCCCTCCTTCATCAGAAATACTGTCAGAAAAGCTCGGCCCTTTATTATTGACCGAATTGCTGCAACAGAGCAAATTAAGGTCGGCTGAAGACCTCTATGCCCTGCTCTCGGCGGGTAAATTTGATACCCTGGGGTTTTATCTGATGAACACCGATGTGCTCTCCGCTATAGGCGTCCTTTATTTTGACAAAACAGAAAAGAACAATCCCGGCACCGGTTATCAGTTAGAGGTAGAGAAGGACGGCGTTACGCATCTTCTTTTCAGGAAATATTTACGCGACATCACCTACACCCCTTTCCCCGAATTTAAAAAATATAGTATGTCCGCTACCGACAGTTCCGTTTCATGTACCTGGTATGCAGTAAAAGGGAAGGGAGTATTTGCGAACGTCATCCGGGCGGGTGAAGCATCAGGGAACAGCGTCCGGCAGTTTATTTACCACGCGCGGGATACCTTATTTGTCAGCTACACCGGGCCTGCAAAGCCGGGTGAGCATTGTATGCTGTATGCCGTGCCGGTGGATATGGCGGGTAACTTTGGCCGGGCTTCCGATACGATCCGTCTCATTGCTTTTTCCATGACCGATGCTGTGGCGCTTAAAAATGTTGCGGTAAGCGATACCCTGGGAGGGATGCTACTGACCTGGGATAAATTGCCTGAAAAAAAATGGTGTGCAGGCATCCGGGTATCCAAGTCGCGTTCCGCTATGGAAAATTATGTGGTGGCAGATACGTTGCCACCGGATGCGGTTTCATGGACAGACAGAAAGGTTATCGGCGGAACGGTTTATTATTACCGGGTAGAACCGGTACTGTATGATCTTCCCAACAAGCCCAATGCCACGCCGGTATTGGTGAACGGCGAGAAGAAATTCGTATCCGGGAAAATGATCGCGCCGCAGGGGCTCCGGATATCGCTTACCTCCGGGAAAGACGTACGGCTTTCATGGAAACCGGACGCTGCATTAAATCTTTTCGGTTATTATGTATTAAGAGGCGCTTCCCTGCAAAATATGGAAGTAATATCCCCGGTGGTGCGGGATACGATATATGTGGATTCGCTGAAGAACCTCAATCCGGGGGATACGTACCTGTATGCGCTGGCAGCCAGAGATATGAATATGGAATGGAGCGATACTTCAGAAACGGTAACGGTGGTTTGCCCGGTGAACGAGGCGGTAACTGCTCCGGCAGGGCTTTCTGCAAGATACACGGAGCACGGTGTACGGCTTATCTGGAATGATGTTTCGCTGGCAGATGAAAAAGTAATCGGTTATATCATATATAAAAGAAAAAAGGGAGATGAATATTTCAGACCACTGATGCAACATCCCTGGCAGGATCATATTTATACCGATACGCTTATTGACGATGTCGGAACCTATGAATACGGGTGCGCCTCTATGGATGCCCGTGGCAATCAAAGCATCCTGTCCTCTCTCGCAACCGTAGATATTCCCGGCAGCGCTTATCTGTACCCCCCGGCAGGATTTGATCTGGAAAATTCCCCGGCAGGCGTCATTGTTACTATTCCTCCTTCTGTAAATGCGGCAAAAGAAAGCAGTTATGTTGTTTATAAGCGTGCGGCAGAAGAAAAGCAGTTTAGAAAAACAGGCAGTGTGCCGGTAGGCCGATTGGAATTTGTGGATAAGCAGGTAAAAACGGGAACGCTGTATGTATATGCGGTAAGCCTGGTACGCTCCGGATCGGAAAGCGCCATGAGCGCAGAAAAGACGATCAGGTGCAGGTGATGAAGATGTTATCATTGGGGTAATAAAAAATCAGGTCATGAAAAATGTATTATTCAACCGCACTTCAAAAATATTTTCGGTAATTATTTTATTGGGTTTTCTGAAGTGCAATAAAATTGAAGACCCGTTTTATAAATATGAGCTGGCTATTGAAAACATTTCGCCAACCGGCGGCCCGGCAGGCACACAGGTTACGATCACCGGCACGGGATTCAGTACGGTACCGGATGAAAATACGGTAATGTTCAACGGAAAAGAAGCAAAGGTTACACAGGCTGACGCCACCTTGCTGCTCGCAGAAGCGCCCGTAGACGGCACTACGGGGGCCATCAGCGTAGCAGTAAACGGACAATCTGCCGAAGGTCCCGTATTTACTTACCGGGAAGAAAAACAGTTAGAAATAATAAGTATTCAACCCGAAGGAGGATATCCATTCTCATCTACACTTTGCACAACAACCATAATTACCGGGAAGTATTTTGGGAATAAGAACCAGGATTCAGACGTTGAACTGGTAGATAATGAAAACGAAGAATCGGATGTACAGACAGGCCTGGGCATTGAATCCTGGACCGATAATGAGATCAAAGTAAATTTTTGCTACGATCATAACTGGCTGCCGTATTCCCCAATGTATTTGAGACTAAAACAAAACGGCAGGCAAACAGGCGCTTATATTATTGTCCAGACGCAGTCGGACCAACTCGGCACCTACGATGTGAGCACGATCGCGGGGGATGGCGCTGCAGGCTTTAAGGATGGAAAAGGCGTTGCTTCCGAATTTAATAACCCTTCCGGGATGGCGGTGGATTCGCACGGAAATATATTTATTGCCGATGAATTAAATAACCGTATCCGGAAAATAAGCCCGGATGGGAATGTAAGTACAGTAGCAGGAGGTATTACCAATGCAAGCGGCAGTGATATCGGCAATATGGATACCATACAATTGAAAAGACCGAGAGGTATTGCCATTGATTCGCATGATAATATTTTTATCACCCAGTACCATATTTGCCATATCCTGAAAATAGATATGTCTGCAGGAGAATCAAGCGTTCTTGCAGGAAGCGATACTCCGGGATATTCAGATGGAGAAAATACTACGGCACAGTTTTATTATCCCTTTGGCCTCGCAACAGATGCCGATGATAACATTTATGTAGCCGACGAATACAATCAGCGCATCCGGAAAATATCCCCCACCGGAATTGTAAAAACAGTTGCCGGTGATGGTACAGTTGGCAATCAGGATGGCAATCCTGGTAATAATTATCAGTCCAGTTTCAATTTTCCAAGAGGGGTGGCGGTAAATTCCCTTGGTGATGTTTTTGTAACAGATTATAGTATTGGCGATGTCAGGGGAATAAAACCGGATGGGAACGTATATACATTATACTTATCTTTTCTTGTTGAGCATCCTACCGGGATAACGGTAGATAGTAAGGATAATGTTTATATTACTTCAGAGGACGATAAAATTTATTTTTATTATAGCGGAATGGGTAATACCACACGGCCCTACGGAATACTAACCGGCAATATTAATGGTTACAAGGATGGAGATGATGCTTCCGCCCGGTTTTCAAACCCGTATGCCATTACCACAGACGCAGGGGGGAACATTTATGTGGCGGATAATGGAAATGCACGCATCCGGAAAATCGGGTTGGAATAAGGAAAGTATAATGGCACAGGAGGAAAATTGGGAAAAGTTATGTGCAAACTCCAGGGCTATCCTTTAACAGCTTCTCCTGCCTGCAAATGCGTAATGACTGCCCTGATCTCGCTATAGGAATAAGCATCTCCCAGCTTTTCTTTAACAGGCGATGTGGCAAAACCGGCGCCCGTTTCCTCAATGGCTTTGCAGATGGTTTGTATCTTTTCTTCGGGAACGATATCCGTTATTTTAATTTCACCCGTGGGAATAAACTTTACCAGGTGCCCTTCTATGGTACTTACAGCCATTTCCCGGAGCCTGGCAATTTCGGCTATGCCTTTTCCTTCCCGGAACAATTGGAGGCTCATACGCTGCGTATCGCCTTTTTTAGGTTTTGCGGTGATGCCGGTTCCGGGTGCAGCCATTGCCTCATCATCAACGGCTGCCTGGTGCTTTTGAGATTCCGTTAATTGCAGTAGTTCAGACAATTGCGTTCCCCTGAGTAAACCTTCCGACAACGGCACTGCCTGTGCAACCTGCTGTTTTTTCCTGGTAATGTCCAATTCAAGGCTATGCAGTTCCTTAATGTATTTTTTTACTTTCTTTTTTACCCGCATCTCGTCGGCATGTTGTTTGAGCGAAGCCAGCATTTTTTCCAATGCCCCGGTAAAATAGGCAGATGCAGCGGTAATGCGTTCGTGTAGCTTTGCGTACCCGTTGGCTTCGGCTTCGGCGATCAGGGTGGTTAGTTGTTTACGGAATTTTTCGCCTACCTCTGTTACAGATCGTGCCGATGCCGACAGATCATGTGCCCACTGTATGGCATTGTTCTTGTCGGGGATCTGGCGATGCACATAATTTTCATAATGCGCATTGATGTTTTCCGAGAGTTTTATAAAATCAAAAGCCCCGGCCAATGAAAAGCTGATAAATCTTTTTTGTTCCTGCTGTAGCTGTTCCTGTATCTCATCTTCGCCCATTTCGGTTTGGGCAAAAGTTAATACCCGTGGGTCGGTATTGATACATTGCGGATGTATCCTTGAATA
>NZ_DAOMOZ010000099.1:0-16742 GCF_035444585.1 Agriterribacter sp.
GTAAGCTGATAGAAAGCAGATAAGCTGCTTTTGAATTGTCAATTTCATTTTTTGCCTCGGTACAATAATTTATAAAAAGCGCGGCTATGCCTACCTGCGCAGCCACATAAAAAAACTGTGCTATTACGCCATACACAAAATGCGGGTGCTGAAATAAGGGCTTTTCATCCTGCAGTTTATTGGAAACGATCTCGCTTTCTTTGATCTCCGGCAAATAAGTCCTCCAAAACAATACGGCGATAAACAATACAACTATGGCGATAATCACATATACCAATTTTACGGAATCGAGATTGCCGCTGTCTTTTCCGGATGCTTCGTTAAAAAACACGTTCGCTGCGATGATAGGCCCTATAAAAGAACCCACACCATTGAAGCATTGCGATAAATTGAGGCGAAACTCCGATGTTTCGGGCCGGCCCAGTACGGTTACATAGGGATTTGCAGCAGTTTCGAGGCAGGTTAAACCGGAAGCCAGTATAAAAAGCGCCAATAAAAAAAAATCAAAGCTGGCCATCTGTGCCGAAGGGAAAAAAAGAAATGCCCCCGTGGCATACAATAGCAAGCCCAGAATGATGCCCTTCTTATACCCATACTTATTCATAAAAATACCGGCTGGCAGGGCAACAAGAAAATATGCGCCAAAGTAAGCAGCCTGTAACAAAGTTGACCTTGCCTTGGTAACATTCATTGCATCCTGAAAATGCTTATTAAGCACATCCAGCAGCCCGTAGGCCAATCCCCATAAAAAGAACAGGCTCGTCACCAAAATAAGGGGGAACAGGTAACTCTTATCGCTCCGCGGGGCTGCTGCAACGGGAGCAGCGGTTGAAGTTAAGGCCATGCAATCTTGAATTAAGTATTGATTTATTGTAAGGATCTGTCCAAATGCGTATAACCGCCATCAACATAAATGATCTGTCCTGTGGTATGGCTCGACCTGTTGCTCAGCAGGAATACGGTCATGTCTGCAATTTCTTCCGAGGTGGTCATTCTTTTTTCCAAAGGGATCTTGGATACGATCTGCGACAGCTTTTCCTCCGGGTTGGGTAGCGTTTTTATCCAGTTTTCATACAAGGGCGTCCAAACTTCTGCGGGCATCACAGTATTTACTCTTATGGAATAAGGCAGCAGTTCAACCGCCCATTCCCTGGTGAGCGCATTAACAGCTCCTTTGGAAGCGGCATAGCCCGAAGTATTGCCCTGACCTGTAACCGATACTTTAGATCCGATGTTTACAATATTCCCTTTCGTTTTTTTGAGGTGGGGCAATGCAAAATGTGCCAGGTTATAATAGTGACTGAGGTTTTTTTGAAGAGACAGGAAGAATTTTTCGGGTGACCCTTTTTCAAGTCCCACACCGTCGTTGATACCGGCATTATTGACCAGTCCATCTATTTGCCCATATTTTTCAACAGCAAAATCAATTACATCTCTGCAAACATCCGGGGCACCGAGCTCTGCAGTAACATAGCTGGCTTTGCCGCCGGCTTTTATTATTTCATCAACAATAGCCTGGTTATCGGTTTTATTTCTTCCTGCAATAACTACTATACCCCCTTCTGCCGCAATAGTTTTGCTTATGGCGGCGCCAATACCTTTGGCGCCCCCCGTAACGACGAAAACTTTATTGCCAAGGTTCAGGTTCATTATGATTTATTTAAAGTAAAAAATGATTTTCAGCATCAGAGAAATGAATGCCGGGTTCATAGCCTTATCCGAGCAGGATCAGAGGTTGTAAAATTGTATGGCATTCAGTCCAAACACCTTCTCCCGTTCTTCTTCCTCGTAGTTTTCCATATATTTCTCCAGCAAACTTTTCCATTGCACATACATACCCGATACCAGGATAACCGGCCAATCGCTGCCATAGATGAGCCTGCCGGTACCAAATGCTTCAAATGCCACATCAAGATAAGGATAAAAATCTCCTGCGCTCCATTCTTTCCAGACGGCTTCGGTAAATAACCCCGATAATTTGCAATACATATTAGGGTGCCGGGCAATTTCCTTCATCCACCTGGCCCAATTGTCAATGGCTTTGTGCCTGATATCGGGCTTGGCACAGTGATCAATAATGAGTTTCTGATCGGGGAACTGCGATACAAACTCCAGTGCAGGCTCCAACTGGTGGTGATAGATCAATACATCATACGTATAATCAAATTGCTTTAACGCTTTAACTCCCCGCTGAAAGTCTTTTTGCAGCAAAAAATCATTGGGCTCACCCTGTACAATATGCCGGTATCCTTTTATAGCTGTATACTCCGAAAAATGCTGCAACCTTTCTTCCACGTTATCGGCCCGCAGATCTATCCACCCTACTACTCCTTTTATAAAAGAATGCGTTTTGGCCAGTTCGCACAAAAAGCGGGTTTCTACTTCCGACTGGTCGGCCTGCACGGCTATGCACCCTTCCACATCATTCCGTCTCAGGGTAGACTCTAATGTTTGGGGAACATAATCTTTTTGCAGCAGCTTCATATCATCCATCCATGCATCGCGTTCCCTGTTGTATTTCCAAAAATGTACGTGTGCGTCTATGCAGGTCATAAAGTAGTAAGTGATTAGTGGTAAGTGGTAAGTGGTAAGCTACAACAAGCCTGACCAAATTATTTTACTCAATTTTATTTTGTATAGATTTAGTTAGCCCAACAATAATCCTGGTCACTTCCTCACAAAAGAATAGCAAGTTATCCTTTTGTGGCACTTCAATATAATTTAATCGCTCTGCCAGATCCTGCGCCTTTTGCCAGGCTATCAGGTCTTCAAATTTAACAACTTTCATAACAGGTATTTTTAGGTTAACATTACACTGGAAAATACATGCTGCCACCACAATATCCACTACTCTCTTACTTCTTACTACTTACCACTTACCACTATTTGATATACCCCCAAAACTGTTCTGCCAAAAACCTGTTGCCTTCATCATTCATGTGCACGCCATCGGTAGTAAGAATACCCGAACTTTTATTTTCCGGATTGTGTTTATTGATATAGTCAATAATATTTTTATGCAGGTCTATCAGCTCAACATTTTTGCTTTTAGCGATGTTGCGCACGATCTCCGAATATTTGTTCAGGTCGCCATCCAGTTCATTAACAAAGCCTTTTTTTTCACCTACCACCGTGGGTGTGCAAATCACTACTTTGGCGCCTGCCGCCTGTATTTTTTCAATGATCCGGTTGTAAAATTTTTCAAACTTGTCAGGGTCTGTCCCGGTTCCAAAGCTTCTTTTATGCCATACATCATTTATGCCTACGTATATAAACACAAGGTCGGGCTTTTTAGACAGCACATCTTCCTCCAGCCTTAAATAAAGATCATACACTTTGTTGCCTCCGATGCCCGCGCCGATAAGATCAAAAGCCTTATCCCTGCCTTCTTTGGCCAGCCTTTGCTGCAACAGGGTAATATAGCCGTTGGGCGCCACGCCGGCCTGGGTAATGGAATCACCAAAAAAAATGATTTTCTTTTTTTGCATAACGGTAAAGGCGGATAAAAGAACAAAAGCGGCAATAAACGTGAAGTATGCAATGAAACGTTTCATATAGTTGCTTTATAAATGGATGCTATTGCAGTTCAAATATCTTTTCCATGATCACCCACTTTTCGCCGGGTTTTGCCCAGGGCAGCGCCCGCTGAAAAGTCCACATAAAATTTTCCCATTCCTGTACCCTCGGGTTCCCTGCATCGGATGCGCTTTTTCGCTCAAAAGAAAAATCATCATTCACTTCCATGATCATGAACAGCCTGTTCCCGGTAAGGTAAATATCCATGCCCGTAATGCCATCGGACTTTATTCTTTCGCGGATGTCGGGCCATATGTCCTGGTGGATCTTTTTATATTCAGCTACAACCACAGGATCGTCTTTGAGATCCAGGGCCAGGCAATATCGTTTCATGGTTTTTGATTTAGCACTTCATCAAAATTATTTTTCCAGGCTTACCAGCGTTTGTTTTGCCTGTCCCAATCCGTCAATGCCCAGCTCCACCACATCACCGGCCTTCAGATAAACGGGTTCCGGCTTTTGCCCCAATCCCACGCCGGCCGGCGTACCCGTAGTAATAATATCGCCGGGCAGCAGGGTCATAAATTGGCTGAGGTAAGCGATCAGATAAGGTATTTTGAAGATCAGGTTTTTACTGTTGCCGTCCTGCATGGTTTTACCGTTAACGGTAAGCCATAACCGGAGATTATTGACGTCTTTGATTTCATCGGGTGTTGCCAGCCAGGGCCCGATGGGAGCAAATGTATCGCAACTTTTTCCTTTCACCCATTGACCGCTTCTTTCCAACTGAAAGGCTCTTTCACTGTAATCATTATGGAGCATATATCCCGCCACATGATCCATTGCGTCTTTTTCTTCTACGTAAGAAGCTTTTTTACCGATCACAACGGCCAGCTCTACTTCCCAATCGGTTTTGACACTGTTGCGCGGGATAACCACATCATCATCAGGACCCGAAATGGCAGAAGTTGCTTTAAAAAATATAATAGGTTCCAGAGGCAATTGCATATTGCTTTCTGCTGCATGATCAGAATAATTGAGCCCTATGCAAATGAGTTTGGACGGACGTTTCAGCGGAGGTCCCAATCTTTCATTGTTGTGTACAACAGGGCAGGATCCCTGATTTCCTTTCAACCATTCTGTAAGGCGGCTTATGCCTTTTGCGTTGAAAAAATCTTCCGTATAATCTTCTCCAAAGGCAGAAACATCAATGCGTTTCCCATTTTCCATTTCTATTCCGGGCTTTTCTTCTCCGGCCTTTCCGAATCGAATCAATTTCATATAAATATTTAGTTTTTGTGTGGACTAAACTACTCCCATTTTTAATGTGAGCCAAACCATTTTTTTGTGTAAACGGTTGAAAAGCTAACGGGCATTAGGATTTGAATTAATTTTAGGCCTTTGTAATATTGGCAATATGAATGATCTATCCAACAATAAAATTCGTATAGTAACGGCGGCAAGCCTGTTCGACGGTCATGATGCGGCCATAAATATTATGCGTCGCATACTCCAGAGCAAAGGCGCTGAGGTTATTCACCTCGGTCACGACCGGTCGGCCTACGAAATTGTGGAATGTGCCATTGAAGAAGACGTACATGGCATTGCCCTTACCAGTTACCAGGGTGGTCATATGGAGTTCTTTAAATACATCAAAGACCTGCTTGATGAAAGCGGTTGCGGTCATATTAAAATTTTTGGCGGCGGTGGCGGCACGATCCTGCCCCAGGAAGCCGAACGATTGCATCAGTACGGCATTACGAGGATATATAGCCCTGATGACGGCCGAAAAATGGGGCTGGAAGGCATGATAGAGGATCTGATCCGGCATTGCAGCTTTTCTCCTACATCAATACCTGAATACCGGGCTGATGCACTGCCTTTAGGCGAGAAGAAAGATATCAGGAAAGTTGCGAGGGCTATTACCCTTGCGGAAAAAGGGGAAAGCTACTCAACTGTTTTAGAAGAGATGAAGCATTCGGAGCGGGCTGATATCCCGGTTATTGGCATCACGGGAACGGGCGGTGCAGGAAAATCATCTGTAACCGATGAAATTGTACGCCGTTACCTGGGTGCTTTTACCGATAAAACCATTGCGGTTGTTTCGGTTGACCCGAGTAAGAAAAAAACAGGCGGCGCATTGCTTGGCGACAGGATAAGAATGAATTCCATTTCGGGCCCCCGTGTTTATATGCGTTCACTGGCTACCCGTGAAGACAATACGGCTATAAGTAAGGTAGCAAAAGATGCGATAGCGATCTGCAAAGCGGCGGGGTACGACTGCATTATTCTTGAAACAGCGGGCGTAGGCCAAAGTGACACGAGCATTGTAGATTATTGCGATGTGAGCGTGTATATAATGACCCCTGAATACGGCGCAGCTTCCCAGTTGGAAAAGATCAATATGCTGGATTACGCGGACCTTATTGTCATCAACAAATTTGATAAAGCAGGGGCAGAAGATGCACTGAATGATGTAAGGAAACAATACAAACGCAATCACCTGTTGTTTACGGCCCCTGATGATGAATTGCCGGTAACAGGTATATGTGCCAATACATTCAACGACAAAAGAGTGAACCATTTCTTTGGTTTACTGCTTCAAAAAATAAAAGAAAAAACAGGGGTAGCATGGGATGCGGCTTTACCAAACGGCTTCCATGCAGAAGGCGGAAGGCAGGAGGTAACGGTTATGCCGCCGGGGCGGGTTCGTTACCTGAGCGAGGTCAGCGACAGCGTGCGTGCCTATAATGCTCATGTAAATGAGCAAAGCTATATTGCATCGCAACTGTACCAGTTAAATGGCGCAATTCAAATACTAAAAACACCAACGGAAAATGAAAAACACCACTAAACAATACCGGGAATGGCTGGTAGAATTAAAAAGAGATATCCAGAACTCAAAATTGCAGGCAGTTTTGCAGGTGAACCAACATATGCTATTGTTGTATTGGTACCTGGGTAAACAAATAACACAGAAAGTTGATGTTGAAGGATGGGGCGCAAAAATAATTCCACAACTGGCCAAAGATTTACAGAAACAGTTCCCGGACCTGCAGGGATTTTCGGCAAGAAGCCTGAAATATATGCGGCAGTTTGCCAATGCATATCCTGATTTACTAATTGGGCAGCAGCCTGCTGCCCAATTACAATCAGGGGAAAAAACCAATTCAAACAGAGGCACTAAAGTCTTGCAACGGTATAAAAAGCCAATTGGGCAGCAGGCTGCTGCCCAATTTAACAACAAGCAATGGTTCCTTTCAAATCCCCTGCTGGTAAGTATTCCATGGGGACATCACATGTTTTTGCTGGATAAAATTTTTGACGGGGAAGCACGCTTATGGTATATACAAAAAACCATTGAGCATAACTGGAGTAGAGCAGTACTACAGTACCAGGTACAGACAGATCTGTTTCAACGGCAGAAAAAAAATAAAAAACATTCCAACTTTCATCTTACACTACCCAAACCTCAAAGCGACCTCGCAAATCAGGTATTGAAAGACCCGTATATATTTAATTTTTTAGACTTTGGTGAAAAGATAACAGAACATGAACTGGAAAAACAACTCATCAATCATATACAGGAATTTCTAATTGAGCTGGGGGCAGGATTTGCCTTCGTGGGACGCCAGATAAAATTTAAAATTGGAAGAAAGGATCATTTCATTGACCTGCTGTTTTACCATTTGATATTACGCAGTTATGTAGTGCTCGAATTAAAAATGGAAGGATTTGAACTTGCGCATACCGGTCAGATGAACGGCTACCTGAATTTTATCAATGAACATTTGAAACAGGCAACTGATAATCCTTCCATAGGCATAATATTATGCGGCTCAAAAGACGAGGTAGAAGTAGATTTTGCTTTAAGTAATATCAATCATCCCATTGGCGTAAGCGATTATCGCTTTATCAAATCGCTGCCCCGCCAGCTACGGGGAAAATTGCCGGATGCAAAAGCTTTGCAAAATGAGATAAAAAAATTTTTAGGCAAAAACAGGCGCTCCAAAAAATAACAACAACGCATGCAATCCATACTACAAAAACAATACAGGGAGCTCGAAAAAAAATTAAGCCCCGAAGTAAAAGCGCTCATGGAGAAATGGAAAGAGCTGAAAGATAAATACGAGGCAGATTTTTTTGAATATACCGTACGCGGCAAAGTAATAAAGCAGGAAGCCAATACCCTGTCTTTAAGCGGGACAAAAATCCCAAAAGTTGTGCTGCCTGGTTATAAGGACTGGGGAGATATATTGCGATGGCAAATGCAGGAAAATGTGCCGGGAGCTTTTCCTTATACCGCAGGGGTGTTTGAGTTAAAACGGCAGGGAGAAGATCCTACACGGATGTTTGCAGGCGAAGGCGGACCGGAACGCACCAACAAACGCTTTCATTATGTTTCTGCCGATCAGCCGGCAAAACGGCTTTCCACAGCTTTTGACAGTGTTACCTTGTATGGCCGGGACCCTGCATACCGTCCGGATATTTACGGTAAGATCGGGAATGCCGGCGTTAGTATTGCAACGGTGGATGATGCTAAAAAATTATACAGCGGGTTTGACCTGTGCGATCCTTCCACTTCTGTAAGCATGACCATTAACGGCCCTGCCCCGGTAATACTTGCTTTTTTTATGAATGCAGCTATTGATCAGCAATGCGAAAAATGGATAGGAGAGAACAAATTGTGGTATGAAGTAGAAAAGATACGCAAAAAGAAATATGAGCACCAGCCTCCACCTGTGTATTACAATCCTTCTTCTCCCGAAGGGCTCCCGGATGGCAATAATGGATTGGGATTACAATTGTTGGGTTTGAGCGGTGATGAAGTACTGCCACGTGAGGTATACGAAAAAATAAGGGCCGAATCATTGCAACAGGTACGGGGTACGGTGCAGGCAGATATATTAAAGGAAGACCAGGCACAAAATACCTGTATCTTTTCTACAGAATTTGCACTAAAGCTAATGGGTGATGTTCAGTCCTTTTTTATTGAGAATAAAGTACGCAATTTTTACAGTGTAAGCATCAGCGGATACCATATCGCAGAAGCAGGAGCCAATCCCGTTACCCAACTGGCATTTACCCTCGCCAACGGCTTTACGTATGTAGAGTACTACCTGAGCCGCGGCATGCATATTGACGATTTCGCTCCTAACCTTTCCTTTTTCTTCAGCAATGGCATGGATCCGGAATACAGTGTTATAGGCAGGGTAGCGAGAAGGATATGGGCCAAAGGCATTAAATATGTTTACCACGGCAATGAACGCTCACAAAAATTAAAATACCATATTCAAACCAGCGGCCGCAGCCTTCATGCGCAGGAAATTGATTTTAATGATATACGTACAACATTGCAGGCTTTATACGCTATTTACGACAACTGCAACTCATTACATACAAACGCTTATGATGAAGCCATTACCACACCCACTGAAGAAAGCGTGCGGAGAGCTATGGCCATCCAGCTCATCATTAACCGCGAACTGGGCTCGGCAAAAACGGAAAACTTCATACAGGGAAGCTTTGCTGTTGAAGTATTGACCGACCTGGTGGAAGAAGCCGTACTGGCGGAATTTGACCGTATTTCCAACAGGGGCGGTGTGCTGGGCGCCATGGAAAGAATGTATCAGCGCAATAAGATACAGGAAGAAAGCCTGCATTACGAAAGTCTCAAGCATTCGGGGCAGCTTCCTGTTGTGGGCGTAAATACTTTTTTAAATAAAAAAGGTAGTCCCACCCTGGTGCCGGGTGAAGTGATCCGCAGCACTACGGAAGAGAGAGAACAGCAGATAGAAAATACAAAAGCATTTCAAAAAAGAAATGAAGCGAAATGTGCCGAAAAACTGGATGCACTCAAAACAGCCGCAGGCCACAACGAGAACCTGTTTGAAACACTGATGGATACGGTTAAGTATTGCAGTCTCGGGCAAATTACCCATGCTCTTTTCGAAGTAGGCGGCCAATACCGGAGAAATATGTGATCATTGGCTCCTGCTATTTTTCTGCTGAAAAACGGATTAATGAAAATAGGTGCAGCCCTGTGCCAATTGCTGCTGCTAAAGTCTTCTTACAGGAATAAATCGGCATACAATTCGGCCCCGGGCACAACGCTGTATTTTTCAAGATCCGTTTTGCCTTCACTCGTCAATATATCTTCATCAATAAAAAAATTGCCCGTACAGGTTTTCGCGGGGCGGGATAAAATATAATAAGCTGCATCGGCGATTATTTCAGGCATACGGCTCATTTTTATTAATGCATCACCACCAAGTAGGTTTTGCACCGCTGCGGTGGCAATGGTGGTCCGGGGCCAAAGTGCGTTAACGCCAATCCCGTCTTTTTTTAATTCTTCAGCCAGTCCCATGGCAATCATGCTCATATTGTATTTACTGAGCGTATAAGCCAGGTGGTTGCCAAACCATTTGGGCTGCATGTTGAGCGGAGGTGACAAATTGAGGATATGCGGATTATTGCCTTTTCGCAAATGCGGTATGCAGGTCTTGCTTACAAAAAAAGTACCCCTTACATTAATGTCGTGCATAAGGTCGAAACGTTTGGGGTCTGTTTTTTCCGTGGGGGTAAGCGAGATGGCCGAAGCGTTGTTAATAAGAACATCTATGCCGCCGAATACCTCAATGGCTTTGCTTACGGCATTGTTTATTTGCTCTTCAAAACGGATATCGCACTGAACGGGCAGCGCCTGCCCGCCGGCTTCCACTATCTCTTTTGCGGCGGAAAAGATCGTTCCGCCAAGCCTGGGATTTTCTTCTACCGATTTTGCGGCGATGACCACCTGAGCCCCCTCTTTGGCCAGCCGTACGGCTATTGCTTTGCCAATGCCCCTGCTGCCGCCTGTGATAAAAATTGTTTTTCCGCTGAATGACATATCCTTATTTTTAAGTGTAAGCTAAAAAATGTAAAGCCCAAAGCTAAAAATACGAAATACGAAATGAATACATGGAGCATTCGTTATTCAGCTTCCGGCTCTTTAACCGGATCCCAGAATACTTTTTCAAAATTCACAATTGTATCATCCTTAACTTTTATGCCTTCGCTTTTTAAAAGATCGGCCATCAGGGTTGGTGTGGCAAAATGATGTTTGCCGCTGAGCATGCCATTGCGGTTCACCACGCGATGCGCAGGCACAGGCGGATAAGCGGTGCCTGCAGCATTCATGGCCCAGCCTACCATGCGGGCAGACAATTTTGTGCCCAGGTATTCGGCAATGGCCCCGTATGAAGTGGCACGCCCTTTGGGGATCAGCCGCACCACATCGTATACAGATTCAAAAAAGGAATCTTTTCTCTTTTCTTTTGCCGGGATACTTTTGGCACGCTTTGAGTGGAGAGGTTTTGATATGCGTTTCATGCGGTGACCAAATTTACTACTTAAAGTCAAGCAGTTAAACAACCGGGAATATAATAAAATTGCTTCTTTCAATCAGTTGCAGACTTTTGCAACAGTTGTTTTAGCTGCTCATCCTTTTCCGGCGGAAGATGTGCCGGTAAACGAAATTTCAGGTAATGGACGGTATTGCTGCCTGCAATATCCAGGCTTTCGTAGTAGGTTTTAATTTTTAGTTCATCAGAAATATCCTGCTGCGCATATACATTATCATAATCTTCCAGTACCGGCAGTTCATACATGCCGGTTACCAATCTGCTAAACCGGTACAGGTCGGGTGAGTCTGTTTTTAAATGAATTGTACCGCCGGACACAAGCACCTGCTGGTACAAACGTAAGAACCGGGGATGTGTAAGTCTTTTCTTTGCCTTTGAAAGTCTGAGCTGCGGATCGGGAAAAGTGATCCATATTTCATGCACCTCGCCGGGAGCAAAGTAATCGGTGATCTTTTCAATTTGCGTACGTAAAAATGCCGCGTTTTTTATCCCTTCTTCCAGGCATTTCCTGGCGCCGGCCCATATCCGGTTGCCTTTCAGGTCAACGCCTATAAAATTCCGGTGGGGATGTTGTTTTGCCAACGCTACCGTATATTCTCCTTTGCCACAGGCAAGCTCTAATGTAATACCATTGCTGTTTCCAAAAAACTCGCTCCATTTACGCTGCATACCCTGCGGGTACTGAAGCACATTGGGAAAGGTTTTGATGGCTTCAAACCGTATTAATTTTTTATGACCCATAAGAGCAAAGATAAGAGGGAAAAGGGGGAAGGGGGAAGGGTGGAGGGTGAATAGTGAATAGTGAGTGGTGAGTGGTGAATTGTGAGAGGTGAAAAGTGAGAGGTGAGAGGTGAAAAAAGCTCAAAGCTCACAGCTATCAATAATGAAGTAATTTCTGAACATATTCGTGTATGCGCGATTTGGCAAGAAAATGCTTTTCCAGTTCTATATTAAAAGGCACAGGTGTATCCAAAGAAGCGCAGCGTAAAACAGGGGCATCCAACTGAGCAAAGCAATGTTCCTGTATCCAGGCGCTGACCTCTGCCCCTATGCCACCAATTAAAGTATCTTCATGCAATATCAATACCCTGCCCGTGCGCAGCACAGACTCGCTGATGGCATCGTAATCTAAAGGCAACAGCGTCCGCAGATCAAGAATATCGAATGATGTATCCGTATGCCGGGCGGCATATTCCAGCGCCCAGTGCACACCAGCCCCGTAAGTAATAATGGAAAGGTCTTCTCCTTCTTCCACCCGCCTTGCTTTGCCAATGGGTATTTCATAATTTTCTTCTGGCACAGGCCCGCTTATGCTGCGGTATAAGGCTTTATGTTCAAAAAACATCACGGGATTAAGATCGTTTACTGCCGCGATCAATAATCCCTTTGCGTCCATAGCGGTAGAAGGATAAACTACTTTTAAGCCGGGTGTATGCACAAACCATGCTTCATTGCTTTGTGAGTGAAAAGGACCGGCGCCCACACCTGCTCCAGTGGGCATACGGATCACCACATCGGCGTTTTGACCCCAGCGATAATGTATTTTGGCCAAATTATTGATGATCTGGTTAAAACCTGTTGTTACAAAATCGGCGAACTGCATTTCCACGACGCTTTTGTATCCTTCTATGCTCAACCCTAATGCGGCACCTATAACGCCACTTTCGCATAAGGGAGTATTGCGCACCCTTTCTTTGCCGAATTTATTCAGCAGGCCTTCCGTTATTTTAAAAACACCTCCGTATTCCGCAATATCCTGTCCCATCAAAACCAGGTTATCGTGGGTGATCATACTTTGATAAATACCCTCAGATATAGCATCCACGAATCTTTTTTCCCGGATGGTAAACCGGGCATGTTCAAGCGCAGCCTCATTATCAATAATGGCTGTAGTGAGTCCTCCGAATGCTATCCGCTCTGCATACACGTCACTTAGCTCTTCTTCCGTTGAAGGAGCGACAACAGCATTTACGGATCCTTTTTCGATTTCAGCATCAATGTGTTTTTTAAGGTCGGTTTTTATGCTTTCAATATCGGTCGTGGTCAAAATGTTTTGTTGCAGCAGCCATTGTTCAAATGTCTTAACCGGGTCTTTTTTCTCCCAAACAGATAATAATGTCTCAGGTACATATTTTATTCCGCTTGCTTCCTCATGGCCGCGCATTCGGAAGGTCATGCATTCTACCAGGTAAGGCTTCCGGCGTTCGATGCAGTATTCTCTTACACCTTTTATTGTATCGTATACCGTAAGGATGTTGTTGCCGTCTATCTGAACGCCTTCCATCCCATAGCCCTTCGCTTTATCAACAATGCTTTCGCATCGGAACTGTTCCTGCACAGGCGTGCTTAAACCATAACCGTTGTTCTCTACCAAAAAAATAACAGGGAGATCCCATACGGCTGCAATGTTCAGGGCTTCATGAAAATCGCCCTCACTTGTAGCACCCTCTCCGCAAAAAGCAAGGGCAACTTTGTTCTCCTTTTTTAGTTTATGTGCCAGCGCTACTCCGTCGGCTACGGACATCTGTGCGCCAAGGTGAGAGATCATTCCGCAGATATAATGTTCCCTGCTCCCGAAATGAAAGCTTCTTTCCCTTCCGTTGCTATACCCGCTTTTAGCACCCTGCCATTGCATAAAAAGTTTGTTGAGCGGCATATTGCGGGTAGTAAATACGCCCAGGTTACGGTGCAGTGGCATGATCCATTCATCGTTTTCAAGAGCCAGGGTGGCGCCAACGGCAATGGCTTCCTGCCCTATACCGCTGAACCATTTGCTGATCCTTCCCTGCCGCAGCAGCACCAGCATTTTTTCCTCGGTCATCCGGGGGAGCAATAAGGATCTGTAAAACTGTTCTAATTGGATCGCAGTAAAGTTCTTTTGGACAAAATGCATATACAAACCTATTGGTTTTTGAAAATATGCCGGTTTATTAGAATGGTTATTTTTCTTTTTGATGACTTTACGTTTGAGGGTAAACGTAATTTGCATGGCCATTATGATATTACCAGCGCAGGTATTTTACTGCTTTACTCGCTTTTACTGCTTAAAAGCAGGGATGAAACAATGGAAAGCAGCAAACCAAACAGCAACGCCCACCAAAACCCGTCGATGGTAATGCCATCCACAACTTTAGAAGCCAGCAGCACCATCAGGGCGTTGATCACCAATAAAAAAAGCCCCAGGGTTATAATGGTAAGCGGTATGGTAAGGATGATCAGCAGGGGGCGGATAATAAGGTTAACGATGGCCAGTACCAGCGCAAAAACCAGGGCGGTCCAGTAGGAATCTATATGGATGCCTTTCAGCAGATAAGCCAGTCCGTAGGCTACCGCTGCAGTTACTAACAAACGGATAATGAAGGTCATGGTTGTAATTTTAGCAAAATGTACAAAAATACTCCTGTTACAGCTAATGACCAAAGCGAAGTATGAAGTATGTCAACCCCTATCTTTCATTGCTGCTCTACTGCGCTGCAAAGTCGGAGACTGCAGCAGCACTATGTTCTTCCCCGTTTTAAAACGGGGAAGAACATAAAGATCCGAAGTTAGAAACCTCGGATAGCGTTTAACTTCGGATAGCGTTTATAGCGTTTCTACTGTCTCTCCATTTCATCAACCGGCAAATACTTACCACCTGCCGCTTGCTGCTCACCAACAACAAACTGCCCCGCAATGTTACCTGCAGGGCAGTGTTTGTTCCAACTTCAACCTGTCTATTGAAACGATCTTTCCAGGATGCATTTGTTAACGGCCGGAGAGAAAAAGAAAGGGAGTATAGAGATCTTCTCCCGGGCGTGCTTTAACCACTTTTTCTTCATGCCTGTTATCTGCAGAAGCAGAAGCTTTTCGTTGCGGAACCGGTACCGGGGGCTCTGCCGGAGCCTTCGGCGGAGCAGGCTTTTTGCCTTCCTCAATGAGGATGGAATCGCCCTGCCTTTTGTAGCGGTAAACACCTTTGCCATTGTCCATTTCACCTTCAGCCTCTATTTCTATGCCACTGTCATCCGCTTTCAGCCTGAACTTACCGCTTTTTAAATTCCCTTTGTCTTCATTATTCTTTTCTGTTCTTTCCAGCCCTTCCGGGGTCATTGTATACGACACGTTATTTCTCCAGGAATAAGAATTATCCCATCTTTCATCCCAGTCAATATTCCACCCCCTTCTGCGGTTTATGTTAATATCAAACCAATCGTACCAGTCCACACTCTTGTCAATCATTATTTTTCTACCTACCGGGATCTCTATTACCAGCAACACCTGCTGGTTGCGGAATTTATTTTGTTTGGATACCGGAAAACCTTTGGCCAGCGCTATTACGCTGTCGTTCTGCGATACTGCGAAGTTTATATTAGCCGCGTTATTTTCTGCTATCGCCGGCGTATTTCCCCTGGCGAATTTTACCCTTTGGATATGATAACTGCTGTCCGGGCTTTTCACGAGCTTTAACCTTACTGTATTCAGTAACATACTGTCTTCGTTCATCGAAAGAAAAGGAAAATCTCCGTCAAACCAGTCACTGCTGTAATACTTCACCTTTCCTTCAGCTACTTTTACGATCATGTTCCCGGTTGATGGCTGGGTGATGGCCACATCTTCATTTATGCTGGTACGGGTCCTGAAATTGCGGGCAACCATACCAACCAATATAAACAGGCTTACCAGTCCAACTATCCAAAGGCTCCCGAATGCATAGCCCAGGTATGGATTCCCTGATTTCACCCGCATAATGCGCCTGATGATCCATACCACAAAGGCAATGATAGGTACACCTATGAACATGGTTACCACGCTCCAGGCAAAAAAGTTCTGCCAGAACCCTGCTAATAAAAAATTTTTAAGAGGAAATATGCCCACACCGCTGTATAAAAGCGCTATTAAAACAATAAGCAGCACAAAAGCGATCATACCGGCGATAAATAAAAAGAAAGCCTTGAACAATACGCCTATGGCATTACCGATACCGGTGCCTGCTTTTTTGGCAAAGGGACCAACTTCCGATGCAAATGCCTGCGTTCTCTGCTGAATGGTTGCACCCATCTCCTGTCCAACATCTTTTGCTTTTTCCTTAAATGCAGCTCCCATCTTTTCGCCCCGGCCTTTTACATTCTGCAGCTCTTCCTGTACGGTGTTCTTTATACTTTCCAGATCAATTTTTTCACCACGCATTTCTAATTTTTCCGTTGCCGTTACGGCACGGGGCAAAACGATCCATAAAATAATATAGGTAATGAAGAAGGTACCGCCCAGTCCGCTGAATGCTACCCACGGGCCTTTCCAGTGCCACCAGAAACCACTGAACAGGTTGGGAAGCAGGCTCAGTAAGAACGGGAGCAGAAATATCAGTCTCGGGATCCAGGTATCAATATTAAAGTATGCGCTTAATCCACCGGCTACGCCACCGATCATTTTGTTGTCGGGATCGCGGTAAAGCCGTTTACGTACATTGGTTTGCAAAGGCTTTGCGGGGAGTATGATCCATAAAATAATATACAATAAAAAGCCGAAACCGAACCCGCCAAAAGCAATGAGCGCAAAAATAATACGTACTACGGCGGGATCAATTCTCAGGTAATTGGCTACCCCGGCGCATACACCGCCCAGTACTTTGTCGTTCTCCGCGCGGTAAAGCCTGTGTGGGGCGGGGGCAGGTTCAGGTTTGGATGACTGTGCATTACTGCCTGCACCTGCGTTTCCCGTTGATGCCGAACTGTACGAAACCTCTTCCTGCTCAAAATCTTCAGGCCTGCCCATACCTGCCATTACCACGCTCACATCTTCATCGGTAATACAAACCGAACCCTTCTTTAGTTTTTCATCAAACAA
>NZ_DAOMOZ010000100.1:0-9197 GCF_035444585.1 Agriterribacter sp.
GCTTAAGGCTTCGGATTTGAAATTTATTTGTTTCTTGTGATTTGGTTCTTGTTATTTTCTTTCGGTGCTTTATATTTCCCGGGCTTCGGTCTTCCCCTTTATACTCTCAAAAACACCTTCTTCTTATACAAAAAATACAGGAAGGCCCATTTTACGGCAATATAGCAGAAAGCAAAAGCAAGGATACCGTAAGGATCGCCTGCCAGTTCGGTAAGCCATTCAAAAAAAGCGTTCGTGCTGTATTTCCAGTCAATAAAATGACCCGACATATAAATCAGGATGGAGTTCATGCCTATGACCACGAAAAAGAAGGCCCATTTTTTATATCCCTTCACATCTATGATATAATAAAAAACTGCCAGCAGCAGCATGCTTATTCCGCCCACCAGCGTTGCAAAAGAGCTTGACCACAAATTTTTATTGAAAGGGAAAGCGATGTTCCATACCAGGGCAACGGCAACAAGCGCGGCGCCTGCAGCAAGCAAACGTACTGCTTTTGCATTGGGCGAAAGAGGACTGTTTTTCAAAAAGCCTCCTGTTAATATACCCAGCAACCCGGTAGCAATGGCCGGGATGGTAGAGAACAGTCCTTCGGGGTCATGAATATTATTTACATACAGTTTACCGGGAAGGAACAGGCGGTCAAAATAAGAGGCAAAATTACCCTCAATGGTGAGGTCGCCTGCAGGAAATCCCGGTGCAGCGGTGCACAGTAAGATAAGCCAGTATCCCAGCAACAGGCATCCGGCCCATATTACCCGGATGCTTTGCTTTTTTGTGTACAGGTAAATGATATTGGCAAACATGTATGCTAAGCCTATCCGTCCCAGCACGCTGCCAAACCTCATTTCTGAAATGGGTTGTATGCTCAGTCCGTTATTGTAAATGATGCCCAGCAGCACTAAGACAAATCCCCGTTTAACTACACGCCGTAACAGCTTTTGCCGGGAAGCGCCTTTTTCCAACTGGCGGCCAACAGAATAGGGAGTGGCAACCCCGGCAATAAAAAGAAACAGCGGAAAGATCAGGTCATAAAACCGGAAGCCATTCCAGTCGGGGTGCGAAAACTGGTGCGATAAACTGTTCCAGAACGGGTTATCTGTTGCTTTGGAAAGTGCATGAAAGATGCGTTCGCCGCCCATGATCCAGAACATATCGAAGCCTCTCAGGGCATCCAAGGAGTATAGACGCTGTGAGCCTAAGGTTTGAGACATACGAGTTAATATTAATATATGATGGGTTGAAAAAATCACCGAATATAAAGGATTGTCGCTTTTTTAAAACTTTTCCCCGGTAAAAAATTTCATTTATGCATAAAAAATTGCTAATATTGTATATTCAATGTTGTGTATAAAATACACAATTGACGACGAAAACTTCTATACTTAAAACTCTAATTTGCTTATTATGGCGCCAAAACGTTTGCTGCAATGTATTGCTCTGTCAATATTTTTGCTCTTCTTTTCTTTTTCCACCGCATTAGCTCAAAACAAAACAATTACCGGTAAGGTAACCGATAGCAAAGACGGTTCACCGATAGTAGGAGTATCGGTTCAGGTTAAAGGCTCCCGCTCGGGAACTACCACCAATATAAGCGGTGACTTTTCTATTACCGTTCCTGCTTCAGCAAAAATTTTAGCAGTGTCGGCAGTGGGTTATGAAGACCAGGAAGTACCTATTGACTCCGATAACCTTAATATTTTGCTTGTTGCCTCTACTTCCAACTTAGAAGAAGTAGTGGTGGTGGGTTATGGTACGGCTCGTAAAAAAGATCTTACGGGGGCCGTCGCTTCGGTGCAGGAAAAAGATTTTAACAGGGGTGTGATCACAGCGCCCGACCAGCTTATTCAAGGTAAGGCTGCAGGCGTATTGGTAATAAACAATACCGGTCAGCCGGGCGGTTCTACAACCATCAGGGTACGGGGCAGCTCTTCCATCAGATCGGGCAACCAACCATTATTTGTTATTGACGGCGTACCCCTTTCGGGTGGTTCATCCCGGCCGGGTACAAGTGGCGGAGGAAGCTACGGAAGCGATGGAGGAAATCCTTTGAACTTCATCAACCCCAATGATATTGCCAGTATGGAGATATTGAAGGATGCTTCTGCTACCGCAATTTATGGTTCACGTGGCGCCAACGGCGTTATTCTTATTACTACCAAACGCGGCAAAAGCGGGGCTCCTCAGCTGGATGCCAACGCTTCTGTAGGGGTATCAAATGTTTTGAAGAAGCTTGAAGTGCTGAATGCCGATGAATACAGGAATGTTTTACAGGATTACAATATAGCCAGTGGCGACTATGGCGGAAATGAGGATCCCTGGGATGCCATAACCAGAACAGCCATTACGCAAAACTATAATACGGCAATAAGCGGTGGAACAGAAAACGGCAGGTACCGTATTTCTGCCGGCTATCTTGATCAGCAGGGTGTAATTGAAACGTCCAAGTTAAAGAAGATCACTGCCAATTTAACCAGCAGCTTCAAATTCCTCGAGAGCAAAAAGCTTGGTCTGGATGTTAATGTGCTCGTTACCCAAACCAACGAAAATATTGCACCGGTATCGGCTTTCGTTGGATTTGAAGGTAACATTATTTCACAGGCATTACAATGGAACCCCACCTTAAAGGTCAGGCAGAGCGCTGATTCTATAACTACGCTTCAGGGAACCACCATTAACCCTTTGGCATCTCTTGCTTATTATAAGGACAGGGCTGTTATAAATACTATTGTCGCAAGTATTGCTCCTTCCTATAAAATAACCGATGACCTGGAATATAAATTCTTATACAGCGTTAACCGCCAGACCGGTGTTAGGAAGGGAATGGTTGACCGTCGCTTAAACCTGGATCAAGTGCATGATCACGGGAATGCCTTTATTGGTAATGGTGAGCAAACCAACCAGCAGGTAACCAATACCCTGAGCTATAATAAAGAAGTTACTTCAGGATTTAATGTGAATGCTGTTGTGGGACATGAATGGCTGATCTTTGACAACCGTGGTGGTTGGATGTCCGGTAAGGATTTTCAAAACATAGGGCTCGATTATTATAACTATATACAGCAGGGGATCACTTCCAACAGGGAGATAGGTTCTTACGCTTCACCTACCACGGAACTGCAATCTTACTTTGCCAGGGCTATCCTGAATTTCCAGGATAAATACCTTGTTACCGGTACATTCCGTGCAGATGGCTCTACCCGTTTTGGTGAGAATAAAAAATACGGTTACTTCCCCTCTATAGGAGCTGCATGGAATATCAGCAATGAATCTTTCATGGCAGGGAACAATATTTTCAACAATCTCAAACTACGTTTTGGCTGGGGTAAAACAGGTAACCAGGAATTTGCGTCCGGAGCCTCATTGGCACGTTTCTCTATAGGAGCCAACAATGGCGGATATTCTCAAACCAATTTTGCCAATCCCGACCTGAGGTGGGAAACATCAGCCACTACCAATGCGGGTATTGATTTTGAAGTACTGGATGGCAGGATATACGGTTCCGTGGATTATTTCTATAAAAAAACCACGGATGTATTGTTTGAAAGAACACTGGCACAACCTGCCCCAAGCGGTAAAATATGGGTGAACCTTGACGGGTATGTATTGAACAAAGGCTGGGAGATATCTTTAACAGGCGCTTTGATGAGAAATGACCGTATCAACTGGAATATTACCGGTAACGCATCGTTCCTGCAAAACACAGTGAAAGGTCTTTCGGGATTTTACCAAACGGGCGAATTAAGAGGCCAGGGTTTCACAGATGTAGACGGGCAAAGGGTTGTTAGCGATCATCCGTTGAATGTATGGTATCTGGGTATTTTTGAAGGTATAGATAAAGCAACGGGACAGAGTATCTACAAAGACGGCGACCCCTCCGCATTTAAATATTATGTTGGCAGCCCCAATCCTAAAATGCTCCTGGGCTTATCAACCGATTTTTCTTACAGGAAATTTACGGCAACCATCAATATGAACGGAACATTTGGCCACTACCTGTTCAACAATACTGCGGCAACAGTGTTAGGAATAGGAAACCTCGGAGGTGGCAGGAACGTTGCCAAATCAATATTTAACACGGATGCAAAGGAAGCTACATCTAATGCTGCGGCGCCTTCCACCCGCTATCTTGAAAAAGGCAATTACATGAAGATGGCTAATGCAACCTTAAGCTACCGGATAGGGGATATCGGCAATGCTTTCAGAAATGTGAATATCTCACTTACCGGTCAAAACCTTTTCGTAATAACAAAATACAGCGGGTTTGATCCGGAAGTAAGTACAGACGGCTCTGTTGACGGCATCCCGTCACTCGGGATAGATTATATTCCTTATCCTTCGGCAAGAACGGTTATTCTGGGCGTTAATTTTTCACTATAGCATATCAAAAACAAAATGAATAAACTTAGTTATATGAAACATATGAAAAAAATATTCGTTGTTCTTCTGATGGCAGGTTCGTTTTCCTGTACCAAGTTAGAAGAATCATTCAATAGTGAAATAAGCGAGAACGATTTGAGTAGTATTACTGCCGAAGGCTTATTGACTTCAACCTACAATTCCTTTGCTACTTACCAGGATGGTAATTTCTGGCATTTGCAGGAGCATACGTCCGATGAAGCGATCGCCCCTACAAGAGGTCCCGACTGGGATGATAACGGGCAATGGCGCGCATTGCATGCGCACACCTGGAATGCCGACCACGGGCAAATCAGCGGCGCCTTCAGCGACCTCCTGTCTGCCCAGTTTAATGCATCCAATGTACTGCAGTTCAGCCCCAGTGCACAGCAGGCTGCCGAAGCAAGATTTTTAAGGGCGATGACCATATTTTCCGTAGCAGACGGATGGAACCAGGTTCCTTACAGGGAAGATCTTACGGATTACAGGCTTGACCCCATTACGCTAAAGGGAACAGAAGCCACCGATTTCATTATCAGTGAGCTTAATGCCATCATGACTGATTTACCAGATAATGTACCGGCTTATACAGCAAGTAAAAATGCTGCAAAGGTTTTATTGATGAAGACCTATCTTAACAGGGGTGTTTTCAAAGATGATCGAGCCAATCCCGGTTTTGATCCGGCAGATATGAATCAGGTAATAACGCTTGCTGATGAGATCATTGGTAGTGGTAAATATGCATTAAGCGATGCGGGCGAATACTTTGATAATTTTGCCCCAACCAATAATGATATATCTAAAGAAAACATATTCACCTTTTTTAATGAGAATGGGGTACGCGGGTCCGACATACGGAATGCCTGGTACCAGATCGCACACTACAATATGGACCCGGGTGGATGGAATGGTTTTGCTACATTATCCGACTTTTATGACAAGTTTGAAGCTTCCGACGAAAGAAGAGGTATAAACTATGTATACCCCGGAACCCTTCCCAATCCGGGTAACAGGCAGAATGTTGGTCTTTTATTCGGGCAGCAATACAACCTTACTACAGATGAGCCGTTAAAAGACAGGCAGGGAGTTAATCTTGCTTTTACACGAGAAGTTAGCCTGCGCGAAACAGGAAGCAATCTTGAAATGACCGGTATAAGAGCAGTAAAATACCCGTATGATTATGCAACCTCAGGCGACCAGAAAAACAATGATTGGGCCTATTTCAGGTATGCAGATGTATTGTTAATGAAAGCGGAAGCGCTGTTAAGAACAGACAGGGCGGCAGATGGGCTGGTAATTGTAAATTCATTAAGGGCAACACGCGGTGCAACGGCGCTTGCGTCATTAACCGAAGCCAACCTGCTTGATGAAAGAGGCAGGGAATTGTACTGGGAAGGCTGGAGACGCCAGGATCTGGTTCGTTTTGGCAAATACAATGAAGCCTGGCAGGAAAAAGCAGCGGATGATCCTAAAAATTTGCTGTTCCCTATTCCGGCTAACCAGTTAGCGGTTAATCCTAATCTTACTCAGAATCCCGGGTATTGATTTTTCTGAATTAATATGATCATATGATGCTAAGGCTGCCTTTCAAGCAGCCTTTCTTCTTGTATCATCCGGCTTATTTTTGACGAAAGTTTTCATTGTCTGTATAAACTGAAGCCTTTAATGCAACCATATTCTCTTTATAAATTATTTATACACTTTTTCCTGCTATGCGCTTTTTTTTCCTGTAAAGAAGGGGAAAAAAAGAATAGTGCCGGATCCGTTCTATTTACTGCTATGGAGCAAACCGGTATTGATTTTTCCAACAATATCCATAATACCAAAGACTTCAATATTTTCAGCTATCGCAATTTTTACAATGGTGGCGGAGTGGCTATCGGTGATATCAATAACGATGGGCTTGCCGATGTTTTTTTTACAGCCAACATGGGTAGTAATAAATTGTACCTGAATAAAGGCAACTGGTGTTTCGAAGACATTTCCGGAAAAGCAGGTATAGAGGAAAAGCAGGATTGGAGCACGGGAGTTGTGCTGGCAGATATAAACAACGACGGCTGGCTTGATATTTTTGTTTGCAATGCAGGCTATATTAATGGCCGCCTGCCGGAGTGCAGATTGTTTATTAACAATCATGACTTAACATTTCAGGAGTCGGCGGCTGAGTACGGGCTTACCAACAGTGGCGGGTATACGACGCACGCTGCTTTTTTTGATTATGATATGGATGGAGACCTGGACTGCTTTATTATCAATAATAGTTTTATTCCCGTTAACACGCTGAACTATGCCAACAAAAGAGATCTGCGTGCCGCCGATTGGCCTGTTGCCGGCTTTTTGAAAGGCGGGGGAGACCGCCTGCTGAGAAACGATAACAGTAAATTTACGGATGTCAGCAAGGAAGCCGGGATTTACGGCAGCCTCATCAGTTTTGGATTGGGTGCAACAGTAGGCGATGTGAATGGGGATTATTATCCTGACATATATGTTTCAAATGATTTTTTTGAGCGGGATTACCTGTATATAAACCAAAAGGACGGCACATACAAAGATGAATTGGAAAGCCGGATGCAGCATACCAGCCTGGCCTCAATGGGTGCCGATCTGGGCGATATCAATAATGACGGACTGCCGGATATTTTCACCACCGACATGCTGCCATACGAGGATAAACGCATTAAAACCACTACCTCATTCGAAAATTACGATCTGTATCATTTAAAAGAAAGATCAGGCTTCTATCATCAGTTCACACAGAACACCTTACAGCTTAACGGAGGGGAAGGGAAATTTTATGAGATCGCGTACTTTAGTGGTGTTGCCGCTTCAGACTGGAGCTGGGGTGGTTTGATCCTGGACGCAGACAATGACGGCTGGAATGATATTTTTGTATGTAATGGCATTTATCATGATGTGACCAATCTTGATTTCATGAATTTTTTTGCCAATGATATGATACAAAAAATGGTACTCACGGGCAAGAAAGAAGAAATTGAGAACATCATTAATAAAATGCCTTCCGTGCCCATATCGAATAAAGCCTTTAAAAACAATGGCAACCTCACTTTTAAAGATGCAGGTTCCGAATGGGGATTGGATCAACCTTCTTTTTCCAATGGCTCTGCCTACGGGGATCTTGATAACGATGGCGACCTTGACCTGGTCACGAATAACACAAACGGGCCTGCTTTTATATACCGCAATAATGCACAGGAACAAAAAGCCAGTCACTATATTGCCATTATACTTAAACAAGCTGATAAGAATATCTTTGCTATTGGCAGTTCCATTAAGATCTTCTCGGGAAACACCACATATACGCGTGAGCTTATGCCTGCCAGGGGCTTTCAGTCTTCCGTTGATTATAAAAATATTATCGGACTGGGCAACAGCAAGCCCGATTCGATGATGATAGTATGGCCGGACAGGTCATATTCCATGTATTACGATCCGGCAGTTGATACGACCTATATTATCACTAAACCTCTTCATACCCAAAAGGTGTTACCCAGCAACACCACCATAACCACCTTTTTAAAACCCACTACCGCCTCTTTTGATAAGCACACAGAAGATAACCATGTGGATTTTTACACTGAGCGCAATGTTCCCGTTCTGCTGTCGCGCGAAGGGCCAAAGGCGGATACCGCAGATGTAAATAATGATGGACTGGCAGACATATATGTGGGGGGCGCCGCCAGCCAGCCCGGCCAACTGTATATTCAGCAGCCCGATGGCAGTTTTATAAAAAAGGCTGAGCCTCTGTTTGATCGCTTTGCTGTGTTTGAAGATACCGGCATATTGTTCTTTGACTGTGATAACGATGGCGACAAAGATCTTTTTATTGGCGCAGGGGGTAACAATCACCAGCAGGGTATGCCGGAACTGCAACACAGGCTGTATATCAATGACGGGAAAGGGAATTTCAGTATTGATAACAGGCGCTTACCACCTAACGCTATGAATATTTCCGTAGTTACAGCCAGCGATTTTGATGATGACGGAGACCAGGATCTTTTCATAGGAGGCAGAAGCGTACCATTTGCATACGGTGTATCGCCGCAAAGTTATTTATTGGAAAATGACGGGAAGGGCAACTTTACAGATGTTACAAGATCAAAAGCTCCCGGCCTGCTGCATGTTGGCATGGTTACCGGGGCAGTATGGGCAGATATTGACGGAGACGAAAAAGATGAGCTTGTTATTTGCGGAGAATGGATGAGCCCTAAGATCTTTACATTCACAAACAATCAATTCAAAGAAGCAGTAACCAGCCTTTCGGAATTATCCGGATGGTGGCAGGACATTGCCGTAGCAGATGTTAACAACGACGGGAAGCAGGATTTGATACTGGCAAATATCGGGGAGAACTTCTATCTGCGCCCTTCCGCCGGGAAACCCGTAAAATTATGGTTGAACGATTTTGATCACAATGGCAGTATAGATAAAATATTGACCTGTAGCATAGATGGCAGGGATGTACCTGTATTTGTAAAGAATGATATGGAGGATCAGCTTCCTGTTATCAGGAAGCAGAACCTGAAGCATGAAGAATATGCTGCAAAATCCATACAGGAATTGTTTCCCGGAGATTTACTCAAATCGTCTACCGTTAAACAGTTCAATTTTCCTTTTTCCTGCGTAGCCATCAACGAGGGCAATAATACATTCACTATACAGCATCTTCCGCAGATGGTGCAGCTTTCCTGTGTTAATACAATATGCGTTACAGACATGGATAATAATGGGACCCCAGACCTGGTGCTGGGAGGAAATAAATTCAACTTCCTGCCGCAGTT
>NZ_DAOMOZ010000100.1:9207-16602 GCF_035444585.1 Agriterribacter sp.
GGCAGGACGCAAGCTTTGGGCATGTTTTACTTAACGACAATGGCGTGTTCAAATGGGTAAGTCCGGCAAGATCGGGATTACGGGTTGAAGGCGAAATAAAAGATATACTTTCTTTTAATAAAGAAAAAGATAAGTATTTTTTGTTTTTCAGGAACAACGACTACCCGGTACAGTACGAAATGAAAAATGCGCCGGTGGGTATCAGATAACCGGGCAATATATCCGCGTTATCCATTTAGTGCTGTCCTTTTCAAGCTGCCTGTTGGTTATTAAAGACTGGAAGGATATCGCAGCTAAGGTTTTGTTGAAATCATGCACGTAGTTCATCATCTGTTTGCAGGCGTGCTCAACGGCGATCCTTCCCCCGGTAATATCATTCGATACCAGGATATTACCACGCACCATTCTTTTTATAACGATACCGTGCTCCTCTTTCACTGGTTGGCTTACGGGAAGCGCTACCCGGAGCAAATATGTTGAGCCGTCTTCTTTTGTAATATTCATCATAGGATAACCCGTAACGGGAGCTTTTTCATCCTCTGCAGCTTTGGCAAGCTTGTTGATCAACGTATATATTTCATCGGTAGATGGAGGATGGGTAAATACCGCCTGGGTATTTAACAGCAACGTATCCTTTACGATTTGGTTTGTTATTGCTATGCCATAAACGTTTTGAAGGTCGCTCATGAATTTTTGCGCAGCATACAGGATGTTTTTCATATCATCACCAACCCTCTTAGCATGCATATACCGGCTGATCCGGGTAAAAGGATTACTGCTTACAGAAATGGAACCTTTCCACGAAAGCAGAACAGAATCGGCATTGTATTCTACAATAGAAAGGATCGTTTTGTAGCTGTTGCTGCCATACTTTACGCCGATAGCAACGGCATATAAGCCAGGCAGTTGCGGTTCATAGATCGTGTTATTATACCTTAATGCATTGATTGGTGATGTATTGCTTTCCGAACCCGGCCACCATTTCTTCCATAAATGGATATCATTGATCGCCCGGTTAACCGTATTTTTCTTTGCCTTAACAAAAACAGTCTCATCTATCTTTACCCGGGAAGGTATCAAAAAGCTCACCCCGGCCGCTAAAATAGCAGCTATGAAAACAAAGGCTATAATTTTTCTTTTCATTGTGTTCAAGTCAAAACAATTGCTGCAAAATAATAATGATATGGCAGAAAATGTGTTAACAGGTTTAAGAAAGGATTTTTTCAATATGCGCTATACATTAATTCATGTAATATCACTACTTTAGTATAGCTTACCATCCGGATTTGGCACCATCGCTTTTATGGGCGCATAACTTTCTATACGGTTTCGGGTTAAAAGTAAAAAGAACCTTTGATGCGGATTACATACCTGTTTTTTCTATCCATTATTATAAGTCTCATCTTTTCTGCTGCCTGCACAAAAGCGGGCAGGCAGGCATCCCGTCCTGCCTTTGTTGTGCTGGAGCATAATAATACCGGCCTTGATTTTAATAATACGCTCACGCAAACGAATACGCTGAACATGTTCAGCTATATGTATTTTTATAATGGCGCCGGGGTGGGCGCAGGAGATTTTAATAATGACGGGTTAACCGATTTGTTCTTTGCTTCCAACCAGGGAAGCAACAAATTGTTCCTGAATGAAGGGAAGCTGTATTTTAAAGATGTGAGCGAAAAAGCAAAAATTCCGCAGGACCATGGCTGGTCAACCGGTGTATCTGTTGTTGATATCAATAACGATGGATTGCTTGATATTTATATTTGCAAGGTTGGAAAATTTGCGGGTTTAAAAAGTGAAAATCAATTGTTGGTCTGTAAAGGGATAGAAAGCGGGGTCCCCTTTTATGAAGATCAGGCAGAACAGTACGGCTTGAATTTTTCGGGTTTTGGTACACAGGCTTCTTTTTTTGATTACGATATGGACGGGGATCTTGATATGTACCTGCTCAATCATGCGCTTCACCACGACGGGTCATTTGCTCCGCGTATAAAATTCCTGAATACTTACGACGCTTTGTCTGGTGACCGCCTTTACCGCAATGATGGAGATCATTTCACCGATGTTACCAGGCAAAGCGGTATCAACAGTTCGGCTATTGGTTACGGACTGGGTATAGCGGTTAGCGATATCAACCTTGATGGTTGGCCGGATATATACATCGGCAATGATTTTCATGAAAATGATTATCTCTATATTAACCGGAAAAACGGAACATTTGCCGATGAAAATACACAGCGGCTTATGCATACCAGTAAGTTTTCGATGGGAGTAGATATCGCGGATGTAAACAACGACGGCTACCCGGAAATAATGACGGCCGATATGCTGCCGGCCGATCCGTATATATTAAAACGTTCTTTGGGAGACGATGACTACGATATCTTTTACGATAAGATCGCTTTTGGCTACAATTACCAGTATTCACGCAATACGCTTCAATACAACAGGAAGAATGGCATGTTCAGTGAAACGGGTTTATATTCGGGCATATACGCAACAGACTGGAGCTGGGCTCCTTTATTGATGGATTTTGATAACGATGGGTTGAAAGACCTGTTTATTTCCAATGGAATTCCCACGAGGTTGAATGATATGGATTACGTTAGGTTCATTTACAACAGCGAAATACAAAAAAGGAGCAGGGATGGCGTTATAGAGAATGCTGACATTGACCTGATGAAAAAATATCCTGAAATAAAGATCCCGAATAAATTTTATAAAAACCAATCAAAGCTGCAGTTTCAGGATATGGAGTCTGCGATAAGCAATGATCTGCCATGCTTTTCAAACGGTGCGGTATATGCTGATTTTGACAACGATGGCGACCTGGATGTGGTGGTGAATAATATTAATGATTTTGTATTATTATACGAAAACAGATCAGTTCAGAACGGCAATGAAGATTTTGTATCTGTTACCTTAAACGGGCCCGAAAAGAACAGAAATGCCTTTGGTGCAAAACTGATTTTATTTGCCAACGGAGGAATACGGCTGTATGAAAACAATCCTGTAAAAGGGTTTATGTCGGGTATGGTCGCGCCAATGCATATCGGGCTTTATCAAACAAAGGTTGATTCGGCCATGCTGGTATGGCCGGACAATTCATTTCAAAAGATCACCCTGCAGCCGGCAACCCGCCATATAGCGTTTACATACACTAAGGACTTACCTGTTTTTGATTACAGTTCAATTGCCGGTTTCAGCAAAAGAGAAAGCAGGTCTGTTACGGACATTACTGCAGAGGTGCAACTTGATTTTATTCATAAAGAGAACAGCTTTAATGAATTTAACCGGGAACCATTGATGCCTCATATGGTTTCAACCGAGGGCCCCGCATTGGCCGTAGCGGATATCAATAAAGACGGGCTGGAAGATATTTTTATAGGTGCATCCAAATCTTTTCACAATGCTGTTTTCTTACAAAAGCCCGGTGGTGTGTTCTTAAAAACGCCGCAGGACTGCCTGTTGCAGGACAGCATGTATGAAGATACAGACGCGGTATGGTGCGATGTAAATAATGATGGAAATATTGATTTGATCGTAGCTTCAGGCGGCAACGAATATTATGGCGCCAATGAGCATTTATTGCCGCGCATATATCTGAATGACGGTAAGGCGAATTTTGCAAAGGCACAAGATCCGTTCACTGATCAATATGTTACGGCATCATGTATTGCATTCAGTGATTTTAATGGTGACGGCTTTGTTGATTTGTTTCTGGGGGGAAGGGTAGTTCCCTGGAACTATGGTGAAACCCCCACCTCTTATTTATTACAAAATGACGGGAAGGGGAAATTTGCAGACGTAACCCTGACCAATGCCAAAGAACTATCAAAAACAGGTATGGTAACAGATGCCTTATGGCTTGATGTGGATAAAGATGGCGACAATGACCTCGTTGTTAGCTGCGAATGGGGACCGATTAGTGTATTCCTGAACACCAATGGGATTTTTACCAAAAAGGATTTGACTGATAAAAAAGGCTGGTGGAATTTTATATTGCCCATAGATATTGATGCGGATGGCGATATGGATTTTGTTGCGGGTAATCTTGGTCTCAATAGCCGGCTGCATGCGTCTGTGCAGGAGCCGGTGCGCCTTTATTTCAATGATTTTGATAACAATGATGGAAAAGAACAGATACTTACTTATTATGTGCAGGGTAAGGAGATTCCTTTTGCCGGCAAAGATGAACTGGAGAAGCAAATGCCTTTGTTAAAGAAAAAATACGCATATGCGGAGGATTTTGCCAAAGCAACCCTGACTGATATTTTTTCTGCAATGAAAATAAAAGATGCAATGGTGCTGTCTGCGGATTATTTCTCCAATGCAATATTGATTAATAATGGCAATTTGAATTTTTCCGTACAGCCTTTACCCTGGGAAGCGCAGCTTACAACATACAGGGATGCCGTGATCGTAGACGCCGATAACGACAGCTTGCCTGATCTGCTGCTGGGGGGCAACTATTACGCCAATAGCATTGCTGCCGGAAGATACGATGCCGATCATGGAACAATATTGATCAATAAAGGAAATGGGAAATTGCAGAGCGAAAATTTAAATGGAACAGTAATAAAAGGGGAAGTCCGTCATATAAAACCAATAAAGATAGCAGGTAAGGATGCTTTTATTGTGGCCAGAAATAATGATAACGCCATGGTATTGAAATTTACGGATCCCGGTAAATGAATGTTGCATATGTTCAAAACCTCTTGCCATTATATAGTCTCCTGTATTGTATTGTTAGGCGCTTGTAAAAGCAAAGAAAAAAACTATGTCCCTCCTGCTGATCCTCTTTTTACACAAATGGATAAAGCATCGACGGGCATTGGCTTTCGCAATGATCTAAAGGAAGAGGCGGGGTTTAATGTGTTTAATTACAGGAATTTTTATAACGGAGCCGGCGTTGGCATAGGTGATATCAACAACGACGGGCTGGCAGATGTTTATTTTACCGGCAACCAGGGAAAGAACCACTTGTACCTGAACAAAGGTGATATGCGGTTTGAAGACATAACTGCAAAAGCCGGCGTGGGAGGATCAAAAGCATGGAGTACCGGCGTGGCAATGGCGGATGTGAACGGCGATGGCTTACTGGATATCTATGTGTGCAATTCCGGTAACATCAAAGGCGATGATCGGGCCAATGAATTGTTCATTAACCAGGGTAATTTGATTTTTAAGGAGGAGGCTGAACGCTACGGGCTTGAAGAAAAAGGAGGATTGACTACCCATGCAGTATTTTTTGATTACGACCTTGACGGCGACCTGGATTGTTATGTGCTCAATAATGGCTTCAGACCTATCTCCAGCTTTGGCTATAACAAAAATATCCGCAATGTGCGCGACTCCGCAGGAGGGCATAAATTATACCGCAATGATGATGTGGGCGGACGGACGAAGTTTACCGATGTAAGTGAACAGGCAGGAATATACGGCAGTGAAATTGGTTTTGGTTTGGGGGTTAGTGTGACGGATGTAAACGGCGATCAGTGGCCGGATATTTATGTAAGCAACGACTTCTTTGAAAAAGATTATCTCTATATCAATCAAAAAGATGGAACGTTTAAAGAATCAATAGAAGAAAGTACCGGACACCTCAGCCTTGCTTCCATGGGCTCCGATATAGCCGATATCAACAACGATGGCAGACCGGATATTTTTACCACCGAAATGCTCCCCGAAGGTGATTACAAATTAAAAACCGTTACTCAATTTGACGATTATGATGTGTTTAATGCAAAAGTAAAGGGAGATTTCTATTACCAGTATCTTCAAAATGCATTGCATTTGAATAACGGGGACAATACTTTTTCGGAGATCGCTTTTTTTGCCAACGTGGCGGCTACCGACTGGAGCTGGGGGGCTTTGATCTTTGATTTTGATAACGACGGATGGAAAGATATACTGGTTTGCAATGGTATTTATAAAGACATAACCGATAAGGATTTCATAAATTTTTTAGCAAACGACAGAAACCGGGTACGGGTAATGACCGAAGGGAAGTTTAATTTTAAAGAATTCCTGGATTCTATTGGTTCTAACCCCATATCGAATTACGCATTCATCAATCAAAAAAACCTTTCTTTTCTGAACCAATCCTACCAGTTGGGATTGGGTATGCCCGGTTTCAGCAACGGCGCCGCCTATGGCGACCTGGACAATGATGGCGACCTGGACCTGGTGGTGAACAATGTAAATATGGAGGCTTTTGTGTACCGCAACAATGCCTCTCAAAAATTGCATAGCGCGTACCTGAAAGTAAAGCTCCTTGGTGCGGGGAAGAACAGCATGGGCATAGGAGCAAAAGTTTCGGTGTATGCCGGCGGACAGGTGCATGAAATGCACCAGATGCTTTCCCGTGGCTTTCAGTCGAGTGTTGATCCTGTGCTGACGATCGGGTTGGGCAGTGTTACCGGTATTGATTCGCTGGTAGTGGTATGGCCGGATCTGAGAAAACAAACGTTGAAGGCAGTGGGCGTTAATAAAACCATTTTGCTGAAACAGGAAGAAGCAACTGAAAAATTTGTTCCCGAGCCTGCCCCCCATATCTTATATACAGATGTAACAACAAAATGGATTTCGGGCGGTTCGGCTCACAGGGAGAATTTATTTATTGATTTTGACAGGGAAAGGCTGATGCCGAAAATGCTCTCAATGGAAGGTCCGAAATGTGCGATGGCAGATGTAAATGGCGATGGACTGGATGATATTTTTATCGGAGGTGCAAAATCCGATTTCGGAAAATTGTTTTTTCAGCAGGCTGATGGAACACTGGTACGGTCCCGGCAACAGGCGTTTGATGTTGCCAATGCCACTGATCAAACGGGTGTTGTATTTTTTGATGCAGACAAAGATGGCGACAATGACTTGTTGGTTGTATATGGAGGTAATGAAGACAAAGGAGCGGCTGCAACGCTGCGACCCCGCTTGTTTTTAAACGATGGCAAAGGAAATTTCTCCTATGCGCCTCAAAATATGCCTGCAATTACAACCAATGCATCTTGTGCAAGGGCTGCAGATATGGACGGAGATGGCGATATTGATCTGTTTATTGGGGGGAGGGTTTTACCCGGTGAATATGGTTTAGCACCCAACTCTTTTCTTTTGGTCAATGACGGCACGGGAAGGTTTACAGACCAAACAGACAAACATGCTCCGGGGTTAAAAAACATTGGAATGGTTACGGATGCCCGCTGGGCAGACACGGATAATGATGGAAGCCCCGAACTTGTTATCGCAGGTGAATGGATGCCATTGACCGTATTCAAAAATACGAACGGCATATTCATGAAAAAAGAGCTTCCGTTTTCCAATGGCTAGTGGAACTGCATCGAGGCCGCAGACCTCAATGGCGATGGGTATTTTGATTTCGTGATTGGCAACCTG
>NZ_DAOMOZ010000101.1:0-16426 GCF_035444585.1 Agriterribacter sp.
ATAAAATCTGCAGACATGTTATAATGCGTTGATGAATTTTAAATCATCAATTTACCACTTACTTTTTTAGATGGAAATATTTTATTAATATCCCCGCAGCACAATTTTACCCTTACTCAGTTTTTGAGCGAAAAATAACTTACTATTTTTGTATGATGAATTTTTCCAGGATCGTTTTCCCTTTGCTGTTAGTAACCGCAGGTATGCCGGCAAGCGCTCAGATCGTGAATGTGGAATCCCGCAGAATTCAAACAGATACCACCGGTTGGGCCGGGAGTTTCGGGGGCAATATCAATCTTTCAAAGAACGTGGAGCAGGTATTTTCGGCCAGCGCATTTGCACATTTGCAGTATAAAAACAGCAGGAATCTCTATCTTTTTTTAGGCGATTATTCTTTTTTGAAAGGCGCTCAGAAAAAATATACCAACAATACTTTTTTTCATCTCCGGTACAACCATAAGTTTAACGAGCCCATCCGCTGGGAAGTGTTCACACAGTTGCAAACCAATAAAATCACCAAAATAGACAATCGCTTTCTTGCCGGTACCGGGCCCCGGTTTAAATTATCGGGTTCGGGCATGCTCCATGTTTATCTTGGCGTGCTTTTCATGTATGAATATGAGAGGGAGCTCGTTGATCCGCCTGTTTCTCATCACAATGCACGCAACAGCAGCTACCTCAGCTTTACACTCAAACCCACCGCTACCCTGGAGATCATCAGCACTACCTTTTACCAGCCCCGGCTGGACAAATGGGGTGATTTTCGCATTCTCAACCAGGAGTCGGCCAACCTGGCGATCACACAAAAACTATCCGCAACCATAAACTGGAATTATTTGTACGATCAGTTTCCCGTTCCCGGTGTACCCAAAAGCAATTATACTTTTTCAACGGGTTTCCGGTATGCATTCTGATAATGTGCAGCTATTTTTAGCGTATTTATCAGAACTGCAGGAAAAATCTGGCACAGTTTTATTTTAATAAGTAGCATGACATTAAGAGGCGCATGGAAGATCACAAAGCAAACCGTTTCGGATTTTATTAACGATAAGGTTTTGAAGCTTAGTGCCGCATTGGCCTACTACACTATTTTTTCACTACCGGGGCTGATCATAATTGTTGTTTGGGTAAGTGATATATTTTATGGTGACAAAGCAGTTGAAGGAACAGTATACGGGCAGATAGCCGGACTGGTGGGTAAAGACGCTGCCCTCCAAATTCAGCAAACGATACGCAATGCTACGTTGTCGTACGAAACTGGGTTCGCAGCTACAATAGGAATTGCTACGCTTGTTATTGGAGCTACCAGCATTTTTGGTGAAATACAGGATTCTATCAATACCATATGGAAGTTAAAAGCCAAGCCCAGGAAGGGCTGGCTGAAAATGATCATTAACCGGCTGCTTTCATTTTCCATTATAATAGTACTGGGTTTTTTATTGCTGGTATCGCTTATTGTAAACGCGGTAATGGATGCACTTATTGACAGGCTTACAGTAATATTTCCACACACTGAGGTACTGATCGCCTATGTATTTAACATGCTTCTTTCTTTAGCCATTACCTCCTTCCTGTTTGGCTTGATTTTTAAGGTGTTACCCGATGCTAAAATAGAATGGCGTCATGTGCGCGTAGGTGCATTTACCACAGCCATACTTTTCATGGCCGGCAAGTTCGGGATCAGCTATTACCTGGGACACAACAGGCTAAGTTCCGCGTATGGAGCGGCAGGCTCAGTGATCGTGATATTATTGTGGGTATATTATTCCGCAACCATACTTTATTTCGGCGCAGTGTTCACCAGGGTATACGCTATTCATAAAGGTTCCCGGATTTATCCCGATGATTATGCGGTTTGGGTTGAACAGGTGGAAGTTGAATCTGGTAAATCGGTGCAGGAGCAGGCCCGGGATTTATGATTTGAAATTTATGATTTGAGATTTATTCGACGGACACTTTTTATTACCGATAGCTCAAGGCTGATCACCCGTAGCTCTTATGGTTTTTAGTTTATCGTTCTATTTTGGATTTAGAGCTTATGGCTTCGTTTATTTGGTATTTACTATTTGTCTCCTGGTGCTTTACGCCCGGATGCGGTCGGCACCCGACGAAGGAGGGTCAGCACCGCATCTCCGGATAGCTTCGGATTTAATATTCTGATCCTGCTTATTTTATCCCTGCTCTTTTCTTTAATTGAGAAACAGATATTGTCATCATTCTCCCGATAGGTTTGCCATCCCGGTAGGTGATCACCCGCATTGTTGACGCATCTTTGGGAATGCTCACAGGTTTTGTATACTCAGGGTAAAACTTATCGGGGAAAGAGTTATCAAAGCTGTAGTAAACAGCCAGCCCGCTCACCTCTGTTTTCATTTCAACAACGGGTAAATTCTTATTTCAACGCAGGGCGCTGTCCATGATACATCTTTGACAACAGACTTGCTGGCTATTTCTTTGGGCAGCAATTGCAAAAGGCTTTGAACACCATAAAATAAACCAGCCGCTGTATTGGCGCTGAGTGTTATTGTTTCGGGCGAAACAACCAGGTTGTATCCTTCATCACCCAATTCCTCATCCGGCGTTGCGGCAATAACAAAGCGGATCTGACCTGCGTTACCATCCTCCTGTATATCGCTTTTATACCCGGTGGAAGCAGAAATGGCTTGCGATAAATAGCCGGCAATTTTTGCAACATCATTATCATTACCCGGGATGCCGATGGAAATGTTATCGTGCAAAGTAAATACACCTTGCTTTTGCACAACCGAAACCGGCTCGGGGATAATTGCCGTTGTAGTGTTCTGACCAAAGCATTGGATAGCTGCAAAAAGAACAGCTAAAGCAAAGAGGTGTTTCATGAATATTTTTTAAAGCTTATGAACAATCAGGCGTCAAGATAAAAAAATACCCGGACAAATAATTAATGTCCGGGTATTGCAATCTGATTTATAGTGTTGAATCAGTTTACCATCTTTTGCGATTCTGCGAAAACGAACTGCCACCGGAGCGCTGCTCTTTAGGACGGGCTACAGTAACAGAAAGCGCCCTGCCTTCAATATCTTTTCCATCCAGCTCTTCCATAGCTTTTTTGGCATCTGCATCTTCCGGCATTTCCACGAAACCAAATCCGCGTGAACGGCCGGTTTCTCTGTCGGTAATTACTTTCGAAGAAGAAACTTCGCCGAAATCGCTGAATAAATTTTTTAAGTCCTCATCAGTTGTATGAAAACTTAAATTCGAAACGTACATGTTCATACTTTTACATTAAAATGTTATTAATCAACCTGTAGAAGAGCATAATGTACAGAAGAACAGACAAATACAACGGTGTAAGCTGTACAGAATTTACGTTCAATGTGTATGCTTTAATTCAAGTTGTTATTAAAGGTATGCTTTTAAAACGAAACCTCCCTATTATGCAGGTTTAAATAGATTAAAATATCTGAAAAAAATGTTCAGAACTGGTAAACGAGTGCATTGATGTTCATTCCGGCTCCCACGGAAGCAAATATGGCCTTATCTCCGCGGTTGATCTGATGATTCTTTATTTTGCCTTTCAGGATGAAGTCCAGTAAAATGGGTATCGTGGCAACCGAATTGTTTCCGAGCGTGGAAATGGTCATGGGCATCAGATATTGAGGAATGCTTTCTTCGTTGTACAACTTAAATAACCGCTCTAATATCGCAAGATCCATTTTTTCATTGGCCTGGTGAATCAATACTTTGGCAATATCCCGGATGTGAAGTTTAGCCTTATCCAATACCGACCTAACGACCAGCGGAACCTGGGTTAATGCAAATTCATACAATTTCCTGCCTTTCATCTTAAGATAAATGTTTTCATCATTTTCCGGATGAGGAGCATAGGTACGCCCCATTTTCAGCAGCAAGGCATGATCCAGGGCATGGGTTTGTGTTTTATGCGCTATAATACCCTCTTCTGTAGCATTGTTCGTTCCGGCAGCCATGATAACGGCGCCACTGCCATCGCTGTACAGCATGGAATCTCTGTCATGGGGGTCTATAACCCTCGATAACATTTCAGTACCAATTACCATACAATATCTGGCATCACCGGAACGGATAAAATAGTTGGCCTGTATCACGCCTTCCAGCCAGCCCGGACAGCCAAAGGGCAGATCGTAGGCAACACAATCCGGGTTTTGTATCTGCAATTTGTGCTTTATACGGGATGCGAGCGTAGGAACCATGTCGGTGCGGTTGGAGCCATAAGCCATGTCGCCGAAATTATGCGCTACTATTATGTAGTCGAGCTTTTCTTTATCAATGCCCGAACTGCTTAGTGCGGCAGTGGCCGATAGAAAACCCAGGTCAGAAGCTTTTTGATTGTTTGTTCCGTAACGCCGTTCGGCTATACCTGTGATCTCTTTGAATTTATCAATTATTTTTTGTGGCTCTTTTTCAACAGGTGTGCCGTCTGTATTGAAGAAGAGTGAAGTTAAAAATGCTTCATTGGGAATGGTAAGACTGGGTATAAAACTTCCTGTAGCTGCAAATACGGCTCCGGTGTGCCTGCTACTTCTTTCCTGGTTTTCGGTCATGCTGTACAGATTCTTTACCAAGATTACAAAAAAAAGGCATATGCAACTGTATTTACTGCTTATATTCTTAACCGGAGGTACAAAAAAACCTGCAGGATCTGCATTACCGTTTGCAAACCTGCAGGTTACATGAAGCAGTAGGTTGTCTGCCGGTCACTCACTTCCGGCAGTTCATTTACTGCTCATTTGTTGGGCCGTACTTCACTAATTGGTTTTTACTGAACGCGGAGATACGGCCGACACTCCCTGCTGCGCCGTAGAATCAGCATCCAATGTTCCGTTTTCTATGTATTTGATCTGTACACTTTGCGTGGTATCTGTTGAGCCCGGAATACCGGAGAAAAGAATAGTGTAAACTTTTCTTTCCTCTAAAGTAATGGTGCGGGTTGCCTGTATATCATTGTTGTTGTTGATGGCAATATTTGCATCACCCGTATTTATTTCAATAAAGCCGGAAACGGAGGCAAAGTCGGCATTTTCACTGATAACACTACCTGCTTTGTCGCTCACCGTTACCAATGGCCGGCTTGAATCGGGAACAGCGTTGATATACCGGATGTATGCTTTGCCGGAAGCTGATGGAAGACTGTCCAGCTGGTCGTTTACGATTATGTTCCGGTAAGTGCTGTCTTTGCCCGCAATGAACAATGAATAGTATTTGTTCTGTTCAAAATTATAGTCAGATGCAGTGAAAGCATTCCCGCTTCCTGCGTCGTAGGCCTGCACTGTTCTTGAGCCGGAGTAAATGTTCAGATAACCCCCGGTATAATTTGTATAGCCCAGGGCTGTATTGGTTAAATTGCTGCCCGACAAAGCAATGCCAATAGCCGGCTTATCGGGGGAAAGATTAAATGCCATCAATCCTGAGGCAGGCGTACCGGGATTGTTGTTGTCGTTTGATTTTAAACAGGAAGAAAAAACGATCACCGAAAATAAAGCACCTGCTGCCAATATCACCCTCATCGAAAAATCTTTTTTCATAACTTGTTCTCCTTGTTGATTTGGTATTAAAAATAATTGCTGAAGCTGTGCCATTACATACAAACAGCGTAGCCCCAAGTTTCGAAAAAATGATGCCAAAGCAAGCAATGTCAGCGCGGCTATAAAGAACTTAAGCCCGCCTTAACATTTGGTTGGTTGAACATTAACATATGCCTTTTTTTATACGCATTTTAGGATATTGTCCTTGCGGGCTTATTTTTTTAATACCAACGTTGTAGATTTAGCGCCGTGTATGGAACATCTTTTATCATTTTAAGTATGCTGTATGTTCAGAAAAAAATCATTTCGGTTATTCCTTACTGTTATAGTATTGCTGGTGATCGTATATCTCCTGGGCCCGCATCCCTCCACCCCGGTATATGACCCCGTTATGCCTGCCGTTCCGCAAACGGCAGCAGGCCTGGAAAAATACATTCATCAAAAGGAAGCTGCACATACCCTTAAGCCGAACAACCAGGCCCGGATAGTATGGTATAATGATTCGCTTAAGGAAAAAACAGTGTATGCCATTGTTTATCTGCACGGGTTTTCTGCTTCGCAGGAAGAAGGTTATCCCGTGCATACCAATATTGCCAGGGCGTTTGGCTGTAATCTTTATTTATCAAGGCTCGCGGAGCACGGCATAGATACCGCCGCACCCCTGAAAAACCTTACGGCATCAGCCTACTGGGAAAGTGCCAGGGATGCTTTGGCAATTGGAAAGCAACTGGGCGAAAAGGTAATACTGATGGGAACATCAACAGGAGGAACCAATGCATTGCAACTGGCAGCTACTTATCCGGATGACGTATATGCTTTGGTATTACTGAGTCCCAATATTGCTATTGATAACGATAAAGCATGGTTGCTCAATGACCCCTGGGGGCTGCAGATCGCATCATTTGTTACAGGGAGCGATTATGTTACTTCGGCGGATGATCGCCCTATATATAAGCAATACTGGTATAGCAAATATCCTCTTGACGCCACCGCGCAGTTGGAAGAATATCTTGAAACTACCATGACCGCTGAAACCTTTAAAAAAGTAAAGCAGCCGGTACTGATGCTGTATTATTATAAAGATGAAGTGTATCGCGACAGCGTGGTAAGCGTGCCTGCCATGCTGAAAATGTTTGATGAACTGGGCACAGCAAAAAACAATAAGGTAAAACAGTCCATGCCCAATGCCGGTAATCATGTGCTGGGAAGCTATATAAAGTCCAAAGACCTGCTGGGCGTTCAGCAGGCCGTTGAAAGCTTTATGGAGAGAAAACTGCATTTAAACAAAGCGTCCGGTACTGCCATTACCACGGTTACTTCTGGTGTGAATATTTCTATCAAAGACTCTGCGCCATAAGCTCCGGGAAGGTTTGTTTCATCACACAAAACTGCGGATTGCTATTTCCAAAGAACCTGTCTTCGGCTTTACACTTATCCGCTCCTTTTTCCGCCCATGTAGTTTAAAGGGTCATTTGTAACGGTTAAGCAATGATCGCGGTCAAGCAGCAGTGATCAACAGCTTATTTATTTCCTTAAAAAACAAACAATGAAAGTGAAATTTATTTTTTTGCTCGTAGCTTTTACGGCAACTGTGGCATCCTGTAAAAAGGAATCGCTAACCGGCGATGGCGCTGTGCAAACCGAAGAACGGAATGTAAATGCATTTACCAAAGTGGCAACACACGGCTCAACCACTATTCATATTGTGCAGGGAGCAGATTTTGAAGTTAAGGTAAAAGGATATGCGAACCTGCTGCCTTATCTTAAAACAACGGTAGAGAACGGCGTTTTATCTGTTCGTTACGAAAACACAAGGAATGTACGCAACGACAATTCGGAGGTATTTATTACAATGCCGGTATTAACAGGTTTGTCATCGTCCGGAAGCGGCGATATGCATGCTGCGGGTGAGTTTGGCAGCAACACAAATTTTGACGTAAATATATCGGGCTCGGCAGATATAACCGTTGAAAAAGGAGCTGCAGAAAATTTTGTGTTGCATAGCTCCGGCAGCGGCAGTTTCAACAGCTTCGGGTTCACTTCCCAAAATGCGGATATTGCTATTTCAGGCAGCGGAACGGCCAAAATAACGGTTAGTCAAAAGCTTAAAGTAAAAATAAACGGCAGTGGTAGCGTATATTATAAAGGCGATCCCGCTACAGTGGATAATGATATCAGCGGCAGCGGAAAAGTGATCAAACAGTAGAGCTTGCTTATACTTAACGTAATAACCCGGTTGTACGATCAGCCGGGTTATGTTTTTTGTGGAATCTCTTTTTATCCGCATCTCATTGCTGTTACAGGGCCCTGTTGTGAAACTTCAATTGCTCACAACAAATTATTCTTTATGAAACCCGAATACATACTGCAAAGCGATATGCTGGATATCCTTTTTGAGAACCGCAACAAAGCATATGGAGCGTACTATATACGGCGCCATTACAATCAATACCTTTTAAAGGCATTGGCGGCTATGTTCATGCTCCTTGGGGTGCTGCTGTTTCTATCGGGCCGTTACGATAAAACAAAGTCGGGCAGTATTTTTGCTGTGCCGGATCATCCGCCCGTAGGGCCTTTGCGCCCCGTGGAGCCTTTTAAATTTGATCCGCCACCGCCCAAAACTTCACCTGCTCCAAAGAAGGCGGCATTGCGGCATTTTGCCACTATTAAGATTGTGCCGCCGGCAGAAACAATAGAAGAATCTGTTCCGGATATAGAAACTTTAGTTGATAAGAAGGTGGCTTTGGTTACGGTAAATGCACCCTTGTCGGGTGATATTATGCAGCCGCCTGTTGCAGACCAGCCTGCCGGCGCTGGTAAAGGCGAAATAACAGAAACATATGCACAGCCTTTTGCAAGTACCGGCGTGGATGAAGCCGCAACGTATCCCGGCGGATTAAAAGCCATGATGCGATTTTTGCAAACACACCTGCGCCATATCAATAATGATAAGGATGAAACATTAAGACTGCGCATACGGTTTGTAGTGGCTGAAGATGGCAGCATTGCTGATTTTAAGGTTATTCAGTCAGGCGGTGAAAATATTGACCTCCAGGTAATAAAAGCGTTACAAAAAATGCCCAGGTGGAAGCCGGCGAAGAAAAATGGCAGAAATGTAGCCATGTATTTTGTGCAGCCCGTAACTTTTGAGGTGGCGGAATAAAAGGTTCATCAATTTTTAGTAGGTGTAGTTGCGGCATTTATAAAAGGATTTGTTAACTTGCCCACTCCCTAAAATTTTGGCTGATGTCGGTACAACAGAACTGGGAAGAACAGAAAAGAAAAAGGAATTCCTTTTTTCATTCCGTATACGATTATGCGATGGGCATATTATGGCTGGGGTTGGGCCTGTTTTTTTTATTCAATAAGAAACTGGGTATTGACTGGATGAAAAGCGACCCGTTAATAGACACCATTTTTGGGTGCATAGGGATAGCTTACGGATTGTTCAGGTTATACCGGGGGTATCAGCGGAAATATATCAGGAAATGAAAAATATACAACAGATCTATAATATGTTGCGTGCCGGAATACATGTACTGATGCTGCTGGTGCTGGTAAGCTGCAATGATGGTAACCGCAGAAAAGTGATCGCCGGCGACGATGATCTCAGATCAGGAACGATCCATATAAGTGTAGATGAGTCTTTTAAGCCCATCATTGATTCGCAGATCAGGGTTTTTATGTCGCAATTTCCCGATGCAACCATTGTTCCGCATTATAAGGCGGAAGCGGAATGCTTGAAAGACTTGCTGAACGATAGTATCCGGATGATTATTGTTACGCGCGGATTAAGTGAAGAAGAAGTTAAATCGTTGAAGGATACTTTGAGATTTGCACCTTTTTGGGGCAAAATGGCGTCTGACGCTATATCTGTTATAGTGAACAATAAAGCCACTGATTCACTCTTTACCATGGGGGAGATCAGGTCTTTGATGAATGGAACCAGCGGATACAGGCTTAATCCCGTGCTTGACGGCAATGCCGCCACCAGCACGGTTAGGTTTATGATTGATTCAGTGCTTAACGGCAAGGCGCTGTCACCCGGGGTAACCGCCGCTAAAACAAGCCTCGGGGTAATTGATCACGTAGCTAACAATGAACATGCTATTGGCTTTATAGGCGTAAGCTGGATCGGGAATCCCGAAGACAAACAACAACTGGCTTTTCTCACCCAGGTAAAAGTGGCTTCCATTGAGGCAAGAAACGAACCGGATAAATTCATAAAGCCTTACCAGGCCAATATTGCAACCAAAAGATATCCCATGGTACGCGGTTTATATTATATTGTAAAAGAAAATTATAGCGGATTGGGCCGGGGGTTTACTAATTTTTTAAAGAGCGAAAAAGGGCAGCTTATTTTTCAAAGGGCTTATCTTGTTCCTTCAAACATGAATTTTACAATAAGAGCCGCGCAAATAAAAGAAGAATAGTAATTTTTAATATATTTATTTACCAAAACCAAAATTTCAAATCAAAAATGATGAAGCACACAATCAGATTTATGGTAGCTGCTGTTTTACTGTGCAATGTTGCTTTTGCGCAATCAGTAGAGGATGGGAGGAAATTGTTTTACTACGAGAAGTACAATAGCGCAAAAGAAACCCTTGAAAAAGCGCTTGCAGCAAAACCCGATGATGTGGAAGCCGCTTATTGGTTGGGGCAAACATTGATTGAGTTGAACGATATTGCAGGTGCGAAGAAAGTATATCAAACGGCTTTACAGGCTAAAGGCAGCGAACCTTTATTGCTGGTGGGTATGGGCCATATTGAATTGCTTGAGCATAAGGGTAACGATGCACGTCAGCGCTTTGAAACCGCTATCAGCCTCACGAAAGGTAAGGATGTAGACATTCTGAATGCTGTGGGTCGCGCCAATGTGGATGCACCCGACGGCGATGCCAGGTATGCAATAGAAAAATTGAAACAGGCAACTGAGGTAAGAAGGTTTAAAGAGCCGTTTGTATATATTAATATGGGCGATGCTCACCGCAAATTATTGGATGGCGGTGCGGCGGTAACCTCTTATCAGAATGCGCTTTCGCTCGATGAAAAACTGGCAGAAGCAGAATATAAGATTGGTAAAATATATATTACGCAAGGACAGGAGCAGGCCAGCATATTTCTCAGACATTTTGAAAAGGCTATTGCTTTGGATCCTGCCTATGCTCCCGCCTATTATGATTTGTATGTATATTGGTATTCGCGCGATGTGAACAAAGCCAGGGATTATTTTGCCAGGTATAAGGCCAATACTGATTTTACGCCTTCTGTTGAAGCTGAAGAGATCAGCCTGGTATACGCTTCCGGTGACTTTGAGGGCGCCATCGCCAAAGCAGATGAGAAATTGCAGAAAGACGGCGAAAAGGCAAGCCCGAAATTATACCGTGTAAAAGCATATGCATACGAAAAGCTGGGCGACTCTGTTAATGCACTTCAGAATATGGAACTGTTTTTTTCCAAAGGAGATTCTTCGCTGTTTTTACCCGACAATTATGTTAAAATGGCGCAGATATCTGCCAAGTTCCCCGATAAGCTGGATCAGGCCGACGCCTATTTTAACAAGGCGATCGCAATGGATACCGTTCTCAAAAACAAGATTGATTATGCCAAGGCAGCGTCTGATATGTATAAAAAAATAGACAACAAGGCCAGATCTGCCGACTGGCTTACCAAAATCCTGACTATTGACACCGCCTATGGGAAAACCGAGCTATTCTATGCAGGATGGGAGAATTTTTATGGTGGACAATATCAAACAGCAGACAGTGTATTTAATTTATACAAGCAAAAATATCCCGATGATATACAGGGCTATTATGGTGGATTCCGTACCAAGTGGACGGTAGATTCAACCATGGAACAGGGCTTGCCCGTTGAAGATGCTACCAGGTTTATTGAAATTGCAGCTGCCGACTCTGTAAAGAATAAGTCTGCGCTAATGCTTGCCTACGGATATCTGGCAGGCTACAATGCCAATATTCTAAAGGAATACGAAAGGGCGATCTTTTATCTTGATAAAATGATCGCTCTGGATCCCAACAATGCTGACGCGAAAAACAACCGTGATATATTGCAAAGAGCATTAGACAGGCCCCAGCCCCAAACGGATAGTACAAAGAAAAATGGCGCAACAGCTAAACCTTCCCGAAAGTGAGTTGATATAACTGTTCGCAAATATATGACCCCAAAATCAATTGCTGGTTTTGGGGTTTTATTTTATTAAATAATGGTTATTAGGCAATGCTGCCTTATTTTTGCCTTTGGATTAATTCTACACCAATACAGGAAACGGAAAAAATGAAGGCTGGCTGACAAATAATGGATACGATTCTTCCGTTTACTGTTGAAAAGTAATCTTGAGACGAGAATGATACCTTATTTCTTACTTCAGTCCCTTCCGGTTTCGGCTACAGACGTAAATAATTCATTTAATTACTTTCCTATCGCCCTGCAACTCCTTTTTGCCGCCGGGTTTGTGGTGGTTATGATGGGAGTTACCCATTGGCTGGGCCCAAAAAGACCCACGGCCGAAAAGCTGGATAATTTTGAAAGCGGTATCGAAATAAGCGGTAATGCCCGCCAGCCCCTGGCGGTTAAATACTTTTTGGTAGCGATATTGTTTGTATTGTTTGATGTGGAAGTGATCTTTTTTTATCCGTATGCAGTGAATTTCAGAGAACTGGGCTGGCAGGGCTTCTTGGCGGTACTTGCTTTTGTTGGCTTTTTTCTGGCAGGATTTTACTATATTATTAAGAAAGGGGCATTGAAATGGGAAGATTAGTGAAATTAAAGCTGTTCATTTAAATTTTAATTATGGCACGTCCGGTTCGGTTTAATATAACACCAAAAGAAAGAGATCACAAAGGGCATATTGGTATAGCAGATGCACCTGAAGGATATACAGGAGAGGGCTTTTTTACTACAAAACTCAGCGAAGTGGTTGGGCTTGCCCGTAAAAATTCGTTATGGCCGCTCCCTTTTGCTACTTCCTGCTGTGGCATTGAATTTATGGCTACCATGGGAGCACATTATGATTTTGGAAGGTTTGGGGCAGAAAGGATGGGATTTACCCCACGGCAATGTGATATGCTGATGGTGATGGGTACCATAGCTAAAAAAATGGGTCCCGTATTACGGCAGGTGTATATACAAATGTCGGAGCCCCGCTGGGTGATCGCAGTGGGCGCCTGTGCATCAAGCGGCGGGATTTTTGACAGCTATTCGGTATTGCAGGGAATAGATCAGATCATTCCGGTTGACGTGTATGTGCCGGGATGCCCGCCCAGGCCGGAAGCCATATTGGATGGAGTGCTGGCCCTGCAGGACCTGGTAGGTAAAGAAAGTATAAGAAGAAGAAATACCGAAAAATACCAGCAGCTGATGCTGAGCTACGGGATACAATAGTAAGTAATAAGAGGTAAGTAATAAGTGGTAAGTAAGTGGGTAAGCAATAAAGATTACTGTGTTTGAGTAGCAATGTTATAACAGGAAATATTATTATAAAGGTTATAGATGGAGTTGACCAATGATCATATTAAAAGCAGGCTTGTACAAAAGTTTGGTGATGAAGTAACCAACTTCACCGAGCCATATGGGATGCTTACGTTTGAAGTGCCCAAAGAACTGAATCTTAAAGTGCTTCAGTTTTTATATGATGATCCGGAATTGAGGTTCCGGTTCCTTACCGATTTGCAGGCGGTACATTATCCCGATAACAAAGGCAGGGAACTGGCAGTGGTATACCATCTTCACAATATGCAGGATAATGTGCGGATACGTTTTAAAATATATGCGGCTATTGAAAAGCCGGATGTGTATACTGCAACGCAGTTGTATGCCTGTGCCAACTGGATGGAAAGAGAAACCTATGATTTTTTTGGTGTCAATTTCGTAGGTCATCCTAACCTTAAACGCATACTGAACGTAGACGAAATGGATTATTTTCCTATGCGGAAAGAATACCCGCTGGAAGATCAGACAAGAGTAGATAAGGATGATGAGATGTTTGGAAGATAAGAGCTACAGAAAGCTGCGATTAACTAAACACAAGAAAAAGCCCGGAAGGGTAATGTATGACAGAAGATTTATTACAACATAACAGGGAGCAAAATATCAAACTGCCCGACGGTTCCATTGAAAAGCAAACCACTACGCTGAACCTGGGACCAACTCATCCTGCCACCCATGGGGTTTTTCAGAATATTCTGGAAATAGACGGCGAGAGAATTGTATCGGCCGAAGCAACGGTGGGATATATACACCGTGCATTTGAAAAAATAGCCGAGAGGCGACCCTTATACCAAATTACGCCGCTTACCGACAGATTAAATTATTGTTCAAGCCCCATTAACAATATGGGCTGGCATATGACCTGTGAAAAACTGCTGGGTGTACAAACACCCAAGCGTGTAGATTATCTCCGTGTTATTATCATGGAGCTGGCAAGGATAACCGATCATGTTATATGTAATTCGGTTATAGGTGTGGATGCAGGAGCGCTATCCGTATTCCTGTACGTGATGCAGTACCGCGAACTGGTATACGAAATTTATGAAGAGATCTGCGGATCGCGGCTTACCACAAATATTGGCAGAATAGGAGGATTTGAAAGAAATTTTAATGCTACGGCATGGCAGAAATTAGAAAAGTTTTTAAACGAGTTCCCTGCTGCTTTAAAAGAATTTGAAAACCTGCTTCAGCGCAACAGGATATTCATTGACCGTACGGTAGGAGCAGGCCCCATAACAGGTGAAAGAGCATTGAATTATGGATTTACCGGACCTAACCTGCGGGCATCGGGTATAGATTACGATATAAGAGTGCATACGCCTTATTGCAGTTATCAGGATTTTGAATTCAATATTCCCATAGGTACTACGGGCGATGTATACGACCGCTGGCTGGTACGGAACCAGGAAATGTGGGAATCACTAAAGATCATACGGCAGGCATACCAAAAGATACAGCAATTCAAAGGAGAAGAATCGGAGATATACCATGCCAATGTGCCGGAATATTATCTTCCTCCTAAACAGGACGTATACACGAAAATGGAAGCGCTGATCTGGCATTTCAAGATTATTATGGGGGAAACCGAAATACCTGCCGGCGAAGTTTATTTTAGTGTGGAGGGAGGCAACGGGGAACTGGGTTTTTACCTGATCAGTGATGGAGGAAGAGCGCCTTACCGGCTGCATTTCAGAAGGCCCTGCTTTATTTATTACCAGGCTTATCCCGAACTGATCAAAGGCTCCATGCTTGCCGATGCCGTGATTGTAATGAGCAGCCTCAATTTGATTGCGGGAGAAATGGATGCATAAATGGAAGCAAACAGAAAAATACAGGCTGTTGTTCGCAAGGTTTCTTTTGCGGAGGCGGAAGAACAAGATGATTTGTTTTGGGCGAATGCTTCATTTGAAGAGCGGATGAATGAGTTGATAAGTCTGCGTATGATGGTTTTTGGCGGAAATGATCAGCATACAAGGATTGAAAAGATTGTTCATAAAAGACGGTTGCATGAACAAACCAATTAATCTTGAAGAAGATTTTTTAAAAAGAGATTTTATCACACAGTTGGGATATGAGCCGTTAAGGATAGATATTCTTAATGATTTAGATGGAGTACCTTTTGATGATGCCTGGCAAAGTAAAAAAGTAGTAAATATAGCTGGGATACCGGTAAATTTTATTGGTTATAACGAATTGCTTAAAGTAAAGGAAAAAGCAGGAAGACCACAGGATATAGCTGACATAAGTAAGTTAAAGCAGAGAAATAAATTAAAATAAATGAGCATTCAATTTTCAAATGAAAAATTGGCTAAGTTCAGTGAAATAGTTGCCCGTTATCCCGAAGGCAAGCAAAAAAGCGCTTTGTTGCCGGTGCTTCACCTGGCACAGGAACAGTTTGGCTGGCTGAGTGTGGAAACCATGGACTATGTTGCTGCTTTGCTGAGCCTTGAGCCTATTGAAGTATATGAAGTAGCTACTTTCTATTCCATGTATAACCTGAAACCGGTAGGCAAATATTTATTTGAAGTATGCCAAACGGGTCCCTGCATGATCAATGGCAGCGACGACATTATTGCTTATATTGGTGAGCGTCTCGGCATTAAGCCGGGAGAAACAACGACTGACGGATTGTTTACTTTAAAAACGGTAGAATGTTTAGGCGCCTGTGGTTATGCTCCTATGATGCAGTTGGGTAAACATTACAGGGAGCATCTTACAAAAGATAAAGTAGATGCGATCATTGAAGAGTGCAGGAATAATGCGGCTGCTAATAATTAATGCGCAGATGCAATTATTAAAAGTGCTTGTTATAACTCAGAATTATTAAATATATAATCGCTGATCATGATATGGGAAGAAAATTATTATTAGAGCACGACGGCGTAGAAGGTATCAGGTATTATGATGCCTATCGCAAAAAAGGCGGGTATGCAAGTGTGGAGAAGGCTTTAAGGATGACGCCCGAAGCGATCGTTGAAGAAGTTAAGAAAAGCGGATTACGCGGACGTGGCGGCGCGGGCTTTCCTACCGGCTTGAAGTGGAGTTTTATTGCCAAACCCGAGGGTATTCCCCGCCATTTGGTGTGCAACGCCGATGAAAGCGAGCCGGGAACTTTCAAAGATCGCTACCTCATGGAATTTATTCCACACCTGCTCATAGAGGGCCTGATCGTTAGCTCTTTTGCATTGGGCAGCAATATAACTTATATATATATACGCGGCGAATATGCATGGATACCCGATATCCTGGAGCAGGCCATTGCAGAAGCCAGGGCAAACGGCTGGCTGGGTAAAAATATTATGGGTACGGGGTTCGATTGCGAGATATACGTGCGGCGTGGCGCCGGCGCCTATATCTGCGGCGAAGAAACC
>NZ_DAOMOZ010000102.1:0-8741 GCF_035444585.1 Agriterribacter sp.
TTTGAAACCTCCCTGATGCTCCTCATTGCACCCCACCTGGTTGTGAAAGAAAATATTTATCCCAAAAGTAACCGGCCAACCTTTCCCTGGGCGGAAGGAGATATGCTGAGAGGAGCCGGAGCATCCTACTTCCGCAATATGAAAGCCATGACTGTTACGGGCGTTTTTGGCGATCCCACCGCCGCCTCAAAAGAAAAAGGACAGCAGATCACCGATGCAGTGGTAGCTGCACTTCAGGAGGTGGTGGAAGATCTTTACCGGATGAAACAGTGATAAAAAATCTTTTATGTCGAATTTTAACTGGCTTATTGACGGGCCGATCGTTTTGGTATATCTCGCAGGCACCATTACCTGCGGTCTCCTGATCAGGCGCTATGTACGTAAGGTAGACGATTTTCTGGTAGCCGGCCGCAATGTGAACCTGTATCTGGGTATAGACTCCCTGGCTGCTTCCGAATTCGGCATCGCTACCTGTATGGGAAATGCAGAGCTGGGTTTTAAGTATGGCCTGGCGGGGGTTACACCGGGTATTGCTTTAGCCCTTGCTATGTTTGTGGTAGGCTATACCGGCTTTTGCATTAAACCGTTGAGAGAACAAAAAGTCATCACGCTCCCGGAGTTCTTCGAAAAGAAATTCGGTAAGCGGGTTCGCTGGGCATGCGGGTTGGTCATTGTTTTGGGCGGGCTGCTGAACATGGGCGTATTTCTTCGCCAGGCCGGCGATTTTCTTTCCATCGTTTGCGGTTTTGACTCTTCTTACCTGGAAGTAGTAATGACGGTTATCCTGGCAGGCATTGCGCTGTATACCATTCTCGGAGGAATGTTGTCTATCCTGGTCACGGATTATATCCAGTTCATCGTAATGAGTACCGGGCTGATCATTGTTATTTTGATGATCATCTTTAAATTCGGATGGACACCCATGCTGGAAGCCGCTCAACAAAATATAGGGCCGGGCGCATTTAATCCTTTTGTGAACCCTCAATACGGCATAGACAGGATCCTGCTGGATGTATTTCTGGCCTTTGCCGCCGTGCTTACCTGGCAAACGATGATATCCCGTGTGCTGTCATCCAAAAACTCACGCACCGGCAGGCGCATTTACATGAATACAAGTCCTTTTTTCCTCGTGCGGTTTGTTTTACCGGCCATTCTCGGTATGGGGGCCCTGTATTACTTTGGACCTGATTTCCAGGGCAAAAGTATTTTTGCCATGCCGCAATTTTTGTCTGTGGTAATTCCGGTTGGGCTGATCGGTATCCTGGTGGCTTCCATGCTGGCAGCAGACATGTCTACCAATTCCTCCTATATGCTGGCATGGTCGTCTGTTATATATAATGATATTATGAAGCCTGTTCACAAAGGCAGATGGTCTGAAAAAAGAGGCCTTTTCTGGAACCGCGTGCTGATCGCCTGTATCGGTATATTTCTTTTGCTCTACGGTCTGTGGTATCCGTTAAAAGGTGATCTATGGGTCTACCTGCAGGTCACGGGCACGATCTATCTTTCCAGTATGAGCGTTATACTGATCGCGGCCTGTTACTGGAACAAGGCCAATAGCTGGGGTGCGTTTGCCGCTATTATTGCGGGCGCTCTCATTCCTATCAGCTTCCTGGTGATGCAGGAAATTGAGCTTACGCAGTCACTTACGCAAAAAATAGGACCTTATAAAACAGGCGTAGCCACCTATCTTGTGGCAGCTTTTGCCATGATAGCCGGATCGCTGATCAAAAACAATTTTAAACCCGCTTCTTCATGAAATATCTGTTTTGGAGCCTGCTCTGTTTTTTTACCATAGCGTGGTACATCATCGTGATGCTGATCGTGGCTTACCGGGGAGGAATTGATATCAAGCATCTCCTTAAGGATTTGCGTAACGAAAATATCCTTGAAGAGGAGGAGTGAGCGCCGGTTATACAGGGCAACGTAATAACGCGATGTACGTGCGCTAAGGCAAGCCCGAAGCTTTAATTTGAATAGCCAATAAGTAAAGCCAGCAGCCAAAACAAATGGGGATGCAGAAGTTTCATTCAGGCTGAACTGCTGCTATAATTCACACGTCTCCGCTATAACAGGTTATTGAACAAACTTTTATGCCATGAGTCTTCCAGACGTTTTGCTACCTGTCACGCAACTACAAAATACTTTACTTCGCCATAAACATAAGTGCCGTCTTTCAGCCTGGCAAAAGCCCGGTAATTGGCATCATTAAATTGCTGAAAGCTAAGGGTGACTGCTTTTTCAATGACCTTCTCCGCCGCTGGCGTATCCCGGAACAAAATAGCGGTTCCCGTACCGTTTGATGGCGTCTTGTCACTTAGGTTGGTGATCCATGCTGTGTACATAATGCCATACTCAGTAATAGCTTTTTCACCTTTCCCGATATCTTCAAATTTTATTTTAAATACAAGGTCGGAACCGTAAACAGAGGTAGAGGGAGTATAGGAAAGTTCCACAGTGCTAACCTTTGCTTCCTTGCTATCGGGTCCTTCTCCGGCTTTGTCCTTTTTACAGGCGGGGAGCAGGTTAACGAGTAGTGCCAGGGTCAGAATGATCGTTTTATGCATGACTGTCTTTTGGGTGATATGAAAAATGGGCTCCATATTTACTTATCGGGTAGCCGGAAAAAAGGTCAACAGGCGGATACAAAAAAAATATAGCAATCCGGGTGGAATATCGGATGAAACGGTTAAACAAATCGCTGTGTTTTTACAGAATGGCTAAAGATTTAAATTTAAACCGGATAAATCCTTATTAATCCGGTAAATTTGCGCTTCTTTTTTAAACCTGAAAAAAATGAGCAGTAAGCCGGCAACATTATTTGATAAGGTATGGGATTCGCATGTTGTAAAAAAAATTGAAGATGGTCCTGATGTTCTTTTCATTGACCGTCATTTTATCCACGAAGTAACCAGCCCGGTGGCTTTTTTGGGCCTGGAGCAAAGGGGGTTAAAAGTAATATTTCCTGAACGCACTTTTGCTACGGCCGACCACAATACGCCTACCATTAACCAGCATCTGCCCGTGCAGGTTCCGCTTTCGGCCAACCAGTTGAAGGCGCTGGAAACCAATTCCGGTAAATACGGCATATCGCACTGGGGACTGGGTAATCCCAGGAACGGGATCGTGCATGTGGTGGGGCCTGAAAACGGTATTACACAGCCGGGGATGACGATCGTTTGCGGCGATTCGCATACTTCCACCCATGGCGCTTTTGGTGCTATTGCTTTTGGCATCGGTACCTCCGAAGTGGAGATGGTGCTGTCTTCCCAATGTATTATGCAGCCCGGTCCAAAGAAAATGCGCATCAATGTTAATGGCAGGTTGGGGAAAGCCGTTACGCCCAAGGATGTGGTGCTTTATATCATTTCAAAATTAACAGCAGCGGGCGCTACCGGTTATTTTGTTGAATATGCCGGCAGCGTGTTTGCCGGTATGAGCATGGAAGGCCGCATGACAGTTTGTAATATGAGCATTGAAATGGGAGCGAGGGGAGGTATGATAGCACCCGATGAAACCACCTTTACATATATTAAAGGGAAAGATAAAGCGCCCCGGGGGGAAGCCTGGGATAAAGCCCTGGCTTACTGGAAAACATTGAAAACAGATGAGGGCGCTGTCTTCGATAAGGAGTATCATTTTGATGCTGCGGATATTGAACCCATGATCACCTTTGGTACCAATCCGGGTATGGGCATGGGTATCAGCAGGCGAATACCCGTTTCAGAGGAAGTGGGAAGCGGCAAATCGAGCTACGAAAAATCGCTTAACTACATGGGCTTCCGGGAAGAGGAAGGCATGCTGGGTAAAAAAGTGGATTATGTTTTTATAGGCAGTTGCACCAACGGCCGTATTGAAGATTTCCGGGCTTTCGCTTCTATCGTAAAGGGACGAAAAAAAGCCGATCATGTTACGGCGTGGGTTGTTCCGGGGTCACATATAGTGGAACAGCAAATAAAGGAAGAAGGAATACTGGATGTATTACAGGAAGCCGGCTTTGAATTGCGCCAGCCGGGTTGTTCGGCGTGTCTTGCAATGAATGATGATAAAATTCCTGCCGGAAAATATGCCGTAAGCACCAGCAACCGTAATTTTGAAGGAAGGCAGGGCCCCGGTGCAAGAACAATGCTTGCCAGTCCGCTTGTGGCCGCCGCCGCTGCTGTTACCGGTGTGGTGACAGATCCGAGGGAGTTAATTGCTGATGAGAAGGTATGAGGTATAGGGCATGAGGTGTAAGGCTTATACAATAAACAACAAGCTTTAAATCCTGAAATCAGAAATTCTGGCTTTGGATTCTAAACTATAAATTTCAAATTTCAAATCTCAAATGATTCATGTCTTACGATAAATTCACGATACTTAAAAGTACAGCAGTTCCAATGCCTATTGAAAATGTGGATACCGACCAGATCATTCCTGCCCGCTTTTTAAAGGCAACGGAACGCAAAGGTTTTGGTGATAATCTTTTTCGCGACTGGAGGTACAATAATGATAATACGCCCAAAAAAGATTTTGTGCTCAATAACCCGCTGTATTCAGGTAAGATACTGGTAGGAGGTAAAAATTTCGGCAGTGGCAGCAGCCGCGAACATGCGGCATGGGCTATTTACGATTACGGGTTCCGTTGTGTGGTGTCGAGTTTTTTCGCAGATATCTTTAAGAACAATTCTATAAATGTTGGTATACTTCCCGTGCAGGTAAGTGAAATGTTTTTGGACAAAATTTTTACTGCCATTGAAGCCAATCCTCGAAATGAAATTGAAGTTAATCTTCCTGATCAAGCCATTACCATCCTTTCAACAGGCGAATCTGAACCGTTTGAGATCAACGGGTATAAAAAACATAACCTGATCAATGGGTATGATGATATTGACTACCTGCAGGCAATGAAAGAAGATATTCAGTCATTTGCCGTCAGCAGCTTTTACTAAAAACGATCAGCAAAACATGCCGTCTGCTCAACGATATATTGAAATAATGGATACCACGCTCAGGGATGGGGAGCAAACCAGCGGTGTGTCTTTTTCCGCTTCAGAAAAGTTAACCATTGCTCAGTTGCTGCTTACAGAAGTAAAGGTGGATCGCATTGAAATTGCTTCAGCCCGCGTATCGGATGGAGAACTGGAAGCAGTAAAGAAGATCACACGATGGGCAAAGTCAAATGATTTGCTCAGCAAAGTGGAAGTGCTCACTTTTGTTGACGGTGATGTATCTGTACAGTGGATGCAAAAAGCAGGAGCGAAAGTGATGAACCTGCTTACCAAGGGGTCTTTGAATCATTTAACGCACCAACTTAAGAAAAAGCCCGAACAGCATTTTGCTGATGTTGCAGCCGTTATTGCTCTGGCAGGGAAAAAGGGAATAAACTGTAATGTATATCTTGAAGACTGGAGCAATGGCATGCGGCATTCTCCGGACTATGTATTTCAGTACCTCGACTTCCTTGTTACGCAGCCCGTGAAACGCATCATGCTACCCGACACGCTTGGTATACTGGTTCCTTCGGAAGTACATGCATTTGTGTCAGCCATCGCGCAGCGGTATCCCGGAGCGCATTTCGATTTTCATGGACATAACGACTATGATCTGGGTACGGCCAATGTACTGGAAGCTGTAAAGGCAGGTGCACATGGTTTGCACCTCACTGTGAATGGTATGGGTGAAAGGGCCGGCAATGCGCCGCTTGCAAGCGCCATTGCCGTTCTGAATGATTTTGTTCCGGACATAAAGACTGCAGTAGCAGAAAAGTCATTATACGGTGTGAGCAAACTGGTGGAAACATTTTCTGGTTTCCGCGTTCCTGCCAACAAACCGGTGGTGGGAGAGAATGTATTTACACAAACGGCGGGTATACATGCAGATGGCGATAAGAAAAATAAATTGTATTTCAGCGACCTGATGCCGGAGCGCTTCGGCCGACAGCGAAAATATGCATTGGGCAAAACCAGCGGCAAAGCCAACATCGAAAACAACCTGCAGCAGATGGGCATACAACTTTCCGACGATGATCTTAAAAAAGTTACCCGGCGCATTATTGAGCTTGGCGACAGGAAGGAAGTGGTGACCCAGGCCGATCTGCCATATATCATTTCCGATATTCTGGACAATGCTATTGAAGATAAGGTGCGTATTGATAATTATGTTTTAACGCATTCCAAGAGCATGCATCCTTCGGTAACGGTTAAGGTGGTCGTACATGGAGATGCTTATGAGGAACACGCCCAGGGCGACGGACAGTATGATGCTTTTATGAATGCGCTAAAGAAAGTATATAAGCAGCGGAAAATGGAATTGCCACAGTTAAGGGATTACATGGTACGGATACCGCCTGGTGGCAGGAGCGATGCGCTGTGCGAAACTGTTATTACATGGCGGCACAACAACAGGGAGTTTAAGACCAGGGGGCTCGACAGTGATCAAACCGTATCGGCGATCAAGGCAACACAGAAAATGCTGAATATGATTTAAGCGTATAGCCAACGATGAAAACCAATCCTGTTGCTTTAGGTTATTGTATACCGGGATGTGCTCTGGAAGCGTAATTCATTAATCAAACACACTGATATATTCTACTCTGATAAATTAAAAATATCATGGCAAATAAAAGCATCTTAATTGTTCCCGGTGATGGGATAGGACAGGAGGTAACGGCTGTAGGTAAAAAAGTACTGGACAGGATAGCGGCAAAATTCGGTCATAGCTTTGCATATGATGAAGCGCTGATCGGCCATGTGGCTATTGAAGCAACAGGTAATCCTTTGCCTGATGGATCACTCCAAAAGATGAAAAAGTCTGATGCTGTATTGTTTGGCGCCGTGGGGCACCCCAAATATGATAATGACCCTTCAGCTAAGGTACGGCCGGAACAGGGCTTGCTTAAAATGAGGAAAGAACTGGGGCTGTATGCCAACATCCGTCCCATCAAATTGTTTGATGAATTATTAGACGCTTCCAGCATCAAACCGGAAATACTGAAAGGCGCCGATATTATGTTCTTCCGTGAGCTCACAGGTGATATCTATTTCGGTGAAAAGGGAAGGAAAAATGGTGGAGATACCGCATATGATATTGCAGAATATAGCCGCTTTGAAGTAGAACGCATTGCGCGTAAAGCATTTGAAGCTGCCCGGACAAGAAGAAAAAAATTATGTTCGGTTGATAAGGCCAATGTACTTGAAACCTCCCGTTTATGGAGAGAAGTGGTGCAGAAAGTGGCGCTGGATTATCCTGATGTGGAGGTAGAGCATCAGTTTGTAGATGCAACGGCCATGCTGCTCATTAAAGATCCCCGCAGGTTTGATGTAGTGGTCACTGCCAACCTGTTTGGTGATATCCTTACCGATGAAGCTTCCCAGATAGCCGGGTCTATGGGGATGCTGGCTTCCGCATCTGTTGGAGATGGCACGGGCGTATATGAACCGATACATGGTTCGGCGCATGATATTACGGGCAAAGGTGTTGCCAATCCGCTGGCTTCCATTTTATCGGCCGCTTTATTATTAGATATCTCTTTTGGCATGAAAGCCGAATCCGAAGCAGTTATCAGTGCTGTGGATAAAGTGCTTAAATCGGGCTTCCGTACAGGGGATATTGCCGGTGCAAAAACGGTGCCGGGCAAAATTTTAGGCACAACTGCCATGGGTGATGAAGTACTGAAATACCTGGAGGTGGTGAAAAGTGAATAGTGAGTAGTGAGTAGTGAATGCCGGGTCAATATTTTGCTTGTTTTTCAAAAAAGCTGTCCGGAAAAAAATAATGTAAAATTGTTGATAATATTTTACTGATTACCACGTTTTTGGCGGAATAGAACGTTACTTTGTTTGTTCTTTTTTAAAAGATTTTAAATATCCAATACGCTATGCATCAGGCGCCTGTTAAAACTGTGGGGAACACAACTGCGAATGTATCTTTTTTACCCCGCCAATTCTTTCGGCCGGTTATTCTTCTCATTTCTTTTAATGCCTTTTTGCTGTTATCCAGCAGTTGCGGTCAAACTTTTTCAGAAACAGACGTTGCTAAAGATTCTGCTGTTGCAAATGTTCAGGAAGATAAAGAGGCTGCTGCGGCCCAGGCCCCGGAACCCCTTGATACCGCGTTATACAATCAAAAAAACATTCAGCTTGCCAATGGCGACAGTTCCGGTTTATGGCCGGTGAATGCCCCTTATCCGCTTCCGGGAGCCATTTTCCCGTTTAAAAGGGTTGTTTCGTACTATGGCAACCTGTATTCAAAACGTATGGGTATATTGGGAGAATTGCCACCTGCCCAAATGTTGGCAAAATTAAAAGAGGAGGTTACCAATTGGGAAGCTGCCGATACCACTACTGAAGTTTTGCCCGCCCTGCATTATATAGCGGTAACTGCACAGGAGAGTCCCGGCAGGGATAGTAAGTACCGCCTGCGAATGCCTTTTCATCAGATTGACTCTGTACTGGGCATGTCAAGAAGCATTAACGCTATAACATTTATTGATGTGCAGATAGGGTTGAGTACACTGCAGCAGGAAATCCCGCAGCTCGAAAAATATTTAATGATGCCGGATGTGCACCTCGGCATTGATCCTGAATTTTCAATGAAAGGGGGGCATCGTCCGGGTACCGTTATCGGTACCGTTAGCGCAGATGATGTTAACTATGTTACAGGTTACCTGGCAGAACTGGTAAAAAAATACAATCTACCTCCAAAGATACTGGTGGTACACCGCTTTACGCAGGGTATGGTAACCAATTACAAGCAGATCA
>NZ_DAOMOZ010000102.1:8751-16376 GCF_035444585.1 Agriterribacter sp.
CCGCCCCGAAGTACAGATCGTTATGGATATGGATGGCTGGGGATTGCAGGCCCGTAAAATAAATACCTACAGGCAATACATTTACAAGGAGCCCGTACACTACGCCGGTTTTAAAATTTTTTACAAAAATGACTTCAGGGAGCCGAACAGCCGCACCATGACAGCCGAAGAGGTGCTGCAGTTGAAGCCTCGGCCGATATATATCCAGTACCAGTAGTAAGTGGTAAAAAGTGAATAGTGAATAGTGAGAAGTGAAACGTGAGAAGTGAGAAGTGAAACGTGAGAGGTGAGAAATGATAAGTGGTAAGATGTGCGTGCCGCTTTGTAATTATAACAATGTTTTGCCATCATTGTGGCCAGCGGGCGGCACTTAATGCTTAACTTCGCAGATTAATAAAAATATTGCACATGCAAAAGCTGTTTGTCGCGTTAATGTTTTCCGTTATACTGTCATCCTGTGCTGATAAAGGAAAATCACCGGGAGACACGAGTTACCTGCTAACGGGAAACATAGCGGGTTTAGACAGTGGATGGGCTTATTTGTACCACCCGGAAAAAGAACAGGAAATACCGGATTCAGCTAAGATTGTAAACGCCGGTTTTGAATTTAAAGGCAATGCAGCTTATCCTGAATTTGTGCTTTTAGGTTATGATCAGAATGGTCAGAAGAAGTTTCCACTCGGGTTCTTTCTGGAGAATGGAAAAATAACAATTAATGGATCTGTGGATTCATTGTATAAGGCTGATATCAACGGCTCCGACTCGCAGGAAGAGCTGAAGAAATTTAATGAACAGCGCAAGCCTATTGAAGAAAAGCAAAAACAATTGTACGATCAGTACCAAATGGCTGCAATGCAGGGCGATGCTCAGAAAGCGGGAGAAATTCAGAAGCAATATGAAGCCCTGGAAGGAGAGAGCAAAACGCTCGTTGCAAAATTTGTGAAAGAAAATCCGGCTTCTTATGTTTCGGCTTTTCAACTGGCACAAACGCTGGGTTATGACATAGAGCCCGCCGATATTGAACCTTTATACAATGGATTGGATGAAAATGTTAAAGCTTCTTATTTTGGAAAAGCCGTGAAAAAAAGCCTGGATGCGGCTAAAAGTACAGCTATAGGAAGCATTGCGCCAGATTTTACTTTAAATGACATCAATGGCAAGCCGGTTTCATTGGCTGCCTACAGGGGAAAATATACCCTGGTAGATTTTTGGGCAAGCTGGTGTGGCCCCTGCCGCCAGGAAAATCCAACCGTGGTTAAAGCATACGATACCTATAAATCCAAAGGATTTGATATTCTCGGCGTTTCCCTCGATGAAAAAAAGGACAAATGGGAGCAGGCCATTCGGCAGGACAAACTCACCTGGACGCATGTGTCGGATCTGAAAGGATGGGAAAGCGATGCCGCAGCTTTGTATGGGATCAAAGCCATCCCCATGAATTATTTATTGGATAAAGAAGGAAAGATCATTGCCAAAAGCCTGAGAGGGGAAGACCTGATCAAAAAATTAGGAGAGATATTGAACTGATAACGATAAATAATAAACAACAATAAAAGGTCAAAGATGTAATCCATCCCTGACCTTTTTATTTGGGTTTTTCATATGTCAAGTTATACATCACCAGTTGCAGTACTGCTACTGGTTTTTTAGTCGTAATGCCTGAATCCTATTTTATTTCTTACGACTGGTGTACTTTGCTTTTGTATCAGCTCTTTCAAGACCATAAAAATATTCTCAATATCTCTGCTGTTGCCCTTTACTTCCTTTTCTAATTTCGCAAGCTGTATCAATATCTCTTTATGGGTAAGCGTATATTCCCGGAGCTTTGTAAATACTCTTATGATCCTGATATTTACTTCTATAGCTGTTTTACTGTTTAAGATACTGGATAACATTGCAACACCTTGTTCTGTAAAAGCCATCGGCATATATCTTATACCGCCCCAGCTTGAGGTGCCAATTTGGCTCCTCAAGTTTTCAAATTCTTTCCTGGTAAGCGTAAACATAAAATCTTTGGGAAACCTGTTTATATTTCTCTTTACCTGTCTTTTCAACTGTTTTGTTTCTACGCCATACATTGCAGATAAATCCTTATCCAGCATTACTTTTTCCCCGCGTATTGCATATATCTTGTTCAATACTTTTTGTTCTGCCACCAATAGCTGTAACTCTTTTTTTGCCATAGCCGTTGTTTTTATGTTTATGAATATGTAATCATTTTAAAATTGGAAGCCACGCGTTTATGATTTCCAATAAAAGCACACTTTGCATTAAGATAAATGCCGCCGGTTTTGATGCGTGTTAAAACGTTGCAGACATTAGCACCCTCATCTCCGATTTTTTGTTTCCCTTAATTTCATCCAACCCACTGCCAACGGAATCTTTATTGCTGTAGATCAATTGTCCCCATTTAAGCCATACACTCATATATTTATTCAGCTTATACCTGGCATTGATATAATATCTTGACCCCTTATCATAAAATACAGGAACGGCGTAATAGTAAAGCACATCATTTTCATAGGCATATAGCCGGGAATTATAGCTATCGCTTTCAAAATATTGCAGGCGCATATTAAGACTTAGGCCGCTTTGCGGCGGCTTGTAAAAAACATCAAAAAAAGCCAGAAACCCTTTTTCAGGATTTTCTTTCTCCGGCGTATACCACAGCAATTCAAACCGCTGCCTTATCGAAAATGTTTTATCTACCTGGTGATTGATCTGTGTGCGCCATGAGCGGTTAAAAAAAGGTACCACTTCATTGAGGGCGTTGGTTTCCGTTTTTTGATTGATTTCTTTTTGGCGGCTCCGGTAGCGTGTATACATCTCAGTTAGTTTTGAAGGCTTGCAGCTAATCTGAACGAAAAGCTCCTTGCCATATGATGGTGCATCTGTTCGGTATTTTAACCAGGGAAAGCGATAAACATCAGTGTAAAAATGAATACCCCATGCCGGAAATGGTCTTAAAGAAAATCCGGCGTACAATCCCTGTTCATTGGAGACTGTGGTGTTTACCGTGAACGCATTGCCATAAAAGGCCTGGTACGATTTTGAAATGCTCCGGTGAAGGAGGGAAAGATCTGCTTTGGAATGAACACTGATCAGCAAGCCGTTTATTGCCGCCTTATTAAAATGATTGTCTGTAGCAAATTCACCGAAGGCATGCATATTCCTTAGCGTTAAGCCATAGTCTATACTGTAATTGCCATTATCCTTTCCCTTTAATGCATATAAGTTATAAGGGTCAGCTTCTTTTTGGATCTTTCTGTTAAAATGATATTGTACCATATTTAAACCCATATGCCAGTGCTTTTGTTTGCGTACCAGGTTTGTTCCGTAGGTCAGTTGATGCAAGCCTCGCCGGTCTGATCTTTCACTCTGTGTACGGTGATATCCCGAAGTATGAACAGATGAGATAATATCCTCCCCGCTTACCGGATCGGGACTTGTTTTGGCATCTGATTTTTTCAGCGAAAGAAAAGCAGTCCCCTGCCAGTTGTTTTTTTCAACCGTAACAGCGGCGCCACGGTGAAAATAAAATGCTCCTGAGGAGTTGTACGGACGCAAGGTGTGAGCCTGTCGCTTTATGTTCACTGCCGCAGCTCCTTTTCCGAAAGCCATGCCCTGCCAGTGAATAAGCCCCTGCCCCATATTGATCGTATAATCACCTAATGCTACAGCCTTAACAATGCCTATATTTCTTGCAAAAAAATGAACAGAATAGAAATCAAAGCCTGCGCGCTCATCAAATAAGGGTTCTCCTGCGTCCTTTGAGATCGTTAATCCGTATTGCAAAAGATTTTTATACTGGTATTTGTATCGAAACATCAGCCTCGTCGGATCGCCTGAATAGGAGCTGAGCGAGCTGTCTTTTATAAGATACCCTTTTGCTTTTTCCATAACACGCGAATACCGCATTACCAGGTAGTGGTTTCCGCTGCTGATCCGTTTCAATAATTTTTCTTTTGCAAAAGCAGGTTCTGCAATGTTGATAAAAGGCAGTAATTTCCGAATGAGCGGTATATCCCAGCCGGGAACCGATTGTAATTCATAGATGCTGATCAGCCTCCCCAATATATTCCTGTAATCCATGAAATGGCTCATCTGCAAAGGCGATAGCAACTGCAGTTCTGTAAGATCTGATACCGTAGCAGTATTAAGATTGAGCGGGTCTTTTTTCCTGTATTCCAGGTATTGCCACCAGCCGTCATCCGTGGTTTCAGCATCCTCAAGCCCTTCTGTTATACTTTCCAGCTGTTGTTCGGTTTCCGGCCAGAGCTGTTCCTGTGCCTGCAGGCACAAAGCAAAAAGCAAACATATTATAGTAGCATAACAGTTCATTCCTTTGCGTTTTTGTTAAGCTGATATAACAATAATAAACCGGGGGATATACCTAACTGCGGGTGAAAACCAACGGAGAAGTCCATGCGCAGTTTCCTGTATAGATAGCCTGCTCCAAAATAGCAGGAGGAAGTGCCTGTAAATATGCCTGCCCGGGCAAACAATTGTTTTATCGGCCGGTATTGTATTCCGGCATGCACATTTACATCTTTGCCCTTTTCTTTTATTACTTCCAGTTGTGTGAAAAAGGAGACGGACATTTCGTACCCCAGCCCGGTCTTATAAACAGAAGCGATTTTTTCACCGGTGTTCTTTCCGAGCGGGCTGCTTAAAGGGTTGTATATGGATACGCCGGTGTGCAACTGCTCACTGATATGTATCACTGAGCCTATTTCAAAATTTATTGCGGAGGCGTTCAGGTAAGAAGGAATGCGAAGATTATAATAATTGAATTTGGCTCCTATGCCGGCTTTGCTGCTCAGTGCCAGACCGTAGGCAATGCCCACCTGCGATTCATTGTATGCCTTATAACCGAAGTGATCTGCCTGCAGGGCAAAATTACCGGAGGAGGTAGGCATGGCAATAGCAACGGTGTACAGGCTGGTTTCTTCCAGCATAAATTTTCTTTCGCTATATACTCCGGTGCTGAAGCTGTTCAGGGCTGATAATGCCGCAATATTGGAAGAAAGTGAAAAGACATCCGTAAAATTTTTGCTGTAAGCTCCCGAAGAAGGATAATAAGATACCAGGGGTGTATGTGAGGTTTGAGTAAAACCGATAACAGCCTGGCAAAGCAATGCCGCAGCAAGCAGGTTAGCGCTTTTCATTTAACTGGTGTTTGAATGTTAAGATAAAGAAAAATGTTGAACCTTTAAAATATTTCAAACCATAACTTAGCATTTATTTATGCTGTCATCTATAGCCACACAGGCACCCGCAAGGGCCGCCCGCATTGCCGTTAGCACTTTGTTTTTTTCTGCCGGTTTTTGTTTTGCAAGCTGGGCTTCACGGATACCGGATATTCAGCAAAAACTGAGCTTAAATGAGGCAGGGCTTGGGATGGTGTTGCTTTCCCTGCCTGTAGGCTTAATGGTTAGTTTGCCGGTATCGGGGTTTGTGGTGGCGCGTTACGGAAGCCGGCATACCGCTATTATTGCCGCATTGCTGTATGCCATTCTTTTGCCTTTTTTAGGAATTGTTGTTTTGGTGTGGCAACTGGTGACCGTTCTTTTTCTTTTTGGCTTTGCGGGTAATTTGCTCAATATATCCATGAATACGCAGGGCGTAAGCGTAGAAGCTTTATACGGCAGATCCATCATGGCGTCTTTTCATGGAGTATGGAGCGTAGCCGGCTTTAGCGGAGCCGCTGTTGGAGCGTTCATGCTTTCTTTATCTGTATCTCCCTTGCTGCATTTTGGTATCATTACCATCCTGGTATGCTGCTTTGTTATTGTTGTGTACAAATATTTACTTACGAAAGATATTCATTCAGACAGCAAAGCTCCTGTTTTTGTAAAGCCCGACAATGCATTGTTAAAATTAGGATTGATCGCTTTTTGCTGCATGGTGTGTGAAGGCACCATGTTCGACTGGAGCGGTATTTACTTCGCCAAAGAGGTGCAGGTACCCAAATCACTTACAACCCTGGGTTATGTGGCATTCATGACTACCATGGCCGGCGGCAGGTTTGCCGGCGACCGGATGTCTGTGAAAATAGGCAGGAAAAATATGATAAGGGTGAGCGGGTTGCTTATTGCGGGCGGATTGGTGCTTGCTGTTGTGTTGCCGTATACGATCCCTGCCACTATAGGGTTCCTGATAACCGGCATGGGTGTGTCGTCTGTAGTTCCACTGTTGTACAGTGCAGCAGGCAGGTCCGGTAAAGTAGCACCGGGAGTTGCACTTGCTGCTGTTTCTACCATTGGTTACCTTGGTTTTTTGTTTGGCCCGCCGGTTATTGGGTTGATAGCGGAAGCATTTGGTTTGAGGTGGTCATTTGCGCTTATCGCTTTCCTGGGATTGGGCGTTACGCTGCTGGCGGGATTTTCCAGGATCGAAGATTGAGCAGTATTAAAAAACCAGGACATTAATGCCTGGTTTTGAATGTGCTTTATAGGTCTGTTCACGCTGTGCATCTTATTTCATCGTTTCAAAAAAAGATACTTCTCCGTCTGGCGTAACCTTCAGTATGCTGTAGTTCAACTGATCATCTTTTTTCAGCGCTACAAAATAATTGATACTGCTTTCATAGGGAACCAGCGGATATAAGTCATTCAGCCCACTTTCCATATAGTGATATTTAATGACCCTGCCGATAGTATAATTTTTGAATTGTTTTGAAATTGTTTTGCGTGCAGATGCAGGAAGATCGCTGAACGAAACGGTATGGGTTGTACCTACAAGATCGCCATCCCAATTGTAAAAGGCATGCATAGGCTTGTTGTTTTGTACAAATGACGCTTCGCTGTATTGCTGATCCCTGTTCCAGTGCACCTTTTTGGCATTTGCAAAATCCGATGAGAACTCCTGCTTTGCCATATAGGGAATTTTTTGTTTACCGGTTTTGTTGGTACCGTCTGCAAATGCAGTTGTGCTCATTAATGCAACGGCCAGTATTGTTATTAAACCTGTCTTTTTCATAACTGTAGTTTTTAAAGGTGATTAATGCGTTTGCATATATACCGACTGGTAGTTGGCTTCCATTGTTTATTCCTGCATTGTTAATCATATGTTTTTACACGGAAGGGCAACAAAAATCCCCGTTGCATTTGCAACGGGGAAAACTGTTAATGAAACAGAATATTACTTACTGCCTTTGTTGTTTTTCTTTTCCGCCTCATATTTGGCGTATGCTTCGGCATTCAGCACATTTCCTGTAATTTTTAATTCAAGCGGAATATCAATGCCCTGTACTTTTACATATACAGTTCTATCAAAATCACCAGCCGCGGCAGCATTAAATCCTGCTTTAATAATATTGCTTTTTCCTTTGGTAACAGGCTGTTCTGGTTTGGTAGGTGTAGTGCAGCCGCAGGAAGCCCACACGTTTTCTATCACCACGGGTTTATCGCTGATGTTTTGAAAGGCGAAGTCGTAAGAAACAGGAACGCCCTGTTTGATCTTGCCAAAGTCGTGTTTCTTTTCTTTAAAGCTGATCAGGTCTTCGGCTTTTTGTTTGCCTTCGGTTTGCTGTGCCACAGCCCAGGATGTAATGGCAAATGCTGCCACGGTAAATAACAGTTTCTTCATATTTAATGGTTTATGTTTTTTAATAATTGTACACT
>NZ_DAOMOZ010000103.1:0-16003 GCF_035444585.1 Agriterribacter sp.
GCTGCGTTCAGGGCTATTACCGAGTTGGCAAACAAGTTCTGCCCTTTACGACCGCCACCAAAGAAATCGGGAGTACAGGAGCCTGTTCCAAAAAAAACCATCCCGCGCTTTTCATCCAAACTAAAACCAGACCAGGTATTAGCGCCTCCCACATTTTTCCAGGTATCTTTTTCCCATGTGTCGTATCCAAATTCTCCGGGTTGCGGTATGGTATGGAATACCCAGGCTTCTTTACCTGTTAGCACATTAAAGGCCCTCACATGCCCCGGTGCGGCGCCTTCCGCCTCGGTAGTCCGTGAACCTAATATCAACAGGTCATCAAAAACAATTCCGGGTGAGGTAACCGTAACGAACAGGTCATCGGGATCGCGATCCAGCCCCTCCCTCAGATCCACAGTTCCCTTCTTACCAAAAGTTGGGATCATTTGCCCGGTTTGGGCATTTAAAGCATACAAATTATGGCCGGCGGTAAAAAGGATCCGCTTATCCTCTCCGCGTTGCCAGTAAGTTACGCCCCTGTTCACATCATAAGGATTGCCTTCTTTAAAAGGATCGAATGTCCACAACATGGCACCGTCGGAGGCTTTAAGAGCAATCACTTTCAATGCGGGTGAGGTTACATACATTACACCATCTACAACAATAGGATTGCACTGTATCGCCGCCCCGGAATCACCGGTATGATAAGTCCATGCAACCTCCAGATCTTTTACATTATTGATATTGACCTGATCCAGGGGCGAATAACAATTGCTTTCAGCGTTTCCTCTTGATACCTGCCACCCGCTTTCCTGCTGCCGGCAGGAAAGCAACGAAACAATAAGAACGGGAATAAGGAATGATCTACATTTCATTTTCAATGGTTTGGCCCCGGCAGGATCATTTGTTCCCGCAAAAGCGTTCCAAGTTTAAAGGAAAATAAATGCTCCGGCAACTTACCCGGCGCTGTCTTTTTCAATTTTGAGCCGGTAAAAAATGCTGAAAAATTGGGTGTTACCCCAAGGTTACTGTCAACGAACCTTCAAAATGTGTACTATGCGAATTTAGGGAGGTTAACCGGATCACCATGTACTCTGCCATGAAAGCGTTTACATATTCCTGTCTATATGAAGGCAGCATTGCCCTGAATATTACTTCTACCGGAGAAGACAGATAAATCTTTGGCGTCATTATCCTTTACAAATACCGTATGGATACAAAGACTATTGCTATAGCCAAAACAAAAAAGTATTTCACCGGGATAATCATTTTCACCTGTTTCGATTACGGGATACCGCAGCCTATATTTACCCGGCTAACAGGTAGCAGGTGCAACCTTGCATCTTTTTTATACATTTGATCGTATTGACAGTTGTTACTGATAGGTATCCGGGGCTAACCAACATTTAAAGAGCCTTTTATTTTAATATCAAGTTTCAATATTCAGCATGCTACGTTTGCTTTTATTCTTTCTTCTTTTTAGCAATATGGTGCCGGCACAAACTACATTGCCGGTTTACCACGACTCCCTGTTTTCCACTTATTATCACCAGCAGTACTCACTCTTCCGCTCACTGCCGCAAACAAAAAACGACATACTTTTCGTGGGTAACAGCATCACGGATGGAAACGAATGGAATGAATTGTTTGACAACAGCAAAATGAAGAACCGCGGCATCAGCGGCGATATCAGCGCAGGGGTCATACACCGGATAGATGAAATAGCAAACAGGAAACCCGAAAAGGTATTTTTGATGATCGGGGTGAATGACCTGGCCAGGAAGATAAAACCAGACAGCGTTGTAAAAAACATTTTACTGATCGCGGCTTATCTGCGGCTGCAGTCGCCTGCAACAAGATTGTATATACAAAGCATTTTGCCGGTGAGCGATGCATACAACATGTTTACCGGGCATACCAGTAAGGAAAAAGAAATCAAACAGGTGAATACACACCTCAAAGACAGCGCCCGCAATTACCGTTACAGTTTTATAGATTTATATCCGGACTTTTGTGATGAGCACGGCAAACTGAAAAAGGAATACAGCAATGATGGGCTTCATCTCACAGGCGGGGGATATTTGCTTTGGAAGCATTTGCTATATGCTTATGCAAATGACCTTGGGAAAAAACCTGCACTCATTCCGGAACCGCAATCCATCACCTGGAAGAAAGGCCTTTTCCCGTTGTTTAAATGCAAAACCATTGTGATCTCCGGCAGTGCATTGCAACAGGAGGCAGAGAAGCTGAAGACATTTTTGCAAAGCAAGGGAATAGCGGCCAACATTACAAGCCAGGGGAGAAGCATTGAACCCTTTATTGAATTGAAGTTAGCCAGGATTGAAACTCCGCAATATGCAAATGAAGCCTATGATCTGAATGTTGATGAAAAAAAAGTAAGCATCCGGGCCAATACAACCCACGGAATTTTTAACGGACTGCAAACATTAATGCAGTTGATGCGTGATGGCAGCATGATTGATGCATGCAGCATTGTTGACTGGCCGGCATTTTGGTGGCGTGGCTATATGATTGATGTGGGTAGAAATTATATGCCGGTTGATTTGCTGAAGGAACAAATTGATGTGATGAGCCGGTATAAGCTCAATGTTTTTCATTTTCATCCAACCGAAGATATTGCATGGCGTATTGCCATTAAACAATATCCTCAACTCACTGCGCCGGAGCACATGCTGCGAAACAAAGGCATGTACTATACTGAATCTGACATTAAAGAATTGATCCAATATTGTAAAGAACGCTACATCAGCTTTGTTCCGGAAATTGATATGCCCGGCCACAGCGCGGCGTTTAAAAGAGCAATGAAAACAGATATGCAAACCGGTACGGGGATGATCTATGTAAAAAACATTCTGAAAGAATTTTGCAAAACCTACGATGTGCCTTACATCCATATTGGCGCTGATGAAGTAAAGATCATCAACAAAAATTTTATTCCCGAAATGACGGCCTTGCTCGAAAGCATGGGAAAAAAAGTTATCGGCTGGCAACCCGGTGGTAATTTTTCAAGCCATACCATCCGACAATTGTGGATGGATGACAGTACCTATCTTTCTCCGGGAAAAGATATTCAGTATATTGACTCAAGGCATTTGTATCTTAATCATTTTGATCCGCTGGAAACCCCCGTCACCATTTTTTACCGAAAAATTGGCAATAAAGAAAAAGGGGATAAGACAACCCCTGGTGGTACACTTTGCACGTGGCACGACAGGGCAGTTGGAAGCTGGACCGATATTTTAAAAATGAATGCTGTTTATCCTGGTATACTTGCGTTTGCAGAGCGAAGCTGGAAAGGCGGAGGTGTGGATGGGTGGACTGCGGTGATAGACAAAGAAAATAAAAACCTGAATTTTCATGAGTTTGAAAACCGCCTGCTGGATCATAAGCAGCAATATTTTTCCGGTAAGCCTTTCCCGTACGTACGACAAACATATATGGACTGGGATTTTTATGGTCCTTATGATAATGGCGGAGACTTTGCAAAACAATTTGCTCCTGAACTTAAAACCTTTAACACATCAGAAACCCGGCCTCTTTTTAGTGGAGTTGGAGGAACAATTGTGTTGCGTCACTGGTGGGCGCCAAAAATCAAAGGCATGCTTGACAGCGCCAAAGAAAATACCACATGGTATGCAAAAACTAAAGTGTGGAGCCCTTTGGATACCGTGCAGCATTTTTGGATTGGTTTCAACAATCTTTCCCGCTCACCTGCTACCGATTCACCGCCGGTTGGTGCATGGGACAACAAAGGCAGTGCGGTATGGGTAAATGGACAATTGATCGCGGCGCCACAATGGGCACGTGGCGGACAAAAAGGCAATGCCGAAATTCCTTTGATTGATGAAGGATATGAATACCGAACCCCGGCAAAAATCTTTTTAAAGCAGGGCTGGAACGATGTGCTGATCAAAGCTCCGGTTGGAAGTTTTAAAGGAAATGACTGGCAGAATCCCGTGAAGTGGATGTTTACGTTTGTGCAAATCCCCTTTTGAGTGCATGGAGTAAGGTTTTTCCTGAAATTACATTGACAACTGCTATACGCAGTCTCCGATTTCGTATAACTGCTATACGAAGTGTCCCACTTCGTATAGTTTATGTTCTCCCGGGACTTCGTCCCGGAAAACTGATCCTTTACTTCCTGAACTGGACCAGTGAAAAGAAACTGGGAGACAGCGTCTCCCAAAAACATAGCGGGTACGAAGTCCGGAGACTTCATACAGCGGAGGTTTAAAAAAACACATACAGCGGGGTTTCCAGGCTTCCAAAAGGTTGGAAACCCTCTGTTCATTCCAGCACCGGTCTCAGCCATCTTTGCATTTCTTCTTCACTAAAACCGCTTCGTTTTACATAATCATCAAACTGATCAGGTTGTATCTTTCCCACGCCAAAATACTGGCTCTGCGGATTACTGAAATACCAGCCGCATACCGATGAGGCAGGATACATGGCCAAGGATTCCGTAAGCCGGATGCCCGTTGCCTCTTCGCCTCCCAGCAGGCTAAACAACTTATATTTTTCTAAGTGATCCGGACAGGCTGGATAGCCGGGCGCCGGCCGTATGCCCTGGTATTTTTCTTTGATCAGGTCTTCATTGGTCAACGCTTCGTCTTTTACATAACCCCAGAACTCTTTTCTTGTGCGCTGGTGCAAACATTCGGCAAAGGCTTCCACCAGGCGGTCGCACAAGGCCTGCATGGTTATTTTATTATAGTCATCATGCTCCGCTTCAAATTTTTTGATATAAGGTTCTATTCCTTTTATGGTAACCGAAAAAGCACCGATATAGTCCTGCACGCCGGTAGTTTGCGGAGCAATAAAATCTGCCAGTGACAGGTTAGGCTGCCCGGGCGCTTTTTTTATTTGCTGTCGCAGGGACTCCAGGTATACCGGTAATTCACCGTTTTTTACTTCAATGGTATCGGGCTCAGTGGTATTGGCCTGCCAGAAGCCTATTACTCCCTGGGCCACAAGTCCTTTTTCGCCAATAACCTGATCCAGCAGGGCATTGGCATCGTTGTACAATTTTGTAGCTTCCACGCCTACTTTTTCATCGGTTAATATTTGCGGGAAATTGCCATGCAGTTCCCATGCTATAAAAAACGGCTTCCAGTCTATATACTGCCGTATTTCACTGAGATCATACTCTGCAAATATTTTTGTACCGGTAAAAGAAGGCACGGAAGCAACATAGTTTTCCCAATCAACTTTTACTTTATTGTCCTGCGCAGCCTCGTAGGAAATGTATTGCTTTACGGGCTTTTTATTTTCGAAATCGGTCTTGAGTTTCTGGTATTCCGCATGAATATTTTTGAGGAAATTTTCTTTTTGTTCATTCAGCAATGCGCCTGCCACCGTTACGCTCCTGCTGGCATCCAGCACATGCACCACACCATTGTCGTACTGGGGCGCTATTTTAACTGCGGTGTGCATACGCGAAGTAGTAGCTCCGCCAATCAGCAACGGCAGGTTCATGCCGCGGCGTTTCATTTCATGCGCCACATGCACCATTTCATCGAGCGATGGTGTAATTAAGCCGCTCACGCCAACCATGGCAGCGCCGCACTTCACTGCTTCATCCAAAATTTTATCCGTAGGCACCATTACGCCAAGGTCTTTAATATTATAGCCGTTGCAGCCCAAAACCACCCCTACTATATTTTTACCGATGTCGTGCACATCTCCCTTAACCGTAGCCAGCAAAATGGTTGGCGCATCCGATACTTCCGATTTTTCGGCTTCTATATAAGGCGTAAGTATGGCCACCGACTTTTTCATCACTCTCGCCGATTTCACCACCTGAGGCAAAAACATTTTACCCGCACCAAATAAGTCGCCTACTACGTTCATGCCATCCATCAGCGGACCTTCAATAACATCCAAAGGGCGGGGATACTTCAGGCGGGCTTCTTCCGTATCAATATCAATAAAATCGGTAATGCCGTTCACCAGCGAATGGGTAAGCCGCTCCTCAACAGAGCCATTGCGCCAGGCATTATCCTTCACCACTTCTTTTCCTTTTGCTTTCACCGTTTCGGCAAAAGCGATCAGTTTTTCGGTGGCTTCATTGTTATCATTGTTGCGGTTCAGTATCACGTCTTCGCATAACTGCCGCAAATGGGGATCTATCTCATCATACACTACCAGTTGCCCGGCATTTACAATACCCATATCCATACCGGCCTTAATGGCATGGTATAAAAAAACGGCATGCATAGCTTCCCTTACATGATCGTTACCACGAAAAGAAAAGGATACATTGCTTACGCCACCGCTCACTTTGGTAAGCGGCATCAGGCGCTTTATTTCTTTTGTAGCCTCAACAAAATCAACCGCGTAGTTATTGTGCTCTTCAATGCCGGTGGCGATGGCAAAAATGTTAGGGTCAAAGATGATGTCCTGCGGGTCGTATCCTACTTTTTGCGTAAGTATTTCATATGCCTTATGGCTTATCTGTACCTTTCTTTCTTTGGTATCTGCCTGTCCCTGCTCATCAAAAGCCATTACAATGACCGCAGCGCCGAACATCTTGCATATTTCCGCCTGGCGGATGAATTTCTCTTCTCCTTCCTTCATGGAAATGGAGTTAACAATACACTTTCCCTGCACGCATTTTAAGCCCGCTTCAATGATCTCAAACTTGGAAGAATCAATCATGACGGGGATCTTAGCGATATCGGGCTCGCTTTGCAGCAGGTTAAGAAAGGTAGTCATGGCCTTTACGCCCTCCAGCATGGCGTCATCCATGTTCACATCCAGCACCTGGGCGCCGTTCTCCACCTGCTGCCGGGCAACGCTCAGGGCTTCTTCATACTTACCTTCCCGCACCAAACGGGCGAATTTTTTGGAGCCGGTAACATTGGTGCGCTCACCCACATTAACAAAATTGGTTTCCGGGCGAAGCACCAGGGGTTCCAGTCCCGACAAACGGAGATACGGTTTTATAACTACAGGTTCAGACATCATTGTTTGTTTTGCTGTTAGCTGGGGGCTTTAAGCTATCGGCTTTTGGCTTTGTACGATCTGCCATGAGCGGACAGTCGTGAGCTTTAGCTTTCATTGCCAGCCCGGGGTCGCAAATTGCGGACCCAGGCCTGGTGCTTTCCTTACTTTTATTTATTACCAGGGATCTTAAAACCAATTGGCTGTCTTGGTTTTTCTTCCCCTACCAGTAAATTTTTCAATACTTTAAAAATAGCCTGTACTTCCTCATCTTTCTTCGCCAGCGCCTGCTCTATTTTTTCCATTTTCATCCAGAGGTCTTTATTGTCCAGTATAAGTTGCCGCATTCTTGTATATACCCGTACAATCCGGATATTTACTTGAATAGCCTGCTCAGACCTCAGGACAGATGAAAGCATCGCTACACCATGCTCCGTAAATGCACGAGGCATTTTCCGGGTTCCTCCCCAACTTGATATCGCATTTTGCGATATCAAGTTTTTAAACTCATTTTCAGTAAGTTGAAACATAAAATCTTCAGGGAATCGCAGAATATTTCTTTTAACCGCTTCATTTAGCCGTGAAGTAGGAACTCCATACATTTCTGCCAGATCTTTATCCAGCATTACTTTACTACCACGCACCACATAAATTTTCTGCACAATGTCATTGTCCGTAACAGCGATTGATCCCGGTGTTTTCATATACTTTGTTCTTGGTTAGCTTATTTATAGTACCCTGATCGTTTCTTCCTCATTAAGCGCCCAAATCCATTTCCACACTTTCACATTTCCCTCCATTTTCAAATTTTCAAATTGCCTCATTTTCAAATTAACTCCTCCTCCACCACCGGCAGCACTCTGGGCTTTAATGCTCTTACGCTATCCGCTATATGCTTAATATGCCCTGGCGTGGTACCGCAACAGCCGCCCACTATGTTCACAAATCCTTTCTCTGCCCATTCTTCCAGGAAATGCGCCGTTTCGTGCGGCGCTTCATCATATTCTCCCATAGCGTTGGGCAGACCGGCATTGGGATATGCCGAAACATAACAGAATGCTATCTGCGACAACTCTTCTATGTGTGACCGCATTTCCTTTGCACCCAGCGCGCAATTCAGCCCTACACTGAGCGGATTTGCATGCATTACCGAAGTATAAAAAGCCTCTAAGGTTTGTCCACTGAGTGTACGTCCCGAAGCATCGGTAATGGTACCGCTGATCATGATCTCCGCAGGTTGTAACTGCGGATGATCGTGGTAAAATTGCTTTATAGCATAAATGGCAGCCTTGGCATTGAGCGTATCAAAAATGGTTTCAACCAATAGTATATCAACGCCTCCATCAGCCAAACCTTTTACCTGCTCGTAATATGCGGCCACCACCTGGTCGAACGTTACCGCCCTGAAGCCGGGGTTGTTTACATCCGGAGACAGGCTGAGGGTTTTATTCAACGGGCCTATAGCGCCAGCTACCCAGGCTTCTTTGCCCGATAGCCGTACCGCTTCTTTAGCACATTGTACTGCAGCCACATTCAATTCGTAGGCCAGCGATTGCATGTCATAATCGGCCTGGGCTATTGCCGTGCTGCTGAAGGTATTGGTTTCAATAATATCGGCACCGGCGGCTAAATACTGCTTATGGATTTCGGTAATGATCTGCGGCTGTGTGATGCTAAGCAGATCATTATTGCCTTTTACATCGGAGGGCCAGTCTTTAAACCGTTCGCCACGATAATCGGCTTCTGTGAGCTTATGCTGTTGTATCATGGTGCCCATAGCGCCGTCTATCACCAGGATGCGCTGTTGCAATGCGGTTCTTATATCGCTCATATTTTTCCCTCCTGTGCTTTTTATACATGCATTGCATTATGCTCACCATAGTTGCAGGCGCTGAAGTGTGCGACGCAACAGGAGATACATAGCAGCAATGCAGCCGGTATCAAAAAAATTGTACTAAACTTTAAAACGTTGGGAAACCGTAGCGGGAGTTTCTTATCGTTTATTAGTTCAGTTTTTAACCAGGCTGAACAATAAACAAATCGGCCTGAATGTGGGCGCAAATGTACAACAGTATGCTGAAAATAAAAAGTATTAGTGCGAGACGTACTTTTCTACCGGCATCCGGTTTTGCAAGCTCCTGCCCAGCGTAAGCTCATCGGCATATTCCAGCTCACCGCCAAACGAAATACCCCGGGCAATGGTAGTAACCCTTACTTTGAAAGGTTCAATTTTCTTCTGTATATAGTAAATAGTGGTGTCGCCCTGTATATTGGGGCTAAGCGCAAAGATCACTTCTTCCACACCGCCGCTTTGTATACGCTCCAAAAGTGTTTCAATATGCAACTGGTCGGGTCCAACACCATCCAGCGGTGAAATAATACCACCCAAAACATGATATAGTCCGTTGTATTGCCGGGTACTTTCCAGGGCAATAACATCGCGTATGGTTTCCACCACGCAAATGATCTCTTTTTTGCGGGAAGGATTACCGCAGATATTACAAATGCTGCTATCGGAAATATTATGGCAAACCGTACAAAACAGCACTTCTTTTTTCATCCGGTTAATAGTATCGCTGAACTGCTGAACCGCTTCGGGACTTTGCTTAATGAGATGTAATACCAACCGCAGCGCCGTTTTTTTGCCGATACCGGGCAAACGGGCAAATTCGTTGACTGCATTTTCAAGTAAGGAAGAAGAAATTTGCATGAGGCAAAGATATAATAAGTTACAGGGTGCAGGGTACAGGTTGCAGGCACAGGGTACAGGTGTCTTTATTCGGTTAGCACGTCACCGGGGGGATGTGGTGGAAGTTCAATAGTGATTTCATTATCCCAGTTTGGCCGCACTGTATATTTTTCTCCGTCGGAAACGATTTTCTCCGGCTGGAGCTTCTCCCAGTAATTACCGGTATCCCATTTACCGTTGCTATTGCGGTCGTACAGAATGCGGATCTCATAATCACCGGGGTGGAACAATGCAAAATTTACTTCCCTGCCGGCTACAGGCTGCGATCTTTCTATTTTATCGGCCTTATAAAAAATCAATACAATATGATGGGCAGTATCCAGGTTCTGCAGCCGTAATTTTAAACTGCCGTAATCGCTGCTCTTTTTGGTTTTGAACCGTACGGTGTCTGCCTTTGCCAGTTCCGTGCCGGAAGAGTCTCTGGCTATATCTTTTTCCAATACCAGCAAAAAGTCCTGTTCTTCCTTCCAGGGATAGGTAAGGGTAAAAGATTTATTTAAAGAATCCGCCTTAAGGCTATAGCCGCTTACAGGTGTGAACAGGGTATCGGTAAAATGAAATTTGGTGCTGTCGAATGATTGCAGCGGTTCACTGAAAGTAAGTGTGAGGTCACCCAGCAGGTCCTGCTGGTTGCTTTCGAGACTGGTACTGTAGCTGAGCTTTTTTTCTTTTTTTGCAGGAGCTGCTTTTGTAGTAGCCCCGGCTCTTGTGCCCCCCGGCTTTTGTACTTCGGGTTCTTCTGCAAAAGCATACAATACCGGGTGTATATTATTATCGTCAATGGTTAATGTACTATCGTAAAAGGCAAACAGGTCGCTGCCACGCATATACATTTTTTGTCCGCCCTGGTCCTTCAAAGCAAAAATATTATAGCGGCCGGGAGCAATATTATTGAAAATAAAACGGCCCGAACTGTCTAACCGTGTAAAATACCTCGGCTTTTCCTTTGATACCACTGAATCTTCGAAATGGCGGTGAAGCATTACGATCAGTGTACTGTCGACCCGGCCGGTTTCAGCTATAACTACCTTTCCCGACAGGGTACTGCTGTCAATATAGCTGCCGGTAGAAAAGATGTAAGTGAACTGCGGTGCAGGGTTGCCTTCATTAATATCTTTCAGCGATTTTCCAAAATTGATGCTATAGGTCGTGTTTTCTTCCAGGGTGTCTCTTATGCGAATGGTAACCTCTTTCAACCTGGCTTCAATGAGCGGAGATACTTTGGGCACAGGAGAAATGATCAATTGTTCTTCCAACCTGTCTAACTGAACATATTCATCAAAAGTGAGGGTTATTTTATTGCCTGTAAAATGAAGCGTTGAATCTTTGGGCAGGGCGCCAAGCATTACGGGCGGAAGCGAATCCCTTGGTCCGCCGGTAGGTGGTATGATCTGGGCGCAACCCGATGTAAATACAAGCAGCTTATAAAAGAGCACTGTAACAATAACGGCAGAGAGAACTTTCTTCATTGATGTTTGCTTATGCCTTTCCAATCTGCAAACTTAGCAGGTTTGCGGCTATTGCCGGCTATTGTTTTATTAATAATGACTTAAAATATGAGCTTTCAGCAGTCAGCCATGAGCCGTCAGATAAGGGTGTAAGATAAAAATTACTTACGATAGGCTTTGACATCCACACTCTTTCACATCCCACTTTTCACAATTCACTACTCACGTTACTGCAGCTATGGGCTACGAGCCTTGAGCTATGGGTTATCAGTTGACACAGCTTCTCCCTTTCACCATTCATCTTTCACTATTCACTACTCACTACTCACTACTCACTCTTCACCACCATCTTCCGCTTCCAGTGTATGAAGCGCCACGGCAAGATCATTGGTTTTTACAAAATTGCACCAGTCGCAGTCGGGCTTTCCGCAGCCGGTTTTGAACTCCCGGTTCTGTATTTTCTGCCAGGTAGCAACAATTTGCTGCGTTACCGTTGTAATGTCAGCCTCAGTTACTTCTACCAGTTCGGTTTTGTATACTTCACCAACCGGTTCAATAAAGTCAAACTCGGTGCTTATCACTTTCCAGTCGTGCGTTTTATCATTGTCCATCAAGATCTTATAAAAAACTGCCTGTCGCCAGTAATCGCCGCCGTTGGGTTCTTTTTCATTTGGCCGCACCAGCTTCTTTCTGGCATTTTCATATTTCCCGGTTTTATAATCCACTACATTTACCAGCCTGCCATTGAATTCCAGTTTATCGAGCTTGCCGTTTACCGGTACATGCTGAACTGTAACATTCCGTACGGGTTTTTCTACTACAATGATCTTATTCCATTTATCAATATAGTGATCGTAATAAGCAGGTAAAATTTTTTCACCATAAGCTGTTTTCAATTTAAAAGCTTCGGGTGTAAAAGCTTCCCGGTTGTTTTTCATATACCAGTAAAAATCCGCAAGTAAATCTTCTTTGGGAAGAAATACATTACCATTCTCTTTCATCTTTATAAAAAGCCGCTCAATCGCCCAATGGATAGCGCTTCCGAAGGCCATGTTCTCATTTTTGGCTGCCGGTACGCGTATAAGATTCTGGTAATAAAACTTCAGGGGACAATTCAGATAATTGTTGAGATGGGTAACGCTCATGGTATAGCGCTTCATGATCTCGTCAATATAGGCCGCCTCTACCAGTTCGATCTCGGGCTTTGCCTTTTCTTTAAAGCGTTGCTGCAAATAACCTGCCATTACAATATCGGGCACAGCTTTGCTGATAAGCTGCAATGAGCCGGCTTCGAGTAATTCTGTAATAAAAGTGCTCCTGGTTTGCTCCTTATCTTTTTCATCTTTTACCGCATACGATATATGTAAGTGCGTTTTGGCGCGGGTGAGTGCCACATAAAACAAACGCCTGCTTTCTTCGATCCCGGGTGGTGCCACGCTGTTGCTTACAAGGTTGTCCGGCATTTTGTACAACCTGTTACCCTGCCTGTTGTTGTCGTCCCAGATTTTTTGTGTGCAGCCAATCACAAACACATGCGCATACTCCGATCCTTTGGCGCCGTGGGCAGTTACCATATTCACACCTTCATCGTTTGCGGTAATTTTGTATAATGGTATGGGAAGCCGGTTAGCCTTCATCTTCTCTATATTATCTAACCACTCCTTCAAACTTATACCGGGATTTCGATGGCTCTCCTCTTTCAAATGATCGAACAACGCGTTCAACACCTGCATCAGCCAGGGCTTTTCGGGGCTTTGCATAACACAGGAAAGCACCCCGGCTTTTTGAATGACCATCTCCAGCAATTGCTGCACTGTACTGTTTTGCGAAGCTTTCAGCAGGGCTTCGAGCGTATCGCTGATCTCTCTTACAGATTGTCCGTTAGGCTGGTTAAACAGATCGGCTTTGGGCAGCGCTGTTTCGGCCATCATGCGGCGTAATGAAAACACATCTTCTTTGGTTGCCTTATTTTTTGCATTCACCGCAATGGTCAGCTTTGCGATCTCAAGCGGGTGCAGCGTAAAGAAACTGCTGTGCAGAAGCAGGAATAAGATATCATCAGCACTATAAGGAATGTACTTTTCCCTTTCGACCCACTGTAATATCAACAACAGGTTTTGAATAAAAGGCAGTTCCAGTATATCAACCTTCTTCTTCGCGTTCACCGGTATCTGTTTTCCTTCAAGCATGGAAGCAATCGTTTCTACCTGTGCATGGTTACGGTAGATCACTGCTATTTCTTTTCCTTTTACCCCATGTTGCAAAAGCTTTTCTATTTGTATGGTAACGTCAATGCCTTCCTGACCGGTGTTTGCATATTCAACAAGGATGGGTTCTGCCGCAATATCTTTTATTGCAGGATTAGATGAAAGGAGGGGACTGTCATCTTTCTTAAGCCGGCCGGTGTTGTAAAGAATAAGCTTATTTGCGGCATTTAATATGGGAGCAGCAGAGCGATAGTTGTTAACCAGTTCAATTGTAGTGAGATGATTTTTGTGCCGTTCTTCAAATGCCCTGATATTTTCAACATTTGCATCCTGGAAGGAAAAAATGCCCTGGTCGGGGTCTCCTACCACAAAGAGATTGGGAACCTCCCAATAGCCTGTAAGTTTTTGAAGCAATAAGTTTTGGGAACGGCTCGTATCCTGGAACTCGTCTACCAGGAAATACAAAAAACGCTCCTGGTAGTCGAGCAAAAGATCATTGTTTTTCTTAAACGCGTTCAGCACCCACAATATCATGTCATCAAAATTATACCGCCCGGCAGCCGTCATCATCTCATTGTATTGCGGATAGAGGTTTGCCGCGGCCCGCAGGATCTCCATTTTTTCCGTTTCATCGGCAATGGCTGCCGGCCTGGGGTCGTTAGCATTGAATTCTTTGTATTTCTTCTTATAAAAAAAACCTTCCTTAACGGGCAGCTCCTTTATATAAGCATCAATTCTTTCATTCAGATATTCCGGCGTCCACGCTTCTTTCTTCATCAGGCTGAACAATGATCTCAGCCTGTCCTTTTCATAATAAATATCCCCGCGAAAACGCTTCAATTTATTGTCTGCGGGAATAGAATCTATTAGCCGGTAAAACAGGTCTATTTCTTCAAGATCACCTATGGGAGAAAGGTTGAGTTTGCCGAAATATGTGAGATTGTCCTGTATCACCTCATTACAAAAAGAATGAAAAGTGTGTATGCGGATACCGTATGCAGCGCTGCCAATGATACGCAGAAGGCGGTTGCGCATTTCCACGGCACCATTGTCGGTATAGGTTAAACAGAGTATATTATTGGGATTGATATCTGTTTGTCTTAAAATATTGGCTATACGCAGTGCCAGCACCTGCGTTTTACCTGTTCCCGGTCCTGCATCTACCAAAACGGCACCCTCTATCGTATCCACAGCCTTGCGTTGCTGTTCGTTCAGCTTATTGTATTCTTCCCTGAACTTTATGTGCAGTTTTTCTTTTACAAATGACATGAGCCAAAGTTAATGAATGAATAAATGTTCCGTTTCAAAGGTTTACTAATACTGAACTTATTGTATATAACCGCTTTGTAGTATTGGCGGAGATACCTGTTTGCGATAAATTTACCTGGTTGAGTTGAACACTTCAGCCGTTGTACCAATTGAATAGCACGAGCCACTTTAGGAGCGCTAACATGCCATAACTCATAATAATTCCCTAAAGTAAAACTGTTTTTCCGCAAAAAAGCCGCATCATTACTGTTTGCGGCTTTCTTATACGTTTTTACCAAACAACGGAACCGGTTTGTGTTATCCGGGTATCCTGCTGATGTATTTTTCAATTTGTTTGATCTGGTCTACCACCTGCGATGTTGTGGGCTTAAGCTCTTTTGCCCGGCGAAAATAATCCTTGGCGGCGCGGAATTCTCTTTTATTGATAAATATCTGGCACATTTGCAGGTAGGCGGCAGCCGTATTTTCTTTGTCGGGCAATCCAACCCGGATGGCTTTTCGGATGTATTCTTCCGCCTGTCTCATATTGCTTTTTTGCATGGCTATGGTACCCAACTGGAAATAAGCCGCTCCTTCGGTTTCCTTCATGGGCATGCCCAGGCTCAGGCTTTTTTTCATCATGGTTTCAGCTCCATCAAAATCCTGTTTGAACATGGCCAGGTTCGATTTCAAAAAATAGTATACACTGCGAACGGGTTTGATGAGCAGGTTGGGAAAACGGATGGAATCCAGTATTTTCTGTGCACCGTCAATGTCCCCTTCTTCCATATATCCCTGTATCAAACGCATGGGGCCAAAGAGGAAATGGCTCACTATGGCTACCAGCGCAATAAAATATAAGGCAAATGCGGGCCAAAATCCTGAATAAAAATTTACCACAACAGCCAATGCCAGCGCTAAAAAACCCAGGGGCAGCCTGTATTTGATGATCAGAGTGTAGAACTTCATACGCACACTTTAGGGGTGCAAAGATAAGGAAGGGGAACGGGAAAGATAAAGAAATATGAGGTTGCGTCGATCATCGGGGTTTAATCTTTGGCATCGTTGATCTCGAGCCAATAACCATCAGGGTCACAGAAATAAATTTGTTTAACTCCATCCACACGGTTGGTCACCGCATTTTTTTCATAATGTTTCCATTTGAAAAGGAAAGATAATCACTAAAACTGTTACTTTTGCAACCCAATTAAATCTTTGGCCCCGTAGTTCAATGCCCGCCCGGCAGAACGCCGTTCGGACGGGGATAGAATAGGAGTTTCGGCTACAGAGGAAGTTAACAGGATGGTTTCAAAGGCGTATAAAAGATAATTGGCCCCGTAGTTCAATGGATAGAATAGAAGTTTCCTAAACTTTAGATACAGGTTCGATTCCTGTCGGGGCTACAAAGT
>NZ_DAOMOZ010000104.1:0-15952 GCF_035444585.1 Agriterribacter sp.
ATTGAGGTAAAGCAGCATGCTGTTCACCTCTTTTTCCGTTACAACGCCCGCTTTTATCACTTCTTCGGGGAGCTCATCCAGAACGGTGGTTACCCTGTTCTGCACATTTACCGCTGCCAGGTCGGGATCCGTGCCTACTTTAAAAGAAATGGTTATGAGGGTTACCCCGTTATTGCTGGTTACCGTATTCATATAAGTCATGCCCGGTACCCCGTTAATAGCCCTTTCCAGCGGCGTGGCAACCGCATCGGCGCAAACCTGGGCGTTGGCGCCTGTATATCTTGCTGTTACGGTTACCGATGGCGGCACAATATCAGGGAACTGCGTAATGGGTAAGGTAAACAGCGCCAGCACACCCAATAAAGTAATGATCAGTGAAATAACCAGCGACAATACGGGTCGCCTGATAAAGGTTTCTATCATAAAAGGGGTTGTTGTAACAGATCGGTTTTTAAATGGTTTTTATGGCATGCAGGAATATAAAAAGCAAACGCCTTACCTGTATTGTCTGTAAAGCAAACAGTACGGACTCCGGTTTGCGGTAACAAACAAGCTTGTTCCACACGGGTGAAGCAGGGTCCGAATGGCGTGTCATCCGGCCACTGTGGAGCCAGGCAGCCGGTTACAACTGCCTGTGAATAAGAATGGGTTGTATGCGGGCACCTTCGCGGATATGCTGTACGCCCTCGTATACGATCTTATCCCCCTTGCTGAGCCCCTCCTTGATGATATAAGATTGCGCTATCCTGGTCTGCGGCACCACGGTTGTCATTTTCACCATGTTATCATCGTTTACCACAAATACATAGCTCTTATCCTGTATTTCAAATACAGCTTTTTGGGGGATGATCAAAGCGTTGCCGGCATTGATCGTAAGCCTTACCTTACCCGATGCGCCATGCTTGAGCAGCCTGGAAGGATTGGGAAACCTTGCCCTGAACGCGATAGATCCGGTGCTTTCATCAAATTCACCTTCCACCGTTTCAATTTTCCCCGAATAAGGATATACCGTTCCATCGGCTAACAGCAGGTTGATATTGTTATTCCTGTTCTCTGTTGCCGTTTTCCGGTAATTCAGGTACTCGTTTTCCGAAACATTGAAATATGCGTATACTTCGTGATTATCTGAAATAGTGGTGAGCAGGGCTCCGGCATCGAGCACGCTGCCGGCTTTAAACGGGATGCGGTTAATAATACCATCAAAAGGGGAGCGTATAAATGTGTAGGAAAGACTGGTTTCCGCCTTCTTTTGCGCAGCCAGGGCTTCTTCCACCTTGGCCTGTGCAGCCTTATATCTGGCTTCCGCCATATCCTTTTCGGTAGGCGATACGATCTCTTTCGCCAGTAGGCCCTCTACCCTCAGCAGTTCTACTTCGGCGGTTCTTGCTTCGGCTTCGGCATTGTTTACATTTGCTTTTGCTTTGGAGAGCGCAATTATAAATTCCTTATCATCTAACTGAAAAAGCGGTTGTCCTTTTTTCACTACCTGTCCTTCATCTACAAATATCTTGTTCAGAAATCCCTGGACCCTTGTGCGGATCTCTACATTTTTTACAGCTTCAATGCTCGTTACATAATCATGATGTAAGGAAGTGTCTTTAAGCGATACTTCTATAACAGGCAACTGGGGCAGATCTTTATTATCCTGAACATTTCCCTTAACCGAGCATCCTGCCATAAAAATGCCGGCAACTATATACCATATATTTTTCATCCTTTAGAGTTGTATTTTAAAAATGAATTACATAAACCCGGTCTGCTGACGGGAGTTAGAATGAGCAGTAAGCAGCATGCAATTGGTGCATGAAATGATGCACCAATTCAAAAAGGGGTAAGCCTGAAAATAAAATTATGATGTTGCAGGTGGGGAAGCCTGGTTGTGTGGGAAGCTTCAGGAAAGTCGTGTTTTGCAATGAGCGCCGGCTGAACTTCAGGAATAGCGGGTGGTACAATGAAGTGCTGAAAAAAGCAGGCGCTTATCCTGTTCTTGGAATTAAAAAAATGTGCATTGAAGCCGGGCTTTTCGTGATCGGGCAGCTTGTCCTGTAATCCTGCAATATCTTCCAGGAGCAGTTCAAGCATAGTAGAAGGCGTGTTATCGTTCTCCTCATATACCGCGTTCCATTCACCACTTTTAAATACGGGATAACTTACATGAGCGGAATTATCTTCGGCGCGGCTTGCAGGTAAAAAGGTCATGATATTCAAAAAGCCAAGAAGCAGGAAGCAGGCTATCGTTCTCCTTTGCTTTCTTAAATGTTGAATCATGACTTAGGGAAATTGTTTGTTGAAATGCAGCAGTGTTATTTACTGCCGCAAAGTTTATAACCTGGTTTATTTGAGGTTAAAATCAATTGCTGCAAAGATAAAACCCACTGCAAAAAACGAAAGGATTAAAGGTTAAAATTTATTGAAAAAGCAAAAATTGATTTAAGTCAATTTATATATGGAACGCCCCGTAGTTCGAATTATTATATATCGAACATTATATCAATAATAAGGGCTTATCAATAAATACACCAGCACCCCTGTGAGGGAAACATACAGCCATACCGGCCAGGTAATGCGTGCGATTTTTTTGTGCCGGGGAAATTCTGCTATTAACCCCCTGTAAGCGGTGAATAAAATAAAAGGAAGGATAATACCGGCAAGCGGGATATGCGTGCCAAGAATAATATAGTAGAATATCCTCAGCGAACCGGCTGCTGATTTTTCGGCATCGCTTACCAGTCCGTCATGATTTGCGTCGCCAAATCTTGTTTCCCCGGCAAACAGGTGATGGCAGATATAAGAAACCAGGAACAACACCGAAAGAATAATGGCGCCCAGCATTATTTTTTTGTGTAAAATATAATTGCGGCGCTTTACCGCAATGAGGCCGGCAACGAGTAAAACGGATACTAAGGAGTTGATCGAAGCATTTATCAGAGCAAAAATATGTACATCGAACCCCAGGTTTGCGTCTATTTTGATTTTACTCAGCAACACGATTGCTGTAAATATTACAAAGGACACAATGCCGATCAGCAAACGGGCCAGTTTATCATTTTTTGCTATCCGGGGTTGAAGCATGTTCTCGGGGCTCATCTCTGTTATGCCTGGTATTTGATTATTGGTTAAAAATCCTTAGTTTCCAAAAAGGCTTCGCTTTTTCTTTTTATTTTTTTCCAGCATAAGCAGCACCACATCGCTGGCCAGTTTGTTCAGGTGAACACTGTCCATGCCGTTATACCATCCGCGAACTACCCTGTCTTTATCGAGGATAAAGAAATATTCGGTGTGGATAAAGTTCGTATCTACTTTTGTGTCGGCGATATTGGCTTTGAATTCTTTTTTTGCAATATCGTATATCTCTTCCTTATCACCGGTGAGCATCCACCAGGTATCGTGATTGATGCCATACTTATCCGCATACTTTTTTAGCTTTTGGGCCGAATCCCTTACAGGGTCAACACTAAAGGAAAGGAATCTTACAATGGTATCTGTTTTGTTGAAGGCATCCTGCAGGCGCTTCATATTGCGGGTTAGTGTTGGGCAAACAACGGGACAGGAAGTAAAGAAGAAATCGGCCACAATGATCTTACCATCCAGGTCGCTGAGGGAAACCTGTTTCCCAAGCTGGTTGGTAAGACTGAAGTTCCTTACTTTGTGCCAGATGGTATCGGAAGTGGCTTTGCCGTAAGACGTATTGTTTTGTACGCTGTCGTAAAAATAGCGCTTTGGCATCACTACTGCCTGTGCACTGAAATGTTTCAAAAGAAAATAACAGGTCAAAGGAAGCAAACCTGCCAGTACAATTGCCACAAAAGACTTCTTGCTCATCATATCCGGCAAAGATAGTTCTTCTATTGTTTTACAATTCTTTTGGTCTCGTTGATCGTGGCGCCACGGATGCTTAAAATATACTCTCCTTTGGGCACACTGTACATATCTAATATCTGCTGCATGTAAGTTGTGGTTTTCCTGATCTGGTAGCTTCGTATATTTTTACCGGTCATATCATACAAAATGCAGGAAATCTCACCCAGGCCTTCATCATTGATGATCAGGGAGGCGTTATTGAATACAGGGTTGGGCATAACAACCACCTCCGTTTTTAAGCGCCGCGGTAAATGAATTTTCCGAATAGCGGAAAAAGTTTCATTCCCATTCCCGGTCTGTCCGGCTATCCTGTAAAACATGCTGTCCTTTATGATCACGTGATCGGTATACTGGTAGGCTGTTTCGTTACCGCCGGGGGAAGATCCGGTTTTATACAACGGGTGAAATGCCACGCCATCGGAAGAGCGTTCAACGATAAAATGAATGTTATCTCCTTCCTGCTGTACAAATCCCCACTTCAGCTGAACTGTATTTTTACTCAGGAGCTCAGCTTCAAAAGAGCTGAACTGTACGGCAGCAGGGCCTGTTTGAGACAGACCTGTAAAAGGTAGGAGCAGGCAGGTGATACCGGGCAGGAATAAAAAAAGCATATCGCGGACCAGGGAACTCATACAGGCATAATTTCGCTTTTGGTACTCATGAGAACATTTAATTATTTATAAACAGAAGGGGGAGTGAGCAGAACGCGAAAATTGTGCCGTTGGTATAAATGAATATATAAAATTTTATTAAAACGGTTATGGGTGAACGTTATGTTGCTTACATGTGATGGTAAAATGCATGCAAACGAAGAGACGTTTCGAAACCATTGTTATATTTTACCGGGCAATATTTTGCGAAATCTTTTATACGCTTATTTTTCCTGCGGTGCGCTGATCAGCCCAAGGAACCGGCCCATCCAGTAGGGCAACAGCCATACGTCGCCGGCACCCTGCTCGCTATGCCCTTCGCGCTGCCCGTTCAGTGTAAAAAGATTGCGGTTGTGCTTCTGTTCCGGCCGTTCATCGGGAGGCAGCACATCCGTGGTGGTTTGTCCCCGGAAATTCTCTTCCATATATGTAATGTCTGCACGATGGCTGTTGTGCACCGACCATTCGATCATATCCAATGGCATTTCTTTTAAATGCCAGATGCTTTCCTTTAAATTAAAATCGCCGGCGCCTGTGAAGGCGTAGCAAAAATTCCAAAGGGCATTTTTGTCAGGCTTTTTCATTTCATAGTGGTCCCGTATGGCATCCCGGTACTGTTCTTTCAGCGAATCGTTCAGCGCATAGGGATACAAACCCCAATAAGCGAGGAAGTACATTTCATCATCCGAATGATTCCATTTTGCCGACAGGGTTCTGCTCCACGTGTCTGCTCCAGGGGGCGCCTTTCCTATGGCTGCAAAAGGACGCATTAAGTTTTCAAGATACCCGTGCCGGTAAAGCAGATCCTCCGCAACTTTTTTATATTTTTCTTTACCGGTAAAATGCCAGGCGGTTTGCAGGAAAGCGATAATGTTGGAAGAGTATAATTTTCTGTCGCCCACCATTTCCGGGAAGCGGTTCACATATTCCGGATGCCAGATCCCCCAAAGGGTAGCCCTGCCGTCGTGATCAACCAGCCGGAGCTGATGGTCAACAATATGCGACATCAGCCCATCCATTAATGCTATGGCCCGCTTTTTTATTCCTTCATCATCCATATATTGGGCCAGCAGGGTAAGCGCAAACATCTGCCCCACGGTTTGATCACTACTGGCCGCGCCTTTCCAGTCCCATTCCGTATCAGCCGCATGGTGCCAACTAATGGTGTTCTGGTAACCGGGGTACCAGTAGTGTTGCAGGTAGGGCCGGTACTCATTTTTAAAAGGCATTATGCCCCGCCGCTCAAAGGAGCGGGCAAAAAAGCCGGGAATGGAATGTATAGTATACAGTCGTTCCATTGCCTCAAAGGATTCGATACAATTTTGCTTTGCCTCCGCTTCATGTGTAACCAGGTACCTGAACAGCTGGCTGCCCATGTACATCGCGGTCCAGAGATTATCGCTGTCACGTGGCCTTAAACCGGCAGTAGAAAGATTGCCATGCTCCAGGTTCGCCACATCACAATACAAACCATATCGTATATGCCTTAACCTTACCTGTTTGTCGTAAAAAGCCGCTTTTTCTTCCAGGGTCATCTGCATAAAGCCGATCTTTCCCAGGCCGGCGCCCGTCAGCACCAGCACGCTGTTTCCGTCACCTTTGGCGATATGTTTAACATCGTCTGAAGGCAGCCACCGTTTAGATGCATAATAGTTGAACCTGCCATCCTCTTTCAGCATAAAAGCACCATTGCCGGAGCCAAACCACAGCTTTCCCCCTATTTCGGTAACAGCGGTAAGTTGCGGACAGGGCAGCTTTCTGATCACTTCTCCTTTCTGTTTTCCGGTAGCTGCATCTATAACCATATACCCGTTACGGGTACCTGCCACCACATCTTTTCCGCCGTTGGCTATGGTAAAGCAGGTAAGACTGTCTGCCGCAAAGAAGGAACTATAGTTTTTATCCTCCGGCGAAAAGGAAAATATTTGTGCGGGAGTAAGCACCAAAAAACGATGCCTTGCACTGTCAAATATCATATCTAATACCCGTTCGGTGCTTTTGCTTTCCCACAGTGCCTGCGCGCCTTTAAGATACCGCAGCGCACTGCCATCCGATACCAGGAAATCAAAATCGCTGCCGCCGGTAAAAACACGGGCGTTGGCAAGACCGTGCTTTATATAGAGGCTGCCGGCCCATGCGTTGCTGAGCACGGCTTTATCATCCAGATAGACGAGTTGATTGCGGTAGATACTGAAGTTGCTGATCTTTTTAATCCTTCATGGGCCGGTAGGTGTCGTCGGGCGCCAGCGTGCCTGGATAGAGCATGGCGCCGTAGAAGGGATGGAGCAAGCCTTTGGAAGAAAGCACCTGTATAACACCATTACGGTCGGCATATGCTTTGTACAGGCTCAGACCGCTGTCGGCTATATTATATTTAATGCTGTAATCCTGCACGTAGGGTACATCGGTATAGACCTGTTCGTGCTGGTTTTGATCCGCCTTATTTTGTAAGCAGGAAGCCAGCGCCATAATAGCTATGCCTGCCGGTAACCATTTTTTCATTTGCCGTATTTTGAACCAGCTTAACGATGCATTTGCTTATTGGCTGGTGCGCTGATCACTTCAAGGTAGCGACCCATCCAGTAAGGCAGCAGCCATATATCACCGGCGCTGTACTCGCTGTTGCCGTTGCGTCCGCCATTCAAATCGAACCTGTTGCCATTATGCCTGCTGATATCCAGTTCATCCGGTGGCAGTACTTCTTTGGTTGTTTGCCCACGGAAGTTGGGTTCCACCAGTTCTATATCTTTTCTTTCACTATTTCTTACCGTCCAGCCAATCATATCCAGGGGATATTCCTGTAAATACCATACCGCTTCTTCCAGGTCAAATTCTTTGGTTCCCGTAAGGGCGGTAAAAATATTCCAGGCGCCTTCTTTCTCGGGCCTTTCTATCTCCCAGTGATCAATAATGGCTTCTTTGTATTTTTCTTTGAGCGTATCATTAAAAGCGTAACGGTACAACCCCCAGTATCCCAGGAAATACATTTCATCGTCTGAATGGTTCCATTCGTGCGATAACATTTTACTCCAGTCGTCTGCATCTGCCGGAGCGGGGCCGATTTCTTTCATGGGCCGCATCAGGTTTTCGAGGTAACCATGCTTGTCCATCAGCTCAAAGGCTTTTTCCTTATAGATCTCTTTTTTTGTAAAATGATATGCCGTTTGCAGCATGGCAATGATATTGGAAGAGTTGATTTTTCTGTCGCCTACATTTTTGGGTCTTGCATTTACATACTCAGGGTTCCATTTCCCCCAAAGGGTAGGCTTACCATCCCAGTCCACTAAGTAAAGGTCATTATCCACAACATGCTGCATCAGTGAATCTATCAGCGCAACCGACCTCTCTTTTATAGCCTCATCATCCACCAGTTCTGCCAGCACGGCAAACACAAAAATATGACCGATGGCTTCATCGCTGCTGGTGGTTGACTTCCAGTCCCATTCAGGATCCGGTGCAGGGATCCATTTTTCGGGGTCATGGAGCTTGTATCCTCTCCTTTCGTATGACCGTGCAGGGAAGCCTTTTACCGGATTAACGGAGTAAAGACGCTCCATGGCATCCAGTGATTCACGGCAATTTTGCAATGCTTCCGGCGATTTGGTAACCGCATAACGGAAAGCCTCTGCACCCAGGTACATGGAGGTCCATAAGCCATCATTATCCGAATCTTCCATGTGGCCGGTTCCCAGGTTGCCATCTTTCATACCCACGAGAGTGGCATTGAACCCGTTGCGGATATGCCTTTTTCTTACCTGTTTGTCAAAGAAAACAGCTTTGTCTTCCAGGGTCATTGTTTTGAAGCAGATCTTCGCTAATCCTGCATCGGTTAAAATGAGCACCATATCCTTTCCGCCGTTAACGATTTGCTTTACGTTGTCGGAAGGCAGCCAACGTTTGGAAGCATAGTAGTTGAACTTACCATCATCTTTAAGCATAAAAGCGCCTCTTGGTGAACCGAACCAGAGTTTGCCCTCTATTTCGGTAACAGCGGTAAGCGCTGTCCAGGGTAGCTTCCTGTTTATTTCTCCCTTTTGCTTCCCGGTAGATGCATCAATAATTATATAACCGTTATGTGTACCTGCTATAATATCTTTTCCTTCACTGGCTATGGTAAAACAGATAAGACTGTCTGCTTTAAACAGGGGTGTATATTGTTTGTCTGCAGGTGAAAAAGAAAATATTTGACCGGGGGTAAGTACGAAAAAGACACTCTTCATACTGTCATATGCAATATCAAGCACCTGCTCACTGCTTTTGCTTTCCCAAATCACCTGTGAATGCTGAAGGTATTGCAATGAACTTCCGTCGGAAATCAGGAAAGCGAAATCGTCGCCTCCGGCAAAAACAGCGGCACCCGGCAAACCATGCCTGGAGTATAAACTCCCCGCCCAGGCATTGCTGAACACGGCTTTGTCATCGAGGTATACAAGCTGGTTTTGATATAACCTGATGCCGGCTATCTTTTTGTCCTTCATCGGCCGGTAAGTATCGTCAGGCACAAGGGTTCCCGGGTAAAGCATGGCCCCTGAAAAGGGATGGAGCAAACCTTTGGAAGAAAGGATCTGGATAACGCCATTGCGGTCGGCATACGCTTTATGCAACACAGTACCGCTGTCTGTTACATTGTATTTAATGCTGTAATCCTGCCGGTAGGGAATATCGGTATATGTGGTTTGTGCATCGGGAACCTTTTTTTCCGAACATGAAAAAAGGAAAATGGATAATATCAGCGTAAACAACAATTGCTTTCTCATGGAACTATGCGTAAATAATTAAAAATGTTGTGTATGAAATTTTAACCAGGGATCATTTCCGGACTGGCAGGAGTTTTTTCAAAGGCAGGTTAGGGCACACGGGATAGGAGACCGGGCGCCTGTTTTGATACTCATATTGTTATTAAGACAGTGATGGGCAAAAGCAATTTTAAACTTACCTTTCAGCATATTTAAATAGCTGCTGATGAAAAAAATAATCCTGGTATGGTTTTGCTGTACGGCAGTTTGTAGCATATACGCCCAACAAACATTTCCGGTGAACGGTGTTGCCGATGAACGGAGCGGCACCTATATTTTTACCCATGCCACTATAATAAAGGATGCACAAACCACTTTGCAAAATGCATCATTGCTCATTCAAAGGGGAAAGATCATTGCTGTGGGAGATAATATTGCTGTTCCCAAAGATGCTGTTGTGGTGGATTGTAAGGGAAAATATATCATTCCTTCGTTTATTGATCTGTACAGCGATTATGGCATACCCGTACCCCGCCGCAGCTCAGGCGGGTTCAGCTACAGCGCTCCGGCACAGCTAACTTCCAATACAAAAGGCGCTTATGGCTGGAACGAGGCCATTAAGGCTGATGCAGACGCCGCTGCATTATTTGAGGTAAATAATGATAACGCAAAAACCTTCAGGGATATTGGTTTTGGCACGGTGCTAACGCATCGAAAGGATGGCATTGCACGTGGAACGGGAACATTGGTTACCCTGGCAGATAAAAAAGAGAACCTTGTTATTATAAAAGAAAAAGCATCGGTCCATTATTCTTTCAGCAAAGGAACTTCTACCCAGAGCTATCCCACCAGCCTCATGGGGGCAATTGCTTTACTGCGCCAAAGTTATCTTGATGCGGCATGGTATAAGAGCAATCCAACGGCCGAAGGTGTAAACCTCAGCCTGCAGGCCTGGAACAACAACCGGCAACTGCCCCAGGTATTTGATGCCGGTGATAAATGGGCCGACATCCGGGCAGACCGGATAGGAGACGAGTTTGGCGTACAGTATATTATTAAGGGAGGCGGAAATGAATACCAGCGCATAAAAGAAATAGCTGCTACCAGGGCTGCATTTGTTTTGCCTGTCAATTATCCACAGGCAATGGATGTGGAAGACCCCGATAATGCCCGTCTTGTGTCGTTAAACGATTTAAAGCACTGGGAGATGGCGCCGGTAAATGCCGCTGCTTTTGAGAAAGCGGGAATTGATTTTTGCCTGACACCGGCCGGTTTAAAAGATCCCAAACAGTTTTTACCCAATATCCGAAAAGCCATTCAAAATGGACTGAGCGAACAAAAGGCATTAGAAGCATTGACCAAAATACCGGCGACGCTGTTGGGCGTATACGATAAAGTGGGCAGCATTGAAGCGGGCAAACTCGCCAATTTTTTGATCGCTTCGGGGCCTGTATTTAAAGAGAAGTCTGTTGTTTATCAAAATTGGGTGCAGGGTGAAAAATATACGGTGCGGGATGCGGGGTGGAATGATATAAAGGGAATATATACCCTTGTACTGCATACAGAAAAAGGTGATATCAAATATACAGTTGACGTTAAAAATGCACATGCTGCCCATATCATCAATACCGATACCCTTCCCGTTAAATTCAGTTTTAACGGCAAGCTGGTAAGCCTGAGCTTTAAACCCGATAAAAAATCAAAATCGGTTATACGGCTGAGCGGCGTGGTAAACAACGATAATTCATGGAAAGGCAACGGAGCCGATGCGGATGGCAACAGCCTGTTGTGGACTGCCTTTTTTTCTAAAGCAACAGTTGTAAAGCCGGATTCTGCCACGGCTCCAAAAAGCTTACCGATGGCAAAGATCACCTATCCTTTCGGCAGCTATGGCCGGGATGAATTGCCCAGACAGGAAACGCTGCTTTTTAAAAATGCTACGGTATGGACGGGTGAAGCAGCAGGAAATTTAGAGAACGCGGATGTGCTCGTAAAGGACGGGAAGATTGCCCGGATAGGTAAAAATATTTCCGGTGTTGCAGGAGCCAGGATCATAGATGCAACAGGCAAATACCTCACCGCAGGCATTATTGATGAGCATTCGCATATTGCTACTGTTTCTATCAATGAAGGAGCACAGTCCGTTACGTCGGAAGTGCGGATAGGCGACAATTTAAATCCCGATGATATCAACATATACCGGCAACTGGCCGGCGGAGTTACAACTTCTCATATACTGCATGGCTCCGCCAATACCATTGGAGGGCAAACGCAGCTGATAAAGCTGCGCTGGGGCGCCGATGATGAAGGATTGAAATTCAGGAATGCGGATCCTTTCATCAAATTCGCGCTGGGTGAAAATGTGAAGCGTACCACATCATCTGCCAACAACCGTTTTCCGGATACAAGGATGGGCGTGGAGCAGGTGCTCACCGATGCTTTTCAAAGGGCGGCAGATTATGAAAATGCCTTGAAAAAGGCTTCTGCCACTACGGCAAAAAAGAAACAGGCGGTAAACCCCTTTGCTACGGTAAGAAGAGACCTTGAGCTGGATGCGCTGGTTGAGATCATGCATAAAAAGAGGTTCATCACCTGTCATTCGTATGTACAAAGTGAAATAACCTATACCATGCGGGTGGCAGAAAAATTCGGTTTCCGTATCAATACTTTCACCCATGTGCTGGAAGGGTATAAAGTGGCAGATAAAATAAAGGCGCATGGCGCCAATGTATCAACCTTTTCCGACTGGTTTGGCTACAAGGTGGAGGTAACCGATGCCATTGCCTATAATGCAGCCATTATGCAAAAAATGGGATTGAATGTCTGCATCAATTCGGATGATGCGGAAATGGCCCGGCGCCTGAACCAGGAAGCCGCTAAAACAGTAAAATACGGTGGCGTAACCGAAGAAGAAGCATGGAAAATGGTTACCATCAATCCTGCCAAAGCCCTGCATATTGACGACGGAACGGGAAGCATTAAAGCCGGCAAAGACGCCGACCTGGTATTGTGGAGCGATAATCCCCTGAGCATTTATGCCAGGCCCGAAAAAACAATTGTGGACGGCACGGTGTATTTTGATCTTGAACATGACCTGCAATTGCGGCATACCATTGCTGAAGAGCGTAACCGCATCATTCAAAAAATGCTCGCCGAAAAAAAATCGGGAACACCCGTCGCAGCATTTAAGCCAAGCACTTATATAAGCCTGAGCTGCAGGGATGATCACAGTAATGGCGATGAGCGAAATGATATGAAATAGCAATCATCTCTTTCATTGATCTGTTAAAAAAAGCAAGTATGAAAAAAATATATTTCCTGTTGGCTGTACTTTCTTCCGCACTGTTTGCACAGGCGCAGGATGATGTATATCCCGCAAAAGAATATAAAGGCCTGCTGTTTATTACCAATGCTACGGTGCATGTGGGGAACGGGCAGGTTACAGATAATGCTACCATAGAAATCAATAATGGAAAGATCGTTCGCGTGGGAACCGATATTGCCATACCGCAGGGCGATGTGAAAGTGCTTGATGCCGGTGGCAGGCAGGTGTACCCGGGCCTCATCCTCCCGCAGAGTGACCTCGGGCTGAAAGAGATTTCCGGTGGTGTGCGGGGCTCTAACGATTACCGTGAGCTGGGCGATCTTAACCCGAACATCAGGTCAATTGTAGCGTATAATGCCGCTTCTTCCATGATCAATGTATTGAAGGCAAATGGCATATTACTGGCCGGCATCGTGCCACAGGGCGGAACGATCAGCGGTTCTTCGTCTGTAGTGCAGTTGGATGCATGGAACTGGGAAGATGCCGCATATGCAACCGATAACAGCATACATATTAATCTCCCGTCTTTTGCTGCGCCACGGCGCTCCGCTGCTGCCCCAACGCCTACCAAACCGGAGGATATTGCAGGGAGAGCACTGGCAAAAGTTGAAGATATAAAAGCTTTTTTCAGGGAAGCCCGGGCCTACCTGCAGGAAACCACGTATACCGCCACCAATCTGAAGCTGGAAGCGGTAAAAGGACTTTTTGATAAGAGCCGGAAGCTCTTTGTACATGCCGGGCAGGTAAAGCAAATGCTGGTAGCCATTGATTTTGTAAAAGAATTCGGGTTTGAAACAGTTATAGTAGGCGGAGCAGAAAGCTGGCAAGTTGCCCCGCTGCTGAAAGAAAACAATATAGCGGTTATATTAAATGCCGAACATAATTTGCCATCAACGGAAGACGCAGATTTTGACCAGCCTTTTAAAACGCCGGCTATGTTGCAAAAAGCAGGGGTACTGTTCGCATTGAACGATGATGCCGGTGTTACCCGGTACCGCAACCTGGCTTTTAACGCGGGAACGGCTGCAGCTTTTGGACTTACCAAAGAAGAAGCTTTGAGTGCCATTACTTTAAACGCGGCTAAGATCCTGGGCATTGCCGGTAAAACAGGCTCCATTGAAGCAGGGAAAGATGCCAATATGGTAATATGTGAAGGCGACATCCTTGATATGCGTACCAGCATTATCACTCATGCATTCATACAGGGGCGGGAAGTAAACCTTGCCAGCAAGCAAACGCAGCTTTATGAAAGGTATATGAGGAAGTACGGGTTTAAATAACGGAGTGGCAATACCGCTGCAATACTGTTAAGTACTTTATAAAGATCGGTGAGTTCAAAGCTTTCAGGGTGGCTTTTTGTATATTGCCGGTGCACAGATCACCGGACATTTTTATTAGCTATTCAATCCTAATGCGCAGAGTCAGGGTCATATTCACTTATCTTTCTGTGTTGCTGATTATTTTGCTCCTGGCTATTTTTTTCAGTGACAGGGTCATTTCAAAGGCGGCCAGGGGCAAGTTGTATTCCAGCACAGAAGCCATACCTTACAACAAAACGGGTTTATTACCGGGCACTTCCAAATATCTTGTGGAGGGTCATCTTAACCCTTATTATACCTACCGCATAGATGCTGCCGTTCGGTTGCTGAAGGCAGGAAAGATCCGGTACATCATCATCAGCGGCGACAACAGCAGCATATACTATAATGAGCCGGCTTTAATGCGGGCAGACCTGTTAAAGGCAGGTATTGATTCATCCTGCATTTATTCCGATTATGCAGGTTTCCGCACTTTTGATTCGGTGGTTCGGCTCAAAGCCATTTTCAGCCAGGATTCCGTAACGGTCATCTCCCAGCCCTTTCAAAATGAAAGAGCTATTTATATTGCTTCGAGGGAAGGCATTGCAGCCATTGGCTTCAATGCAAAAGACGTGGGAACACGTGCCGGCTTTAAAGTGCAGGTGCGTGAAAAGCTGGCCAGGGTAAAAGTATTTATTGATTATTTGTTTGGAGCAGAGCCAAAATTCCTTGGCGAAAAGGTGAACATCCCCTGAAAGTATAAGTATTCAAAAAGCCCCTTCATTTTTTATAAAAAGCTCTTCCTTCACTGTCATGTTGTCTTTGAGCAAACAGCAAAAATATCAGGATGCATATCTGAAATATCAAATTGCGTATCTTCTTTAAATTATTCTATAATACATTCATACCAGGTAAGAAATTTCTTACAAAGTCCCGCGATTGCTTCGCTTTTGAACTTGCTTATTGAAATAGTTTAAAAACCACGCTATATGAAAAAAGCTCTTTTTTTTGCTGCTCCCCGGATGCTGCTCATTGCAACGATCTTATTCCTGTCTTTTGAAAACCTACAGGCACAAAACAACAGCATTTCAGTTGACTGGGAAAATACGATCGCTGTATCCAAAACAACGCCAACATTGCAGTTGGTTGAAAACCCGATGGTGAGGAACAGCTCACCCATACATGCACCTACTTTTAAAGCATTAAAGGAATTGGGAGCCGATTATGTAAGGTACGTTCCATGGTTCCCCTACCCTAAAATGGCCGTGGCAGAATTAAAGCCGCCAACAGCCAAAGAAACCTTTTGGGACTTCACTTACCTCGACAGTACGATGGAAGCTTTTATGGAGGCCACAAAGGGGCATTCCGTAGTGATCAACTTCAGCACCACACCCGCCTGGATGTGGAAAACGGATGCTGAGGTTACCTACCCTGATAATGCTTACCAAACCTCCTGGAATTATAACCAGGGAACCGAATTGCGTGATCCCACATTGTCTGAATTAACCGGTTATTATGTACGGTTATTCAGTTGGTATGCCAAAGGAGGTTTCACCGATGAACTGGGAAAATTCCATAAATCAGGGCATTACTATAAAATACCTTATTGGGAAGTGTTGAATGAGCCGGATCTTGAACATCGCATAACACCGCAATTGTATACCAGGATCTATGACAATATTGTTATTGCTTTAAAAAAGCTATCTCCCGAAACAAAGTTTATAGGAATGTCGCTTGCTTTGGAAAAAGACCCTGAGTGGTTCGAATATTTTCTTGATCCAAAAAATCATAAACCGGGAGTTGAGTTGGAGGGTATTTCATATCATTTTTATGGCACACGCGACCATAATAAGCAGGCGATCAGCACTTACCAGTATTCATTTTTTAACCAGGCCAATGGTTTCCTGGACAGGGTAAGGTATATAGAAAACATACGCAAGCGGCTGGCTCCTCATGTTTTTACCACTATAAACGAGATCGGTAATATTCTGTCGCGTGACGGCACTGATGAAACAATACCCGATGCGTACTGGAACTTATCGGGAGCCATGTATGCTTATATTTATCTTGAGCTGGCGAAAA
>NZ_DAOMOZ010000105.1:0-15829 GCF_035444585.1 Agriterribacter sp.
CGGTAAGCCGCTCAGGGAATGCATTATTGAATATGGCGCCGCTGGTTTCAGCAGGCAGCAATACAGATGGAAGGGTAACCTGTTATTTAATGAGCGGGCGGTAATTGGATTACCGGGTAAAGTGCAGGGTAATACAGGTAAAAATACTTTCAGGGTATCCCTGGCTGCACCCAATGGTAAGAAAGATGCCAACAGCAGCGACAATACCATGCATACGGTATTTACAAAAGCGCCTGTGCATGGCAGTGAGCTGGTATTTCATTTGCGCACCAACAAACAGCCGGAACAAAACGGGTATATCATAAAAAACAGTAAAGGCAAAATAATGTTTGAAAGGGCTTTGGGTTCCTTAAAGGCAGAAACCGACTACAGGGATACATTTCAGTTGCCACCGGGATGCTACGAACTGGTATTAACAGATACAGCAGATAACGGGCTGGAGTTCTGGTTCAACAATCGTGGCGGGAGAGGCTTTGCACGCCTGCTGGATAGTAAAGGGCAATTGCTGAGGCATTTTGATTCGGATTTTGGAAGCAATATCTATTACAGCTTTGAGGTGTCGGCCGATATCTCAGCATGGACTTTACCGGATCCTGTGCCTGCTGTAGGAGTGTTTCCCACGCGCACAAGAGGCAAAACCACGATGGATTATTTTGGCAACAGTCCGCAGAAGGTGACCGTGCAACTGGTTACCGATCCCGGCAATGAAGTGATAGAAGAACATATATATGAAGCATTAAAAGAAGGAGTATTTACTTACGATTTATCCTACCGGCCGGCACAACGCTATTATTTAAAAGTATATGTGGGCGGTAAGCTTGTTTTTAATAAGCGGGTAAGGGTAGGGGGGTAAGAGAGTAAGAAGATAAGAAAGTAAGAAAGTAAGAAAGTAAGAAAGTAAGAGGGAAGAAAGAAGAGGAGAAACCGGAACCGTAGAAATTTTTCAGGAAGAATTCCGCTCGTTTTGGGAATTGAGTATCATTTCCATTACCTTTGCCACCCTTTTGGCCGCCGGTATTAATAGCAGCGGCAAAAGGAAAATGATTCGGGAGCCAGTTCAGCCCGGTCGTAGAAAATCATTCCGCGGAGCGGGATAGATTTTCAAGATCCCGCCAAATGGCGGGATAGAATAGAGAACAGTTCGGGAGGTAGTTCAGCCCGGTAGAATACGTGGTTTGGGACCACGGGGTCGCAGGTTCGAATCCTGTCCTCCCGACAGAAAAGACCATACAATCCGCATTCACATTGTGTTTGCGGATTTTTGTTTGCATTATTTAGCAAATGGTGTAGCAAAAAAATGTCTTTGCGCTTTGGACCTTAAGCGTTTTCACCTCTTCTAAAAGCCCGGTGCAAAAGCACCAACCTTAATTTTTGTAAACCTAATTGACGTCCCAAGGCATAGAAATGCCGTGAACGCCGTTGATACAACTAAAGTATGCTGTCTCTTTTGTTATCAGGAGGATAGAATATTCCTTCGCCTGCAGGCTTTTTAAAATAGTGATTGATTGAGCATCACCTAAGGAGAGCAACTCTTTTACTCTTAATACAAGAGCGTATACTTTTCGTGGGACATTACCTTTTTTTCTATAGGTATTTAAAAATGATCTAAACCATGATTCGGTAGCCCCAGACCGCGCACGCTGTCAGGCATTCCTTCAAGTTTTGGTTTTGGATCACAACTGTTAGTCAACTGACGTAATATTCGTATACCTTTATTACCTTCTGTATCCCAATTCTGCACCACCGCTTACCGGCAACGTACAACCGGTAATAAAACGGGCTTTGTCAGACAACAGAAATACACAGGCATCAGCAATTACATCTCCATCGGGGCAGTAACCGAGTGGATGAAGTTTACTAATATATGCTTCCGCACTTTCTTTATTATCTTGCTCTTTGACCCATGATTGTACTGCCGGTGTTCTTACCCATGCGGGGCAGACTGCGTTTACCCTTATCCGGTATTTTGCATAGTCAAGGGCCATGGATTTGGTAAGCGCACTAATGCCTCCTTTGGTTGCGGTATACGCTGCATGCATCTCCTGGCCTATATGCCCCACGAGGCTGCTTGTATTTAGAATACATCCTTCTGTTTTCCTGAGCGATTCAAGTCCATATTTTGTGGTGAGGTAAATACTTTTCAGGTTGACATCCATAAGCCTGTGCCATTCATCAGTAGTGGTTTCATGCAGCATTGCTGATGGAGTGACTATTCCTGCATTGTTGTGTATTCCGTCAATCCTTCCAAAGCAGGAAATGGTGCTTGATATGGCCTGTTTTACCTGCACCTCCGATGATACATCGCAATGCAAACCGATATGATGGCTATTTCCAAGCTCCTGAACAATTGATTCCAGCTCAGGCTGGCAGTTGCTGACAATAGCCACATGAGCGCCTTCTTTGGCATACATCCTTGCACATTCCAGTCCTATACCACTTGAACCACCTGTTAGAAATAAAACTCTATCTTTAAGCAGCATTTTGTTTTTTTATGAGCAAAGTACTCTTAATGATGCTCCGAAAACAATGGAGTATCAATGTACTTTGATGGATAATTCTATTATTTATGTCTGCCGAAAAAAGGTACAAGGGGTTATCAATCAGAAAAAGGGATGGCTTCACGGGGGAAAAACAGATCATCCTGCCGGATAAGCTGTTGCGCGAGCGCATTCAGAATGATCCCCTTCTCAATAATCTTTATATTACGCTGATAGGATATTTTCCGAAAGCGTCTTTTCATTACAGGGAACGCAGGTGGGGCTGTAAAGACAATATTCTTTTTTATTGTATTGATGGAAAGGGATGGTATGAGAACAAGGCAGGCTATTGCGAGATCAAAGCCAATGAATTTGTCATACTGCCCGCTACAGACAAATACCTGCGTTACGGGGCTCATGCCGATGATCCCTGGTCGTTGTACTGGGTACACTTTTGCGGTGATCAGATCCCTCATTTCAACCGTACTTATGACATGAGGCAGTTTTTGACACCTACTATTCTGCGCCCCGATGAAAGAAGAATACGACTGTGGGAAGAAATGTATGACACGCTTGAAATGGGGTACAGCCTTGACAACCTTAGTTATGCGAATTTTTGCCTTTACCACTTTGTGGCTTCATTCATTTTTCGCAACCACAACTTTTCCAGCTTTCGGAAAAAGGATGATAATATCATTACGCAGGCAATACTATATATGCGTGAAAATATCGGGCAGCGATTGTGGATAGATGATATCTCGGAAAAGTTCTCTTATTCGGCGTCGCATTTTTCAAGTCTGTTCAGGAAACAAACAGGCTTTGCTCCTCTGGAATACTTTATTCATTTAAAAATACAGAAGGCCTGTCAGTTGCTCGACCTCACCGAGATGAAGGTCAAAGACATAGCTGCTTTTGTAGGATATGAAGATCCTTATTTCTTTAACCGCATCTTTAATAAGATTATCGGCACCTCTCCTTCAGAATACCGGAAGAAAAATAAAGGGTAGCTCCGTCTTTAATATGATTGTCCATTTTTTTTGAACGATAGTCTATTTGTTCCTTATTTGAGATTAGGGAACTTTGAAAATAAAAAACATATGAATAATTCGGGTTCCCGGTTACTGATACTTGAGTCGATAAAGGCTGCCCTTGGCGAGGACCGCGAAAGAATGGTGGAGGCAAACCTTGAGATCAGCTCTTTTTTCCGGGCGGATCCCGGTTCTGATATTGAACTGTTTGAGAAGGCCTTTAAAGATCTGCAGGGCAATTTTCTCCGTTGCAGGGATTTTGATGCTGTGATGGATTACATCAGGGAATTTCAGCCGACATTGCTGCGGCATAGATGGTCTTGTACATTGCCCGGGTTTAGTCCGGTTGTAGGGGATGCCGGGGTAAGTCTGGCAGATGATGTGCTGTCTGCAGAAGTTGCAGTCACGGGATGTGAATGCCTGGTGGCCACAACAGGTTCTGTTGTGTTAAGTGCTGCTCAGCCTTCGGGCAGGGCCTTACCGGTGTATGTACCGGTACATATTGTAATAGCGGACAAAAGCCAGCTGCTGCATGACACAGGCAGCGCTATTGCTTTTCTGATCGGGAAATATGATGGCAGCCTGCCTTCTTCGTTACATTTTATTGCGGGCCCCAGCAGGACCGGAGATATAGAAAAAACATTAGTGACCGGTATACACGGACCGAAGGATGTGTTTGTGTTTGTCCTGGAGCATTCGGAGCCCGTAGCCGGTTAAATGACTCCCCCATCTGCATGCAGACAAAGTGTTTTGCTTTTGTTCTAAAATAGTTGAATAGTCTATCAGTGTATTGAGATAATCTATTGTGGGGTAGAAATTATCAGATGATCTTCGTGTAATCCATGTTTAAAACAACATCATGAAGAAGATAATTTACACCCTGATGCTTTTTTATATTTCCGGTGATCTCAAAGCGCAGACAGCGTCTGCAGATGCACAAAAAGCTTCAACCACTCCGAGATATTTTGGGTTTGAAGTAGATTATAGGGAATATTTATCAAATCATGACGTAGTATATCTCAGTCCTCCCAAAGAAGGTTATGAAGGTTTTCCTCTGGGAAATGGAGATGTAGGTGCAATGATCCATTGTACCTCAAACGGATTTACCATTCAGGTAAATAAAAACGATACATGGGACCAATCAGGGGCCGAAGAGATGCTTTTGCGCTCCTGTGGTCAAATTAATGTTGATTTTGGCGCCCCGGTATTTGAATGGCTGTATCAAAATAAATTCGAGGCCAGGCTATCCCTTTACGAAGCGAAGGCATTATTTAGCGGATCAACCTCTTTTGCTGATATCTCTGCTGAAGCTAACGTGCACGCCGGAAAAAATCTTTTCATTTTTCGGAATCGCTTTGTAGCAAAAGGTCCGCTGGCAGGAAGGGGAAGTAGCATTAGTGTTGCACTTGATCGCTGGGGTAGCCGTGCTTTCGGTGGGTGGTATAACAGCATTTCGCGTCCAGCAGGCACCGGAATAGGAAATGCCATTGCAGGAAAGCAAAATGATGATATATATATAAAGGAATCATTTGGCAATTTGGATTTTGTTATTGCAGTTCGTGTTCTTGGAGAAAATGCCAGGCGAACTGAGATCATCAACTCTCGTACGGCAAAACTTATGCTTGGGGGCATGGATGCTCAGGATTTCTGCATTTTGGTAAGCGTGGTAACGAGTAATGAATCTGATCAGCCGCTGCAACGGGCTATAGCTATCCTTAATGAGGCTGAAAGGGAAGGAATTGAACAATTGAACGTAACGCACAGGGAATGGTGGCGGAATTTCTGGCAGCGCTCATTTGTCCACATTGGTGATAACTATATTGAGAATCTTTACTACAATCATTTTTACCTGATGGCCAGTTCCTCCAGGGGCAAATATCCTGCCATATTCAACGGATCGCTTTGGACATGGAATCACGATGTAAGACAATGGATTTCCCCACACCATTGGAATATGCAGCAATCATACTGGCCGCTAGATGCGGCTAATCACGGTGATTTAATGAAGCCTTATTTAGCTACATACTGGAGATTGCTTCCCTATGCGGAAAAGCACGCAAAAAAAAGAGGTTATAACAATGCAATCCTGTGGAGTGAAAAGCATGATTTTTCGGGAAAAATGATAAGCTGGGATGCTTACAGTTTTGTAAACAATTTTACCCCTGCTTCCCAAATGGCGCAGCTTTTCTGGAATCATTATCAGTTCACCCGGAACGTTACTTTCTTAAAAGATACCGCATACCCTTTTATGAAAAAAGCTGCTTCGTTTTACTGCCAATACCTAAAATATGATACGCTGGGTAATCGGTATTATATTTACCCGTCCTCCGCCTACGAATCTGAGCAAGACAACGCTTTAACCAATGCTTCAACAGATCTTGCCACAATAAGAGCCTCTTTTCGCCACTGCATCGAAGCATCCGGGATTTTAAAAATTGATTTAAAGGAAAGAAAAAGATGGCAGGATATTTTAAACCGTCTCTCTCCCTATCCTTTGAGCAATGTTCGGGGTATGGGCGAAGTATTGGCAGTATCGGAAACCAAAGGAGACAGCACAAATAGTAAAGCATGGGATTATACGTTCTGCCGGTCTACATCACCCGTATTCCCGTCGGGGGATATCGGCCTGTCACAAAAAGGATCGCGTTATTTTAATGCAGCAGTTAACAGGGCAAAGCTTCACCCGGAAAACACGCTTGCAATAAGTCCTATTGCCGTAGTGAGCGCCAGGTTGGGCCTTGCCGAAGATGCCTGGAATCACTTGCTGATGTCAGTAAGGCAACTGCAGCATTTTCCCCAGGGGTTATTTTTCAATCTGGATCATTGGTCGTACCTCTCAAGATATGCAGGTAAGTTTGATGGTAGTTTTCTGCAAACCCAAAGAGATTATATTGTAGATCGAAGTGTGCAGTACAAAGATATTCATGCCTTCCAAAAAGGTAAATCTGCAGAAAAAGTGAGCACCCCCGCACTTCCCTTTATTCAAAGCGGAATGGAACCTTCGGCTATATTGGCAACAACCGTCAATGAGATGTTGCTACAGAGCCATGAAGGCATTATACGAACCTTTCCTGCCACCCCTTTTTCATGGGCGGCTGCATTTACGCTATCTGCTCAGGGAGGCTTTATCGTTTCTTCGGAAAAAAGAAAGGAAGACAGCGTGGCCGCTTATATCTCGCTTAAAAGTATAGCAGGGCAATATTGCAGCGTACAAAATCCATGGAATGGATTGCCAAAACTTTGGAGGGAAAAAAAGGGAGTGTTAACGCCACTCCGCTTTAAAGTAAATGATAATCAGATCATATCGTTTCAAACCGAAAAAGGAGCTACTTACCTTATTCAACCCGATGGCGATCATTATCCTATCCCTTTGATAAAAATATATACGGCTGAGAAGAATGATGCACCCAAGAGATTCCACGAAGCAGTGATTGGCAAACCGAGAGATTTTTAAATTCAAAACTGACTATATGATCTTTATCCGACTATTGCTCCTGAATTCTTTTGTTATGCTTGCTGTCGGGGTACAGGCGGAACTGCCCCTGATTATTCATGAAAAAACGGAATATGTAATTGTCATTCCTGCTGAATCCGGCAGGTATGAATTACTAGCAGCAAAGGAATTACAAAAATACCTGTTAAAATCGTCAGGTGTAAAACTCCCTATCAAACCAGACAGCGTTGCCTTCACTGCAAAAGAGATCATCATTGGTAGCAACAACCGGCATCTGAAGGATATAAAATACGATGTCGGAATATTTAAGGGTAGCGATGGCTTTATAATTGAAACGAAAAGGAACTGTCTGGTCCTCGCGGGAGCTTCAGATATTGCGAATTTTTATGCCGTTTCTTCTTTCCTTGAGTCATTTATTGGCTGCCGTTGGTATACGTCCTCAACCGAAGTTGTTCCAAGGCATCATTCAATCGTATTGCCGGATATTCGCCTGCGGGATGAGCCAGTATTGAAGATGCGGGAAATTTTTTATCGTGACTATTTCATAACATCGGCTGTAGATTCGCTATTTGCGCGACGGTTGAAACTGAACGGTTCACACAATCTTCCGCAGACCGATAGAAAATGGGGTCCTGCATGGAGCCATTCCTTTTATTTTTATATGCCCCCGGAAAAGTACTTCAATTCCCACCCTGAATTCTATTCATTGGTCAACGGAAAAAGGGTTCACAAGGTGAATTATGGCTCGGTAGAACTTGACGCACAATTGTGCCTGATGAATCAAAATATGTTTGAGGAATTTGTAAAAAACCTGAACAGGAAAATGAGTTCGTTTCCAAATGCCCAAAACTGGAACTTGGGTCAGATGGATGGTCACCTGGGTGCCTGCCAGTGCAAATCATGCACAGAGATCAACGGAAGGGAAGGTTCTCCTATGGGATCTGTATTATATTTTGTCAATAAAGTGGCAGAAAGATTTCCAGATAAGACAATCGCCACATTAGCATACACCTATACGCGCAAACCGCCTTTGACCATTCAACCTGCAAAGAACGTTTCTATCATACTGTGTAATATAGAATCTCCAAGAACAAATGCAATTAAATTGGTTGAAGACGCTCCTGAACATGCATCATTCAGAGAGGATTTAGAGGGATGGGAAAAATTAACTGATAATATTATCATCTGGGATTATGTAATACAGTTTGAAAGACTGGTAAGTCCGTACCCCAATTTGAGTGTATTTCAAAAGAATTTCCAATATTATCTTAAGCACAATGTCACAGGGATTTTTTGGCAGGGGAATAGAGAAGTAGGTGGAGAATTTGCCGGACTGCGTGCTTATCTTCTTTCCAAACTCTCCTGGAATCCCGACTACGACATGGATTCTGTTATGAATGACTTTCTTCAGGGGTATTATGGAGCGGCTGCCCCTCACATAAGACAGTACATTGATGCCAGCACAAAAGCGTTAGAACAGTCGGATATAAGACTATCCATGGACGAAACGCCGCAGAAGCATAAAAATGGCTATTTGTCTGAGCAGAACTGCAAACAATATCACCGGTTTTTTGAAAATGCGGAGGCAGCAGTTGCCGGGAATGTCCATTTGCTAAAGCGGGTTCAGGAAGCAAAGCTGCCGTTGTTATTTGTTGAACTGGAATTGGGATATGGCTCAATTGAAAGGCAAAAAAAGAATGCCGCCCACTTCTTTAAAATAGCAGCATCACAGGGACTCAGAAAGCTAAATGAAGTAAGAATGAATGTAAGCGATTTCAGAGCCCGGCTTTTAGAACGATGGAATGAAAAAAAAATGCTAAATAATCCGGATGGTTAACACATGCATTCAACCCTATTGTTAGATATGGACAATATTGAATGATTTTGTTGTGATTCCTATTCAAAGAGCAGCCCGAAATTTTCCAATAATAGAATAATCTATCAAAATACCTGAATATTCTATTGAATGATACGAACACAAATTTGATCTTTATACTGTTATCTGATCTGATATCAAACTAAAAAAAATAAACCGTAATAACGTGGCTTAGTTAAGGAGTTGCCTCATTAAATATTTCTTTCGGGGAAATTGTTACCGATTGCCCCTTGTTTTACAGTTGCCATTAATTCATTGGAAAAATAGCATTTTGAATGTAAGTTCAGAAGGAGGATCTTCTGGTCTTGATGGCAGTTTTTTGTTTATCAAAAGCTCGCTAATTCGGGTTTTAACGTCTAAAAATTTGTAATTAAACTACCTGTATTATGAAACGGATTGCCAATGGTTATTTTATTTTTCTAAAGTTGTGCTTTACAGCTTTTGTGATGTTCTTCTTTAACCTGAACAGCAAAGCACAGGTCCCGCAAGATGATTCCATGCAAACCATCAGGGGACGGATATTCAATACCAAAGAACCGATACAACCCATTGAGGGAGCTACTGTCAGGGTCAAATCAACAGGCGTAGGTATTTCTACAGCTCCTGATGGAAGTTTTACCATTGCGGCCAGACAAAGTGATATCCTGATCATAACCTCCGTGGGATATACTTCAATAGAGTACCCGGTAGCCAATGCAAAATCAAGTTCCAACTACGCTGTTATATCTCTGGAGGATGAAGTGGTTTACCTTGAAAATACTATAGTCACAGGCTACGCTACACAGAAAGTGAAAAATATGGCCAGTTCTATAGGCATCGTTAATATGGACAATGTAAGGAACAAGCCTATTACTCAGTTATCACAAGCTTTACAAGGCGGCGTTACCGGAATTGAAGTAACGCAGGCTTCAGGGCTTCCCGGCGGTGACGCCGCAACGCTTAAAATAAGGGGGGTTGCTACGCTGGGTAGTTCGACGCCTTTGGTTTTGTTAGATGGTGTTCCTTTTGATATCAATAAGATCAATCCTGCTACGGTAGAATCCATTACGGTCCTGAAAGATGCAGCGGCGGCATCTTTATATGGAGCGCGTGCAGCGAATGGCGTAATTATTATAACCACCAAAAGGGGGCGTGCCGGTAAACTGGATGTACAATATAACGGCTATTATGGAACTCAAATCGCCACGAAATTCCCCGATTTTGTAGATGCGCCTACGTATATGCGCATGGTCAATGACGCCAACCGGAATGCAAGCGGAGGTGGTGCCGCCGATATTTATACCGAGGAAGCCATTGATATAACCGAAGCCGGTACTGATCCGGTTAATTATCCGAATACCAATTGGACGGACCTCGTTATGCGAAAATCGGCACCAATACAGAGTCATTCCTTAACAGTGTCCGGCGGCAATGCAGCGGCGAGGTTTGTATTGAATGCGGACTACCTGTTCCAGGAAGGCATTGTACCTAAAAGCAATTTCGGCAGAGGTACGTTAAGGGCAAATACATCAATAGACCTCACCAGAACCATATCCGTATTTATGGATATGTATGCGGCAAGAGACGATCAGAAACAACCTTACGGGAGTAATTTTGGTTATGAGGATGGTGCCAAGGGAATTGTAAATGCGTTGTATTATGCTCCACCGAATATGGTGTCGCAGTATCCATCGAAGCCCGATGATCCCAATCTGTACTTTGGCTATTTCAACCAGGGATTAAATCCCTATGCAATGGTGCAGGTTGGAGGCAGAAGGCAGAACATCTCGGATGAAATATTGTTTAACCTCCGTCCCAAATGGGAAATAATCGCCGGATTGAATGTAAAAGGACAATTTGGCTACAGGGTTACATCAGGAGTGAATAAAGTAGATCAGGAAATATTTAATTTCTTTGACTATAGCACAGGCTTGCTAAGAAATACCGATTATGTATTTGCCCTGCAAAAGTCCTCCAGCACCAATCGTTCCAGCTATTATTTTCTTGGTTCAAATTTTGACTACAACAAATCTTTTGACAGGCATAATATTAATGTATTGGGCGGCTATTCCCAGGAGCTTACCAATTCATCAGCGTTTACTGAAGTTGCCCTTCGGTCTCTTTTTGCCAAGGTTTATTATAGCTACGACAGTCGTTATCTTGTAGAGGCCGGGGCCCGCAGAGATGGATCTTCTCTTTTTGGAAAAGGCTTGAAGTGGGGAAATTTCCCATCCATCGCTTTAGGCTGGAACGTACACAATGAAAGCTTTATGCAAAATGCAAAATTTATTGATCAGTTAAAGCTGCGTGCTTCCTACGGATTGTTGGGTAACAATAATATAAGTCCATACACATATCAAACTACAATCAACGGATCCAATGGCGCAGAATCGACTATCGGAAATCCTGATATAACATGGGAGAAAGTCAATATCCTGAACCTGGGTATAGACCTGAGTATTGTAAAAAAGAAGCTTGATATAACATTCGATTATTATGACAAGCTTACAAATGATCTGATATTAACCGTCAGTCTCCCTTATAGTTCCGGTCTGGCAAGCAGCCCCCTGAATTATGGCAAAATGCGTAACAGGGGATTTGAAACCAAAGTAAGCTACAACGAAACTCTGTCAACCAACGTCTCATTTAGTTTAAATGTTGGGTATAGTTATAATGGCAACACCATTGAACGATTGTATGTGGACTCTCTGCCCAACGGCAATATGTGGTATATAGAAGGGCAGCCTTTTGCTGTGTACTATGGACTAAAATCTGACGGCTTATTACAGGAGAAGGACATTGCAGATGGTGTTCCTATGAGCGGAACGCAATATGCGGGAGATATTAAGTATATGGATTTAAACAGAGACGGTCTAATCAATGATGCTGACAGGACGGTGCTTGGAAATACCGGAGCACGATCTACCTACTTTGCCAACTTTACGTTGAGAGCTTACAACTTCGAGTTTGAAACCATGTTTTCAGGTAGAGGATATGTGCCGTATTTCTATAGCGGTGTGGTGGCAAATCCGCTAATCAACACAAGCTTGGGCATAAATACTCCTGTTAAAGAACAGGTAGACTATTGGTCTCCTCAGAATACAGGTGCAGCTTATCCCAGGATATTAACTTCACCCGGAGCCAACAGTTTTTTCTCGGATTATTGGAAAACCAATGGAGCGTTTATGCGTGTGCGGTATATGCAGGTTGCTTACAACTTCCCGGCACGCATCACCGGTAAAATGAAAATCGGAGACCTGAGAGCCTATTTGAATGCACAAAATCCATTTACATTAACCAAGGTTAAGATCGTAGATCCTGAAAGTGGTGGTAATCAATTCACTTATCCCATTATGCGGATCATCACTTTTGGCATAAACGTCACATTCTAATCTGCTTATTTTAATACCTACAATTATGAAGTCAATTTATATATTTTGCTTAATTGCATTTAGCCTGGCTTTCTTACAGTCCTGCAGTAAAGATTTTCTTACCCGCGATAATCCAACTGCTACTACCGATGACAAATGGTGGAAAAATGAAACCAATGTAAGAAATGCATTGAATCTTTGCTACGGTGGGCTGCCGGGAGGCTGGCAGCCGGATGGCAGCCTGGGAACTGCTTCCTGGACAAAATGGAGAATGCTCTACAACGTGCTCTCCGAGGAAACAGTGACCGGTTGGACCTGGTACCAAAACTTTACATTGGGACTGGCTACTCCTACCGAGTGGATGCCGGACGAATTTTACCAAATCAATTATCTATACATAAGGCATTGCAGCCGTTTTCTTGAAAACTATGAGAACGCGTTTGTACAGGATCCAGAGCGAAAAAAACAGTATGTTGCAGAAGCACGGAATCTAAGAGCTTTTTATCATTATGAAGCATTCCTGCTGTATGGCGAAATTCCTGTTGTAGATAAATCTATCACGCCCAATGAATCTTCGCTGGCGCGTAGCAGTAAAGAAAACCTGGTGAACTTTGTAACAAGTGAACTTGATGCTGCTGCTCCGGACCTTCCGGTAAGTTATCCTGATCCGAATGAAGAATTCAGGATATCCCGGGCTGCCGCCTATGCTATTCAGAGTGATATGTACCTGAACGCAGGCGAGTATCAGAAAGCCGCGCAGGCAGCAAGGAAGGTGATTGATCTGAATGCACACGAGCTACATCCTGACTATAGAGAACTCTTCACTCCTGCAGGAATGCGAAATAAAGAAAGAATTTTATTCAGAAGAAGAGCAGTATACGGAGCTTTTGCAAGGCAAATGCCATTGTTTTATGGTTGTTTACCCAATACCGCTCCCACGTTGAATTTAATAAATGTATATGAAACACTCCAGGGGAAAACAATCTGGGAATTGGGGGAAGATAGTGTGGATATTTATCAAAGACATCCCAAATTTCACAACAACAGAGATTCCCGTTTGGATGCTACAATTGTTGTACCAGGAGATGTATTGTACCTTGGTTATGTTCCCGATCCCTATGCGCCAGACAGTCCCGAATCTTTTGACAAAGCAAATGCAAGTCCCACAGGTTTTTGGGCGAAGAAATATACCCACGAATCACAGGCGGGCAACATATGGGATAACTGGTCAGACTATATGATCATCCGATATGCACAGGTACTGCTTAATTATGTAGAGGGATTGGTAGAGTCAGGAGACTGGCAGAATCCTGATGTAGTGAAGTACCTCAATGAAATACGCCGGCGCGCAAAAATGCCGGATGTGGATATTACCGTGTACAATACGGAAGAAAAGCTGCGGGAGTTGTACAGAAGAGAACGACAGGTTGAGTTTGCTACCGAAGGACTGAGGATATTTGATATCCGGAGATGGAAAATTGGCGAGACGGTATTAAATGGCCCAACTTACGGAGCGGTAGATCCCGCTACCGGAAATCCGCGACTGGTATTGACCAAGAAGTTTACCTCGCCCCGGGATTACCGCTGGCCGATTCCTCAAACCGAAATGAACCGAAACAGCAATATAGAGCAAAACCCGGGTTGGTAGCATTATGCAACGCATCATTTTGTACAATATTTCTGGTTTGGTATGCATCGTATTGATATTTACCTACATTTCTGTCGCCTGTGATAAAAATGCATCAAAAAAAATATCAGCAGTCAGGGCGCCATTTAGCGAGCGTATTGGGTCTGTGGGGAGTCCGGATGAATGTACAGACGATACGAGTTCCTTTCGTTTCATCATTTTCCCCGACACCCAGGTATATGCAAAGGATTCTCCTGCATGGAGGCGATCCGGAAGTATGGATGTCTTTATGTCTATGACCCGATGGGTGAAACAGCGCCAAACTGCAGATAATATTAAGGTTGTATTACACATGGGTGATATTGTGAATGATAATGACCGGCTGTATCAATGGGAAAATGCCAGCAGTGCACTGGGTATACTGGATGATGCGGTTCCCTACCTGCTTGCTGTAGGCAATCATGATATGGTACCCGGAAACCCTGCCTGGATCCCCGATAGTTCAAGAAATATAAAAAACTTCAACAGCTTTTTCCCGGTCAGCAGGTTTGAAAGGAAAGATTGGTATGGCGGAAGTATGACCTGCTCAAACAAAACGTCAGACAATTATTACAACAACAGCTATCATTTTATTGATGCCGGCAATTTGGAATTTATTATTATTAGCTTGGAGGTAGCACCAACAGACGCAATGCTTCATTGGGCAGACAGTATTTTATCAAAGCATTGCTCAAAAAGGGCTGTAATCATTACCCATAGTTATATGCTTGCCGATGACAGAAGAGATTATCCCGGAGGCTTTGGTTATCTGCCCCCAAATGGCAATACCGGAGAGGAAATATGGAACAAACTGGTAAAAAAGCATACAAATATTTTTCTGGTGCTAAGCGGTCATGTAACCAATAACAATACGCACAGAGGTCTGTTAACAAGCAAAGGTATATATGGCAATACCATCTACCAGCTATTAAGTGGTGAAGGACATGATGGCTGGTTAAGGATACTTCAATTTGTTCCTTCAAAAAATAAAATAAAAGTACAAAGTTATTCCCCCTGGCGTCCAAAAAGTACCGATGAACAATACCTGCAGTATCCTTTTTTGCTGCCTGGCTTTAATACAGATTCACTTCATCAATATGAACTGGATTATGTAATGACAGATCACTAATATTGAATATTTATGAAGACTACATTAATATTATTTTCCATCTTCTTCGGACTTAATTTTTTATCTGCACAGCCAGTCTGGCAAAACCCAATTGTCAAGCAGGGCCGCATAGGTTCCCCGCTGGTAGAATCATCTCCTTTTGTTTTTAATGACCGGCTATACCTCATGGAGAGCAACCAGCGTTTCTGGGATGTAAGAGGAGCCAAACCCGGGGATTATTTTCATGAAGATGAAATCAGGATACGGGATGTACAAACCGGTAAAATTGTTTCTGTTGCGTTGAAAAATCATGGATTTGGAACAGTGCTGGTTTACAATGATACCCTGTACATTTTTGCAGGTGACTATGGAAAAGGCAAACCCTGGCGGCAGATGACGGAGATAACGATGATCAGTTCCCCGGATCTTAAAAACTGGAGTAACCCTGTAACCGTTTTAAAAGCCAATCCGAACGAGTATTTTTTCAATACTGCTGTCTGCAGGGGAAAAGACAAATTCATTTTGTTATATGAAACCAATGATCCTGCATGGAAGCCCTTTACATTCCGCTATGTGGCATCAGATGACCTGGTACATTGGAAAGAAATTTCGGGAGCCGTGTATGGAAAGGATAAATATGTGGGGGGACCCGCGCTGTATTATGCAAACGGATGGTATTACACCCTGTACCTTCAACATATTAAGGCAGGCTATGAAACCCGGATCACCCGTTCTAAAGATCTGGTGAACTGGGAGGATGCACCACCCAGCAGACCATTTGTTACGTTTGACCCTTCTATCCGCAATATTCCCCTCATTGATCCCGGCATCCCTGAAACTAATGCGTCAGATGTAGAGCTGTGCTACTTT